>JBGPZD010000031.1:0-24354 GCA_041493605.1 Methylomirabilia bacterium
GACGGCCGTAAACCCCGCGATGAAGCACAGCGAGTGCAGCAGCACGCGCGTCCGGGCTCCGACCCGCACCTCGTGGGCGAGCCGGTCGACCGACATCCCCGTGATGAACGACAGGTAGGACGGGAACAGCGGCAGCACGCACGGTGAGAGGAAGGACAACAACCCTGCCGAGAACGCCACCGCCACCCCGAGGGATTCGGCCACGGCGCCCTACCGGAGCAGGGACTCGAACAGGGCGCGCGAGGCCTTGCCGTCCCACGTGCGCGGGCCGTTGGCGAAGAGGATGCGCTTGCCCTGCCGGTCGATGATGTAGGTCGAGGGCACGGCCCACACGCCGTAGAGGGCGCTGACGTTGAGCTTTGGATCGAGCCCGATGGGGAACGTGAGCTTGTGCTTTTTCACGAACGGCGTGACCACGACCGCACCCTCGGCGTCCGCCGAGATCGCCAGCACCACGAACCCCTTGGCCTTGTATTCCTGGTACAGGCGCTCCATCGCGGGCATCTCTTCCTCGCAGGGCTTGCACCAGGTCGCCCAGAAGTTGAGGAAGATCACCTGGCCCTTGAAGTCGGAGAACCGGAGCATTTTGTTGTCGAGCGCGCGGACCTCGAAATCCTTGGCGGCCTGGGCGGGCTTCGGCCGGATGAGGCCCAGCGCCGCTGCGGGGTCCTCAGCGCCGGACGCCAGCGGCGAGGCCCCGAGCATCACGGCAAGAGCAGCCAGCGCGAGGAGCAATCTCACGCGCCCAGTATACACGGCGCCCTCCTGGGTGGCGCCGGGCGCCGGCGCCCGCCCGCGCGTTCTGTGATAGGGTTTGAGACATCCGTACCTTGACACCTGCCGCGCCCGAGCATATAAGGAGCCAATCAGCCTCTTCGCTGACTCCCCTTGAAAATTAGGAGGACCTCGGATGGAAGAGCGTGAACTCAGGAACATGATCGGGCAGGTCAAGGCGGGCCAGATGAGCCGCCGCCGCTTCGTCCAGACCATGATCGGGCTGGGGCTGACCGCGCCCATGGCCGCCCAGATGCTGGCCTCGGCCGGCGTGGCCCAGGCCCAAAGCAAGGCGGCCACCTTCAACCCCACCAAGCGGGGTGGCGGGGGGCACCTCAAGACGCTCTGGTGGCAGGCGCCCACCCTGCTCAATCCGCATTTCGCGGTCGGCACCAAGGACCAGGACGGCTCGCGGATCTTTTATGAATCGCTCGTCTCCTACGATCCCGAGGGCAACTTCTTCCCGGTGCTGGCGGCCAATGTCCCCAGCCTCCAGAACGGCCAGCTCGCGAAGGACGGCCGGTCGGTGGTCTGGAAGCTGAAGCGCGGGGTCGCCTGGCACGACGGCAAGCCCTTCACCGCCGACGACATCGTCTTCAACTGGGAGTTCGCGACCGACCCCGCCACCGCGGCCGTCACCAGCGGCACGTACGCGGACATCGAGAAGATCGACAAGGTCGACAGTCACACGGTCAAGATCCACTTCAAGAAGCCGACACCGTTCTGGGCCGATCCGTTCTGCGGCGTCCGCGGCATGATCATCCCCAAGCACCTGTTCGAGGCCTACAAAGGCGCCAAGTCCCGCGAGGCGCCGAACAACGTCAAGCCCGTGGGTACGGGTGCCTACCGCTTCGTCGACTTCAAGCCCGGCGACATCGTGCGGGCCGAGTTGAACCCGAACTACCACGTCCCGAACCGCCCGTTCTTCGACACCATGGAGATGAAGGGCGGCGGCGACGCCGTTTCGGCGGCACGCGCCGTGATGCAGACGGGCGAGTACGACTACGCATGGAACATGCAGGTCGAGGACGAGATCCTCAAGCGCTTCGAGCAGGGCGGCAGGGGCCGCGCCGACATCTCCATCGGCGGCAACATGGAGCATATCCAGCTCAACAACACCGACCCGTGGACCGAGGTGGACGGCGAGCGGGCGAGCCTCAAGACGACCCACCCGTTCCTCGGAGATCCCGCCGTGCGCCAGGCCATGAACCTGCTCGTAGACCGCACCTCGGTGCAGGAGGAGATCTACGGGCGCACGGCCATCGTCACGGCCAACTTCCTCAATGCGCCAGCCCGCTTCAACTCGAAGAACACCAAGTGGGAGTTCAGCGTCGACAAGGCCAACCAGATCCTCGATGCCGCGGGCTGGAAGCGCGGGGCCGACGGCATCCGGGCCAAGGACGGGAAGAAGCTCAAGATGGTCTTCCAGACGTCCATCAACCAGCCCCGCCAGAAGACCCAGCAGATCGTCAAGCAGGCGGCGGCCAAGGCGGGCATCGAGATGGAGTTGAAGTCGGTGACGGCGTCGGTGTTCTTCTCTTCCGACGCAGCCAACCCCGACACCTACGCCCACTTCTACACCGACATCCAGATGTACACGACCACCCAGATCATGCCCGACCCCCAGGACTTCATGCTCCAGCACACGCCCTGGGAGGTCGCCACGAAGGAGAACAAGTGGCAGGGGCGCAACATCTCGCGCTGGCGCAGCGACGAGTACGGCCGTCTCTACAAAACAGCCGAGGCCGAGCTGGACCCGGTCAAGCGCGCGGCGCTCTTCGTCCAGATGAACGACCTGCTGATCAAGAACGTGGTCGTGATCCCGGTGGCCTGGCGGCCGCGGGTCGCCGCCATCGGCAACAAGATGCGCAACGCCATCCAGAGCGGCTGGGACTCGGACTTCTGGTACCTGCCGTTCTGGTACAAGGAGGCCTAGCCGGGTCGCGGAGGGGCCGGGCCCGCGGGCCCGGCCCCTCCGCCCCGCCGCCGGCCGCATGTCCAGGTACCTCCTCCGCCGCGTCCTGATCGCCCTTCCGGTCCTCGCCGGGATCAGCCTGGTGCTCTTCATCATCCTGGCGATGGCCCCAGGCGATCCGCTGGGCGAAGCGGCGACCAACTCCAATGTCCCGCCGGAGATCCAGGCCCGCATCCGGGAGCAGTTCGGCCTCAACGACCCGATCCCCGTCCGCTACGCGCGCTGGTTCGCCTCGATGCTCAAGGGCGACTGGGGCTACTCTTTCGTCAGCCGGATCAACGTCGGCACCCTCATCCTCCAGCGCCTGCCGACGACGCTCTTCGTGCTGGGCTCGGCCCAGCTGCTCGGGCTGCTCATCGCGCTGCCCATCGGGATCTACTCGGCCATGCGGCCCTACTCCGTCTTCGACCAGATCGCCACGACGTTCGCCTTCATTGGCTTCTCGCTCCCCACTTTCTTTACCGGCATCCTCTTTATCCTGTTCTTCAGCATCTACCTCGACTGGCTGCCCTTCATCTACCGCGCCGACATCAGCGCCACCGGCTGGCACTGGTACTGGGAGCATGCGCGGCAGGCCATCATGCCGGTGGCGGTCCTGGGGCTCTTCCAGGGCGCCTACATGACGCGCTTCGTGCGCTCCTCCGTGCTCGAAGTGGTCCGCCTCGACTACATCAATACGGCGCGGGCCAAGGGCCTCTCCGAGAAGGCCACCATCCTCAAGCACGTCGTCCGCAACGCGCTGATCCCCGTGGTCACGCTCGTCGCGCTCCAGATCCCCGCCATCTTCACCGGCGCCGTGATCACCGAGCAGATCTTCCGGGTGCCGGGCATCGGCTCGCTGCTGATCACCGCCATCCTGGCCAATGACACGCCGGTGATCATGGCCATCACCTTCGTGTTCTCCTGTCTCGTGGTGCTGTTCAACCTGATCGCCGACCTGCTCTACGGCTGGCTCGATCCCCGCATTTCGTACCGTTGATCCCCGTGGATCGATGACACCCACCGGCGCAGCCTCCAACGCGGTCCCCGGCGCGGTCGCGTTCGCCGATCGGCGAACGGCGGAAACGCTTTGGACGGAGACCTGGCGCCGCTTCCGCCGCCACCGGCTGGCCATCATCGGCTCCCTCGTGCTGACCCTGCTGGTCCTGGCGGTGCTGCTCGGACCCCTCGTCTACCACGTTCCCATCAACGAGATCGACTTCAAGGCCAAGCTCAAAGGGCCGTCCTGGACCCATCCGCTCGGCACCGACGACCTGGGCCAGGACGTGCTGGCGCGCATGCTCTACGGCGGCCGCATCTCGCTGGCCGTGGGTGTGATGGCCATGCTGATCGCGATCAGCGTGGGCACCGCCGTGGGCGCGGTGGCCGGCCAGATGGGCGGGGCCGCCGACCATACCCTCATGCGCCTGACGGATCTCTTCCTGTCGCTGCCCCAGCTGCCGCTGCTGCTGCTGATCGTCTACCTCTTCCGCGACGCATTGAAGAAAGTCCTCGGGCCCGAGGCCGGCGTGTTCATCCTCATCGTCGCGGTGATCGGCGGGCTGCGCTGGATGCCGGTGGCGCGCCTGGTCCGCGCCCAGTTCCTCTCCCTGCGCGAGAAGGAGTTCGTCGAGGCGGCGCGAGGCCTGGGCGCCAAGCCGCTCCGCCAGGTGGTCCGCCACATCCTGCCCAACGCGCTCGGGCCCGTCATCGTCGCGGGCACCATCGACGTGGCGGCGGCCATCATCACCGAGTCCTCGCTCTCCTTCCTCGGCCTGGGTTTCCCGCCCGACATCCCGACCTGGGGACGCATCCTCTTCGACGCCAAGGACAACCTCGACTTCGCCCCCCACTGGGCCATCTTCCCGGGCACCGCCATCTTCCTCACCGTGCTCAGCATCAACTACATCGGCGACGGGCTCCGCGACGCGCTGGATCCGCGCAAGGTCCTCTAACGCCCCCCAGGAGACCCCCGTGAGCGACCGCGACCTCTGCTTCACCCCGGCCACCGAGCTCGCCCGCCTCTACCGCGCGAGGAAGGTCTCCCCGCTCGACGTGATGCAGGCGGTGCTCGCACGCGTGGATGCCGTCAATCCCGCGCTCAACGCTTGCGTGACCGTCGCGCGCGAGTCGGCGCTCGCCGCCGCCCGCAAGGCGACGGCGGCGCTCACGCGCAGGACGGCGCTGCCGCCGCTCCACGGCGTGCCGGTTTCGATCAAGGACCTGACGCCCACCAAAGGTATCCGCACGACCTGGGGATCCAAGATCTACGAGCACCACGTGCCGGAGGAAGACGCGCTGATCGTCCAGCGGCTCAAGGCGGCGGGCGCCATCATATTGGGCAAGACCAATACGCCCGAGTTCGGCGCCGGCGGCAACACCTTTAACGACGTCTTCGGCGCCACGCGCAATCCCTGGAACCCGGCGCTCACCTGCGGCGGCTCGAGCGGCGGCGCCGCGGTCGCCCTGGCCACCGGCATGGGGCCCATCGCCCAGGGCTCGGACCTGGGCGGCTCGCTCCGCACGCCTGCCGCCTTTTGCGGCGTGGTCGGCTTCAGGACCACCGCGGGGCTGGTGCCCGTCCACCCGCGCGAGCTCGCGTGGGATTCGCTGAGCGTCAGCGGTCCCATGGCGCGCACCGTTGGAGATACCGCCCTCATGCTCTCAGTCATCGCCGGGCCCGACGACCGAGCGCCGCTCTCCTACGACGTGGACACGCGCGAATTTCTCCGCGCCGTCAAGAGCCCGTCGGTCAAGGGCTGGCGCGTGGCGTGGACGCCGGACCTCAACGGTCTCATCCCCGTGGACGACGAGGTGGCCGCGGTCGCCGAGGGCGCCACGCGCGCCTTCCGCTCGCTCGGCGCCAGAGTGGAGGCGGCCTGCTGCGATTTCAGCGAGGTCAACGACATCGTGCTCGGCACCCGCGGGCTCGCCATGGTCGCGATGCACGCCGACAAGCTCGCGCGCTGGGAGCCCGTGATGCAGAAGGGTCTCGTGTGGAACATCAGGCAGGGACTCAGCCTCACCCCGGAGGCGATCGCGCGGGCCGAGAAAGCGCGCACCGTCCTCTGGCAGCGGGTGCGCGCCTTCATGGAGACGCGCGACCTGCTCATCCTGCCCACGGTGGCGGTGCCGCCCTTCCCGGTGGAGCAGCCCTACCCGACCGAGATCAACGGCAAGCCGCTCGACAACTACACCCAGTGGTTCTTCCTCACCTACGGCATCACGGTCACGGGACTGCCGGTCATCTCAGTGCCCTGCGGCTTCACCCGGAGCGGTCTGCCGGTGGGACTCCAGATCGTCGGGCGGCGGCGGCAGGAGGCCGCGGTGCTGCGGGCGGCGGCGGCGTTCGAGGCGGCGGCGCCGTGGGCGGACAAGATCCCGCCGACGGTCATCACGTAGACGCCCCCGCGGGGGCGTGGGGACCCGGACCTAGCGTGAGCGCGCGAGACGCCTGAGAGGCGCGCCCGTGAGCCGCGTGAGGATCCACTCCTTGCGGAGCCCGGCGCCCAGCCGCTGGTAGAAGCGGATGGCGGGCCGGTTCCAGTCGAGCACGGTCCACTCCATCCGGCCGCAGCCGCGCCGCAGGGCGATCTTCGCCAGCGCGCTCAACAGCCTCTTGCCCGCTCCGGTGCCGCGCTCTTCGGGCAGCACGAAGAGGTCCTCGAGATAGAGCGAGGGCCGGCCCATGAAGGTCGAATAGGTGAAGAAGTAGAGCGCGAAGCCCACCGCCCGCCGGCCCCGGCGGCAAATGAGGGTCTCGAAGTAGGGGCGCCGGCCGAAGCCATGCCGGCGGATCCGGCCGGCCGTCGCCTCCACCGTATGGGCCAGCCGCTCGTACCGGGCGAGCCCGCGGATCAGCGCCAGAATGGTGGGGACGTCGCGCCGGGCGCCGCGCCGGATGCTGAGAGTCTCGCGCACTGTCACGCGCCGACGCCCGTCCAGTAGCGTCCCGGGTTGGGCCGCTTGGCCAGCCGCCGCGTGAGCAGCGCGGCCGCCCGCTCCTCGAGATCGGCGCGCAGCGCAGCGGCCAGGAGGGTGTCGTGGAACACCTCGCGCTGGGCGTGGCTGCCGCCGACTTCCACGATCCGCCCCTCGACCGGCTCGATCTTCGCGACGGCCTGGGCGAATTCGCCACGCGCGAAGGCGTGCAGGCCCTCGAGCAGCGGCACGACGACCTCGGGGAGCGTGGCGTTGCGCGTCGTCCGGCCGCGGGCGCGCAGCCGCTCGAGCTGGAGCTCCGCCGCCGCCCAGTCGCCGGCCGCCGCCAGCGCCATGCCCACATGCAGGTCGTGGAAGAGCAGGAGCGGCATCTCGAGCCAGCCCCGCGCGGCGGAGCCCAGGTGCGTCCAACGCCTGGGGTCCGGCTGGCCGTAGAGGTCGAGCCGCCACGCCAGCGACACCGAATCCTGAAGGTCGGAGCCGATCGCGATCGGGACGTCGCCGAACACGCTCTGGAACATCCGCCTGACACGGTCGTAGCGTCCCTCGGCCAGGTGCATGAGCGCCAGGTGCCAGAGGAGGTGGTTGCGGAAGTAGCCCAGGTGATCGCACGCGTGGATCCGGGGCGGCAGCGCGTCGATGCCCCGGTCGTTCTCGCCCCGCTCGTACAGCACGTGGGCGATCGCGTGGACGGCCCAGGCGTCGCGCGGGTTCAGGGTCAGCGCGCGCTCGGCCAGCGGCAGCGCCTCCTCGAAGCGCCCGTTCTCCTCCAGCGCGAAGGCGTGGTAGCCCAGCATGTAGGACTGGTCCCCGAGCGCCGCCACGACCGACCGCGTCAGCTCGAGCATCTCCGCCGACCGTCCCTGCCAGAAGTAGATGAAGTAGAGGCGCTGCAACAGCGTCATGTCGCCCGGGTGCTCGGCCAGGATCTCCTTCATCGGGGCGATGGCGTCGGTGCCGCGGCCGTCCACCCAGAGCGCGAGCGCGTCCACGTGGCGCTTCTCCCGCGGCGGCAGCGACGCGGCGCCCGCCACCGCCCGCTCCATCTCGGCGCGCCCTTCGGGAATCTTCTCCATGACGTAGAGCGACACGGCGAGCCCCGCCCGGGCCAGCGCGAACTCCGGATCGGCCGCGACGGCGGCGCGAAACGCCTCCACGGTGTCGGCGCCGAAGCCCAGCAGCGCCCGCACGCCCCGGTCGTAGGCGTCGACGGCGGCGCGGGAGGGAGTCGAGACGGGCAAGCCGTAGGCGTCGGTGAGCACGGCGCTCATGCTAGCAGATGGCGCCGAAGGAAATCGAGCGCCCGCCGCTCGGCCCACGAGCGCAGGCCCAGCGGCCCCGCGAGAAAGCCCACGTGGCCCCCCTCCGGGACAAAGGCGGCCTCGAGCCAGGGCGAGCCGGCGACGGCGGACCCCGGCAGCGAGTCGGGCGGAACGAACGGGTCGTTGACCGCGTTGATGAGCAAGGCCGGCCGGCGGATCTTCGCCAGATAGGGCCCGCTGCTCGAGCGCGTCCAGTAATCGCGCTCGTCGGCGAAGCCGTTGAGCGGCGCGGTGAAGTGCCGGTCGTACTCGGCGAAGGTCCGCGCCCGCATCACGGCCGCCAAATCGAACCGCCCGTCATACAGCCGGGCCTTGAAGCGGATCTTCGCCTTCATGCTGCGGAGAAAGCTCTCGGTGTAGAGCGCCCGGTTCAGCCCGACGTCGAGGACGCGCGCGCAGGCCTCGAGGTCGAAGGGCGTGGAGATGGCGGCGGCGGCCGCGACCCCGGGCGGAGCCTGGTCCCCGCGCTCGCCGAGCCACTTGAGCGCGACGTTGCCGCCCAGCGAGATGCCCACCAGCCCGAGCCTCAGCCCGGGCTCCCGCTCGATCAGCCTGCCGATCAGCCAGTCGAGATCCGTGGTCTCGCCGGAGTGGTAGAGCCGGGGCGCCCGGTTCAGCTCGCCGCTGCAGGAGCGGAAGTTCAGCACCGCCGCGCGCCAGCCCCGCCGCGCGGCTTCGCCCAGCAGGCCGGCGGCGTAATGCGAGCGAGAGGAGCCTTCGAGACCGTGGAGCACCAGGACCATCGGCGCCCCGGCCGGCGCGGTCTCCAGCCAGTCGAGATCGACGAAGTCGCCGTCCGGGGTCTCGAGCCGCTCGCGGCGGAGCGGCGGGCGGCCGAAGCGGCGGACCACCGGGCCCCAGAGGGTCTGGAGGTGGCGCCCTTTGTACCACCACGGTGGGTGGTACTCGGGAGCCACCTCCGCGCTCACGCTATTCCTGGCCCTGGAGCAGGAGCTTGACGACCTCGGGCGCGATCGCGCGCGCGCGCTGGTCCAGCTGGGCATCGGTGAGGTTGGCGATGGGGTGCGGCAGGGCGAGGAACTTGTACTCGGGCACGCCCCAGGACTGGGCCATGGCGCGCCCGGTGCCCTCGAAGACGTCGGTCACGATGGACGCAGCGGGGATCCCGGCCTTCTCGAACACGATTCCGTCGAGCACACTGCCCGACGAGCAGGACCCTCAGTCGCCGATGCCGGCGACGACGACGTCGACGCCGCGCTTGGCCTCGTCGATGATCTCGTCGTGGGCGGGCACGCTCGAGTTGTGCTTGCGCCACATCTTGGTCTCGGCGGCGCCGTACTCCGTCTTGAGGATGTCGCCGATCTTCTGGAGCAGCCGGTCCGAGTTGAACTTGGTGTTCTCGACGAGCCCGATCCGCTTGCCCTTGAGCGACCCGGGCCGCGGCACGTAGGTCAGCGGCTGCTTGCGCGGTTCGACCGTCGGGTCCAGGATTTCGAAACCAGCCATCATGCCCTCCTGTCTCGAATGAGTGTCGTGACGGACTCGGAGGAGCGGCGCCCGCCGCCCCAGCCCGGGATGTAGCAGGAGAAGGCGCCGGCGCGGCCCCCGGCGGCCACCACCAGGATGTCCTCGGGCCCGGCCACCAGGGATCGGAGCGTGGTCTCGTCCTCCGGCGTCACGGCACCCGCCAGTCGCTGGGTGCGCTTGATGTGCGCCAGCGAGTTCTGGGTGTGGTCGAAGACGTACTTGCGGATGTCGGCCTTGGACCAGCCGGCCGCGGCGATGGTGCGCATGTGCTCGCCCGCCAGCACCACGACGTACTGGGGCTGGGCGCCCGTGCTGTTGTGGTGCACCATGTCGTCGCAGAGCGTGGCGAGGATGCCTTCGGGCGTGTTCGAGAGCTGGTTGTAGAACTGCCGCGGCCCTTCGGCGGACATCACGGTCACCGTGCTCTGCTCCGGCGTGAATCCGCGCTCGGCGTGCAGCGGCGCCCACGGGCTGTCGGCCTCGTTCTCGGCGATGACGTAGCTGTACTTGCCCGGATGGCCGACCGTCGCGCGGTCCAGCCTGCCCGGCAGGGTGCCGATGACGTTGCGCATGACCAGACGCACCGCCCGTCCGACGGTGGCGTTGGCGCGCCAGCCCGGGCCGAACAGATTGTCGCCCGCATTGAAGCCCAGCCGCGCCGCGATGGGCCCGTTGACGATCATCAGCACCGCCGCGCCGCCCGTCGAGGTCCCGGGCCCGTGGTAGCCCCACTTGGGCTCGGCGATACCCTCGACGGCCGCCACCACGATCGGCATGTACTCCGGCAGGCAGCCGGCCATCACCGCGTTGATCGCGACCTTCTCGGCCGTCACCGCCACCTGGCGGTTCGTGATGAAGGCCACCTGGGCGGCGGGCTCGAGGCCCGCGGCGTCGAGCATGGTCCGGACGCGCGCCTCGGTCGGCGGGATCACCGGCAGGCCGTCGGTCCACCCCTTCTCGTAGCAGAGCTCGATGGCCTGGGTGAGGTCGTCAACCGGGTAACGCGTGGATGTCAGGGCGGCGCTCATGGCCGGCATTATACTCCTGTCATGGCGGCCTACGATCCGGTCCCCCGCCCTGAAGCACCGCGCGTGGTGATCGTGGGCGGCGGCTTCGGCGGTCTCAACGCGGCTCGCCGGCTCGCGGAGAGGCCGGTGCGTGTGACCCTCCTCGACCGCCGCAACTACCACCTCTTCCAGCCCCTCCTCTATCAAGTGGCGTCGGCGGCGCTGTCGCCGGCCGACATCGCCACGCCGCTCCGGTCCATCCTGCGCCGCGCCGCCAACGTCAGCGTCATCCTGGGCGAAGCGGACGCGGTGGATCTGGCCGGCCGGCGCGTGATCTTCGACCACGGAAAGCTGGCGTTCGACGCCCTGATCCTGGCCGCGGGCGCCGGCCACTCCTACTTCGGCCACGACGACTGGGAGCTGCTGGCGCCCGGACTGAAGACGCTCGAGGATGCCCTGGAAATCCGGCGCCGGGTGCTCATGGCCTTCGAGGCTGCGGAGCGCGAGCCCGACGGCGCCGAACGGCGCGCGCTGCTGACGTTCGTCATCATCGGCGCCGGGCCCACCGGCGTGGAGCTCGCCGGGGCGCTCGCCGAGATCTCGCGCGAGACCATCGCCCACGACTTCCGCGTCATCGACCCGACCCAGGCGCGCATCATCCTGCTCGAGGGCGGCCCGCGCGTGCTGCCCTCCTTCCCCGAGCCGCTGTCGCTGAGCGCCGAATCGGCGCTGCGTCACCTCGGGGTCGAGGTGCGGACCCACGCCACGGTGACGCGCATCACCCCCGACGCCGTGTGGGTGGGTGGCGAGCAGATCCGCTCGCGCGCCGTGCTTTGGGCCGCGGGCGTCGCGGCGTCACCGCTGGCGCGGTCTCTCGGCGTCCCGCTCGACCGCGCCGGGCGCGTCCGCGTCGAGCCCGACCTGTCCGTCCCGGGCCACCCCGAGGCTTTCGTCATCGGCGATCTCTGCGCCTTCCTCGATCAAGCCGGCGAGCCGCTGCCCGGCGTCGCGCCCGTCGCCATCCAGCAGGGGCGCGCGGCGGCCGACAATGCGTGGCGGCGGCTCTCGGGCGAACCGACGCACCCGTTCCGCTACCACGACAAGGGCAGCATGGCCACCATCGGCCGCGCCAAAGCCGTGGCCGTCCGGGGCCGCTGGCGGCTGTCGGGCCTCCCGGCGTGGCTGGCCTGGCTGCTCGTGCACATCCTGTTTCTGATCGGTTTCCGCAACCGCTTCATCGTGCTGTTTCAATGGGCGTGGGCGTACTTCACCTACCAGCGCGGGGCGCGGCTCATCACCGGCCCCTGGCGGCGCCGCCCGTGATATATAAGGAGGGGCCCATGGCTGAAACCCAGACCTCCGTGCGCGCGAGCGTCCCTCCCTGGAGACCATGACCGGCGCCGCGCGGGACTGGGCCCGCGAGTTCAACACGCGCATCGCGGGCACCATGATCGCCTCCCACGAGACGCGCTTCGTCGAGGCGTGCACGGCGCTGGCCGCGGCGCACGCCATGGGCGGCGCCGGCGAGGGCCGTCTCATCGCCAAGGTCACGACCACCCACGTCGTCCCCGGATCCTAACGCGCCGGCCGACTGCCCCATGCCCGAGCCCGCCGGCCAGCCGCTCGTCGCCTACTTCTCCATGGAGTACGGACTGCACGAGGAGTTCCACTCCTACGCGGGCGGTCTCGGGGTGCTGGCAGGCGACTTCATGAAGTCGGCGGGAGATCTCGGCCTGCCCGTGGTCGGGGTGGGGCTGCGCTGGAGCCAAGGCTACACCGCCCAGCGCATCGGCGAGGATGGCTATCCCCACGACGAGTGGCGGGACCAGCCGGCCGACTTCCTCGAGGACACGGGAGCCCGCGTGCGCGTGCGGGTCGCCGCGCGCGAGGTCGAGTGCTGCGTCTGGCGGGTGGGCCGCTACGCCATCGCGCCGCTCTACCTGCTCGAGCCGACGGATCCGCGCGACCGCTGGATCACCCGCCGGCTCTACGACACGCGCCCGGACTGCCGCATCGCGCAGGAGATGCTCCTCGGCATCGGCGGCGCGCGGGCGCTGCGCGCGCTCGGCCTGCCGGTGGGCGTCTACCACTTCAACGAAGGGCACGCGGTGTTCGCCGGGATCGAACTGATCGCGACCCGCATGGAGGGCGGCACACCGTTCCCCGACGCCTGGCGCGCGGCCCGCGAGCGGATCGTCTTCACCACCCACACACCCGTTCCGGCCGGCAACGAGATCCACTCCCTCGCCGACCTCAAGCGGCTGGGCGCCGCCTGCGAGCTGGTCCCCGCCGAACTGACGGCCATCGGCGGCGATCCGTTCAACATGACCGTGGCGGGGCTGAGACTGGCGCGCGCCGCCAATGCCGTGGCTCAGCTCCACGGCCAGACCGCCCGCGCCATGTGGGCCCACGTCGCCGACGCCGCGCCGATTCGCGCCATCACCAACGGCGTCCACGTCGGCACCTGGCAGGATCCGCGCATCCCCGGGGCGCTCCGCAGCGACGAGAGCCTGCGCGCGGCGCGCCGCGAGCTCAAGCGCGAGCTGCTGGCGGCGGTGGAGTCGCGCACGGGAACGCGGCTCGACCCCGACGCCCTCACGATCGGCTTCGCCCGGCGCGCGGCGACCTACAAGCGCCCGGACCTGATCCTGCGCGACCCCGACCGGCTGGCGCCGCTGCTCAAGGAGCGCCGCGTGCAGCTCATCTTCTCCGGGAAAGCCCACCCGGCCGACCAGGAAGGCAAGGCCGTGGTGGCCATGCTCATCGAAACGATCCGCCAGTGGCCGGAGAGCATCGTGTTCCTCGAGAACTACGACATGGCGCTGGCGCGGCTGCTCACGCGCGGCTGTGACGTGTGGCTCAACACCCCGCGCCGGCCGCTGGAGGCCAGCGGGACTTCCGGGATGAAGGCCGCGATGAACGGCGTGCTGAACCTCTCGGTGCTGGACGGCTGGTGGCCCGAGGGCTGCGAGCGCGGCGTCACAGGCTGGCCCATCGGCGACGGCGCCGAGGGGCCCGGCGCGGACGAACGCGACCTGCGCTCGCTCTACGACACGCTCGAGGGTGAGGTGCTCCCAGCCTTCGCCGATTCCGGGCGCTGGACGGGGATGATGCGCGCCTCGATCCGGATGGCCGTCGAGCGCTTCTCGTCGGACCGGATGATCAAGGAGTACTTCGCGCGGCTCTATGCCGAGCCCAAGGAGGCGTGATGCGAGCGAGGACCGCGAGCTCGGGATTCGGCCTCATCGTCGTGCTGATCAGCGCCCTGATCGTGGGCATCCTGACCGTGATGGTCATGAGCGTCTATCTCAAATCGGTCAAGAGCGATCTCGGCATGTCGGGACTGCCCACCGACACTCCCGCCCCCGAGACGCGCGCCCGGCTGGTGGAGGCCCACGCGCTGGCGAACACGGTCATGACGGCGCTGACCCTCTGCGTCCAGGCCAAGGGGCAGAATCAGCCCTGCACCCGCGACGAGGTCGCCGGACGCGCCGGGTTGAACACCTCGACCTTCACGACGGCCGACGGCCGATGGGCCGTGGTTGCTGCCGAGCTCACGCTCTTCGCGGGCGGCCTCTCGGCGCTGACGGGCCGAGTCTCGGTATCGGGCGTGGGGGGCAACGCGGCGGGGGTGTCGCTGACTCTGTTTCACACCGGCGGCGGCCTCCTGGCCCGCTGCGATTCTGCCAGCGCCACGCCGCCTGCCGGCCCGAGCGACGGCCAGATCTGCTGAACGCTCCGGCTACTTGCCCTTCTCGATCAGCTCAGCCAGCTCCTTCGCGCGCGCGGCGTCCAAGGGTGTGAGCCGCTCGAGGACGCGGCGGGCGTCGTCGAGCCGCCGCACCCGCACGTAGGCCTCTCCCAGATACTCGAGTGCCTCGGGAAAGTCGGGGCGCAGCCGCAGCGCCTCGTCGTAGGCCTTGATCGAGTCGGGATACCGGCCCTGGTTCCTCAGCGCATAGCCCAGCCCGTTCCAGGCCTCCGCATAGCGTGGGTTCAACCTCACGGCGTTGCGGAATGCCGCCGCGGCCGTGGTCCAGTCCTTGGTCTTCTGCGCCGTCACACCCCGGTTGAATTCTCCTTCCGCGCTGGGACGGCCGGATGGCGCCGGAGTCGCCGGCTCCTGCGCCGGGCCGCTCATGTCGGCCGCAGCGGGCGCGGCGCAGAGCAGGCCGGCCAGGAGCGCCACGATCACACCAGGTCGAAACGGCCGCATAGATCCTCCCTGAGGTCAGCCGGCGAAACGCCGCGTCACCGAGCGGGTGGTGCCGAAGGTCGGAATCACCGCCGAGTGCTTGCCGGCCCCCCCGGCCACGATCACCATGATGTCCCGCCAGTCGCGGGCGATGGGGATGAGGGTATCAGCCGGGCGATCCTTGAAGCTCCCGGGGTCGATGACGGCGAAGCGCGCGAGGTTCTCCGCGCCCAGGCGCCCGAGCGGCACGCGGGCCGACTCCCACAGCGCGCGCTTGAAATCGGCCTTGCTCCAGCCCGCCGCGGCCACCGTCCCCGCGTGCTCGGGCCCCAAGACGACGAGGGGCTCGCCGCCCAGATAGACGTTGTTGCTGCCCGCGGTGGCCGCGGTCGCCGCCACCGTGGCGACGATGCCGTCGGCCGTGGTCGAGCCGTGGTCGTTGACGTTGTGGGGCGCCTCCGAGCCGCAGACGGTCACGGTGCTGTCCTCTCGAGAGAAGCCGCGCTCGACGGAGAGCGGCTCCCACGGCGAGGCCGCCTCGTTCTCAGCCAGACAGTACGAGTACTTGCCGGGATGGCCGTGGGTGGCGCGGTCCTCGCGCCCGGGGCGCGCGCCGCCGATGTTCTGCAGCGCCAGGCGCAGCGCGCGGCCGATCACGGCGTTCGCCCGCGTCCCCTGCCCGAGGGCATTGCCCGCGGCGTTCACCCCGAGGCGACCGGCGGCGGGCCCGTTGACAATCACGAGCGGCGTGCACGGGTGCGTCGTCGTCTGGATGGCCTGGAGGTTGAACGCCGGGTCGGCCACGGCCTCGACGGCCGCCAGGATCACCGGCAGGTGCTCGGGCAGGGCGCCCGCCAGCACCGCGTTCACGGCGATCCGCTCCACCGTCGCCTGGCCGAGCCGCGGCGCGAGCACCGCCACCAGGTCCGCCGCCGCGCGCCGGGCGCCACCCAGCATTCGGGCGACGCGCTCCAGGGTCGGCGGGATCGCGGGCAGCCCGTCGCCCCAGCCCTGCTCCATGAGCCAGCCCTGGAAATGGTCGAGATCATCCGGCGCACCGTGGTGGCCGACGGCGCCCACCGCCTGCGGCGCGCTCGAAGCCGGCCGCCGGGTCAGCGCCTCGGCGACACGATCGACGATGGGACCGGCCTTGGCCGCAACCGCCGACTCGGGGATGCCGCCGATGGGATGCGGCACCGTCACCACCGGCAGATCCGGCAGGCCATTGGCCCGCGATTGGGCCAGCGCCAGCGGGGAGAATTCATCGGTGCCGAGGACGACGGTGGCCACGCCCCGCCCTTCCAGCTCCGCGGCGTCGTGGATACTCCACGACGTGCACGACCCTCAGTCGGCCGAGGCGGTGAGGACGACGCCGCAGGCTTGGGCAATCTCGTCGAGGACGGCGGGCGCCGCGCCGGAGGAGGCGCCGGGCTTCGACCACGCGCGGACGGACGAGGCGTTGAATCGGCCCTTGAGCCCATCGGCCACCGCCTCGAGCAAGACGCGCGCATTGGGTTTGGAGTTGTCGAGGATGCCGATGACGAGCCCGCCGAGCGCCGGGGGGCGGGGCGCGAGCTCGCGCGACAACGCTGAGGTGCCGCCGGCCGGATCCAGGATGTCCATCGCTAGGTGACCATGATACCGCGGCGGGCCATTCCCGTCTCGCGCGTAAACGCGGCGCTCAGCAGGGCCAGCGCCTGGATTGCCGCGCAGGCGATGAAGGCGGCGGGGAAGCTGCCGGTGAGGTCGAGGATATAGCCCAGCGCCACGGGGATGATCAGGCTGCCGACGAAGCAGAAGGTGTTGACCACGCCCGAGGCCGTGCCGACCAGCTCGGTCGGGAACAGCTCGGTCACCATCACGAAGGGCGTCACCATGCCGCCCAGCAGGAGCCCGGCGAGCAGCGCGATGCCCGCCGCCGCCGCAAAGCCGCCGCCCGGCGCGAGGAGCGCGAAGGCCAGGCAGATCAGCGCGCTCATGCCCTGGCTGAAGAGGTAGACGGGCTTGCGGCGGCCGAGGCGGTCGGAGATAACCCCCGCCATGGGCCAGGACACGATGGTCCCCGCCGTGATGAGCGCCGTGACGAGCCCCGCCATCGAGCGGCTCAGGCCGGCGTCCTTGATCAGGAAGGTGGGCAGCCAGGTGATGAGGCTGATGTAGGCGCCGTAGGAGAAGAGCACGGAGACGTTGAACGGCCACATGGCCGGCGTGCCGAGCACGCGGCGGAGCACGGCGACCGTCCCGCCGGTGCGGGCGGCCGGCACCCGCTCCATCCCGCGCGCCGGCCCGGCCGCGCCGCCGGACGGAATCACCAGGAAGACGAGCACGAGCGTGAGCAGCACCGGCGCCAGCAGCAGCGCATAGCCCGTCCGCCAGCCCAGGTGATCCGCGAGCACGGGAATCACCAGGAGCGCCGTGGTCCCGCCGATCCCGCCTCCCGACGAGAAGAGGCCGGTGGCGCGGCCGCGCTCCCCCGGCGGGAACCATTCGTGGATGAGCCGCAGCCCCGGCAGCCACACCGCCGCCGTCCCGAGCCCGATCAGGCAGCGGGCGAAGAGGCTCTGGGCGTACGTGTGGCTGAGCGTGAAGGCGACCACGCCCAGCACGAGCAGCGACAAGAAGGTCAGCATGACCCGGCGCGCGCCGACGCGGTCCACGAGGACGCCGATCGGCACCTGCACCGCCGCGTAGGTCCAGAAGTAGGCCGTCATGACGGTGCCCGCCGCCGCGTACGAGATGCCGAGGTCGGTGATGAAGGTGGGGATGAGCGGCGCGAAGCCCACGCGGTGTATGTGGGTCTGCATGAAGCCCAGCACGCAGACGCCGAGGATGGCCCAGCGGGAGGAGATCACCGTCCCGACTTGTACCATGCGGCCGGGGTCAGGGCGAGGAGGGCGGCCGCCCCGCAGGCCGCCGCGGCGGCGACGAAGGCCGTGTGGAAGGCCGTGATGAAACCGTCCGGCGCCAGGCGCGACTCGAAGATCATGGCCGTCACCTGCACGCCCACGGCGCTCCCGACGGTGCGGCTCAGGAAGGCCAGGCCGCCGGCAGCTCCCTGCTGGGCCGGCGGGAACGCCGCCATCATCTCGGTGAGGTTGGGCACCTGGAAGATCCCGACGCCGAGCCCAACCAAGGCCAGACCGGCCGCCACGAGCGGCAGCGGACTCTCCGCGGTGAGCCCGCCGATGGTCCAGAGCCCGCCCACCTCGACGAGCAGCCCGATCACGAGGGGCCAGCGCGTCCCGAACCGGTCGGCGGCCCAGCCGGAGGCGGGCGCCGCCATGGCGGTGCCGAGCGGCGTCAGCATGAAGAGAAACCCGCCCGCGGTCGGCGACAGGCCCAGCGCGCGGACCAGGAAGAACGGGACGAGCAGCCACACGGCGAACTGCGCGTGGTTGGAAAGGAAGGCCAGCGCCGCGGCCTTGAGCACGGAGGGCCGCAGCAGATCCCGCGAGGCGACGATCCGGGAGACCAGCCCACCTCCGCGCGCGGCGCCCGGCGCCAGCAGAGCGAGCAGCCCGAGCGCGCCCATCACCGGCGCCCGCGCCACGAACACCGCGAGCCAGCCCAGCCCGTCGACCAGGATGCCGCCGAGCACCGGTCCCACGGCAAGCCCGGCGCCCAGCCCCAGGCTCATCAGGCCCAGCCCGCGCCCGTGGCGGTCGCGCGGCAGGGAGAGCGTGACGAGGGCGGGCGCCGTACCGTAGACGAGTCCGCCCCCGATGCCCTGCGCCACGCGGAGGGCCAGAACCGCGCCGAAGGACGATGCCGCGGCATAGGCGGCGAACGCGGCGCAGGACAGCCACAGCCCCGCCGTGAACACGGGCGCCGGTCCCAGCCGGTCGGCGAGGATGCCGGCCGCGAATGCCGTGAGGGCGTAGGTCAGCACGTAGCAGATGATGATCCAGCGGATGGTGGCGGGCCCCACGCCGAAGGCCCCGGCCATGGCGGGCAGCGCGATGTTGATGGCGGAGTCGAGGGAGACGGCGAAGACGCCGAGGGCCGCCAGAAGAACGGGCATTGTTCGAGTATACTAGCCGCCGCGTGTCTCGAACCGCCCGCACGTCCCGAAGGGAGAACGGTATGCGACTGAAGAACCAGGTGGCGCTCGTGACGGGCGCCGGGCGCGGCATCGGCCAGGCCATCGCGCTGGCCTTCGCGCGCGAGGGCGCGCGGGTCGCCGTGGCCGACATCGATCCCAAGACCGCCGCCGCCACGGCGCGGCGCATCGGCGCGCGGCGGGCGCTGGTGCTCCACATGGACGTGGCCGACTCGGCGTCGGTGGCCGCGGGCTTCCGCGCCCTCGACGCCAAGTGGGGGCGCGTGGACGTCGCCGTGACCAACGCGGCCATCGAACCCATCGTGCCCTTCCTCGACCTCACCGAGGAGACGTGGGATCGCGTGCTCGGCGTGAACCTGAAAGGCACTTTTCTGGTCGCACAAGCGGCCGCGCGGCGAATGGCCAAGCGGCGCCGCGGTGTCATCATCACGCTCTCATCGGTGAACGCCGAAGTGGTCCGGCCGGAGTCGGCGGCCTACGGCGCCTCAAAGGGCGGCGTGCGCCAGCTCACCAAGGCCATGGGCATCGCGCTGGCGCCCCACGGCATCCGCGTCAACGCCATCGGCCCCGGCACCGTGGTCACCGGGCTCACCCGGCACCTCCTCAACAAGAAGGCCTGGCGCGACGCCGTCTTCATGCGCACGCCCATGCAGCGGGTGGCGGACCCCAAGGAGATCGCCGAGGTGGCCGTCTTCCTCGCTTCGGACGCATCCTCGTATATGACCGGCAGCACGGTGTACGTGGACGGCGGCCGGCTCGCGCTCAACGGCCTGATGCCCCTGAAGAAGGGCCGATAAGCCGTGGCCGGCTGGGGGGTGCGTGACGAGGAGCCGCACGAGCAGGTCGTCGTCGAGTAATGCCCGACGCCCTGGGCTTGGCGGCCCTGGCGGTCGGCGCCATCATCGCCTCCACCGTCGGGGGCGTCGCCGGCTTCGGCGCGGGCGTCATCATGATCCCGCTCATCGCCTGGATCATGGGCGTCAAGGCCACCATCCCCGTGCTCACCGTGGCCATGCTCTTGGGTAACGGCGCCCGGGTCTGGTTCAGCCGGCGCGAGGTCGAGGGCCGCGTGGTCGTGGCCTTCCTGATCGGCGCGATCCCGACGGGCATCCTCGGGGCCATGCTCTATTCCAGCATCGAAGGCCCGTGGATCAGCCGCATCCTCGGGATCTTCCTGCTCTCGGCCGTGCCGCTGCGCCACTGGCTCCTCGCCCACAAGGTCCGCGTCCGACTCCCGCACTTCCCGGTGATCGGCGCCGTGTTCGGCTTTCTGTCCTCGCTGGTCGGCTCGACCGGGCCTGTAATGAGCCCGTTCTTCCTGGGCTACGGGCTCACCCGCGGCGCCTTCATCGCCACCGACGCGCTGTGCACGGTCGGCATGTACATCCCCCGGGGCATCGTCTTCCAGCGCTATAACCTCATGACGGCGCCCATCGTCGGCGTCGGACTCTATCTCGGCGTCGTCATGATCCTCGGGGCGTGGCTGGGCCGGAGAATCCTGGACCGCTTGAGCGAGCGTGCCTTCCTGCGCATCATCGAGACCCTCATCGTCCTGGCCGGCCTGCAGTTCCTGCTGTTCCCAAGCCGGTAGCCCCAGGATTGTGAAGGCTAGCCTCCCTGGTGTAACGTGCGGGCTGTGAACCAGGACCCACCACCTCACTTCTGGAAGTACAGGTGGTCGCGAACATTCTTCTTCGGATTCCTCGGAGTCATTCTGGTCCTCGCTATCGTCGACTGGATCCTCGCTGAGTCCGAATTCGTGCGAGTCATCGATTTCTCAGTCATCATCTGCTACGGCCTTCTCTGGATCTTGCTCTATTGGCTGAGGCCTGACTTCTTCCGACGTTAGCCTCCCGTTGACCAACACGACTCAGTCGAGGTACAAGAGGAGCCACTATGCCAATCCAAGCCGGCCTCACCGCGGAAGTCGAGCAGGTCGTCACCCCGGCGTTGACCGCCGATGCCGTGGGCAACAAGGGTGTCATGGTGTACGCGACCCCATTCGTGGTCTGCCTGATGGAGGACGCCGCCCAGGCCGTCCTGCGGCCCCATCTCGCGCCCGGAGCCGGTACGGTCGGCACCACGGTGGACATGAAACACCTAGCCGCGACGCCCGTCGGCATGAAGGTGCGCGCCAAGGCCACCCTCCTTGAGACCGACGGCAAGCGCTGTCTCTTCCAGGTCGAGGTCTTCGACGAAATCGAGAAGGTCGCCGAGGGGCGACACGAGCGCTTCATCGTGCCGAACCTGGAGAAATTCCTCGAGCGGGCGATGAAGAAGGGCAAGCCGTGACGGCGATCCGCGTCAATACGGCCGTCAAGGGCAAGGAGTACCCGCCGTTCGCCGTCACGGTGGAGCGCGGGAAGATCAAGGAGTTCGCCCGCGCGATCGGCGATCGCTCGCCCTTCTACCTGGACGACGCCGTCGGGCGGGCCTCGGAGTGGGGCGACATCATCGCGCCGCCGACCTTCCCGGTGACCTTCCGCCACGAGGCCGCCAGCAGCGAGGCCCTGCTCAGCGACCTGGGCGTGGACATCTCCCGCGTCCTCCACGGCGAGCAGGAGTTCGAGCACTTCAAGCCCATCCGGCCGGGCGAGACCTATCTGGTCCGCACGCGGGTCACGGACATTTACGAGAAGACGGGGAAGTCGGGACCCATGGCCTTCGTGGCGCGGGAGAGCACGGTGACCGACGGCGACAACGACATCGTGACCGTGATCCGGCACATCACGGTGGTTCGGCTCTAGCCCGTGATGAAATACGCCACGGTGTATTTCGAGGACGTCGAGGTCGGCCACGAGATGCCCTCGCTGGTCAAGGGTCCGATCCAGCAGATCCAGCTCACGCGCTACGCCGGCGCTTCCGGCGACTTCAACCCGATCCACCAGGACGCGGCGTTCGCCAAAGCCGCGGGCATGGGCGACGTCTTCGCCCACGGGATGCTCTCCATGGGCTTCGTCGCGCAGTCGGTCACCGACTGGCTGGGCGTGGGCGCGGTGCGGAAAATCAGCGTGCGGTTTGCCGCGCTCGTCCGCCTAGGGGACGTCGTCACCTGCCGGGGCAAAGTGGTGGGCAAGCGCCCGGCCAAGGAAGGCGGCCAAGGTCAGGACGTGGTGGATCTGGAGGTCTGGGCGGAAAATCAAAAGGGCGAGAAGGTCGTGACCGGGCGGGCCACGGTGGCCCTGGTCTCCCGCTGGTAGGTGCCTGCGTTAGATCAGCTGGCTCCGGCCGGCGAGGAAATCGCGCAGCGCCGCCGCCGTTGACGGGAAGGCCAGCTCCTCCCAGGGGATCCCCTCGGGCGCGACCCACTCGACCCGATCGTTCTCGTGGCACAGGGTCAGGGTGCCGCCCGTCACGCGCGCCTCGTACACGACGATGACCACGGGCGCGCCCTCGTACGAGTAGACGCCGATGATGCCCCCCAAGTCCACGCTGAGCCCCGTCTCCTCGTAGGTCTCCCGGACGGCGGCGGCGTGCACGGTCTCGCCCCAGTCCACGTAGCCCCCCGGGAACGTCCACTTGCCGTGCGCCGGATGGATGGCCCGGCGGGTGAGCAGGATGCGGCCCTCCTCCATGGGGATGGTCGCCGCGACCACTTTCTGGTTGAGGTAGAAAATGAAGCCGCAGCGGTCGCAGACCAGCTCTTGCTTGCCGTAGGCGTCGACGACTTGCCGGGTCAGCTCCGCGGCGCAGATCGGGCAGAAGCGGACATTGTCGGGCGTGAGATGCCGGGTTTCGGCCATCGCCCCGAGTCTAGCACGTGCGGCCCGCCGCCTTGACACCCGCGGGCGGCCGGGAGAGGCTAGCGGCCATGCGGATCAACCGCGAGCGGCTAGAAGAGAGCATCGAGGCCCTCGGCCGCGTCGGCGCGACGCCCGGCGGCGGGCTCACCCGTGTGGCGCTCACCGACGACGACCGCCGCGGGCGCGACCTCCTCGTGCAGTGGATGCGCGAGGCCGGCCTCGCCGTGACGGTGGACCAGATGGGCAATATCTTCGGCCAGCGCGCGGGCAGCGACGCGCTCCCGCCGGTGCTCGTGGGCTCCCACGCCGATTCGGTGCCCACGGGCGGCAAGTACGACGGCCAGCTCGGCGTGCTCTGCGCGCTCGAAGCCATCCGCTCGCTCAACGACCACAAGGTCACGACCCGGCATCCCGTCGGCATGGCCATCTTCACCAACGAGGAGGGCGCCCGCTTCCAGCCGGCCATGATCGGCTCGGGCGTCATGGCGGGCAAAATCCCGCTGGAGGACGCCTACAACACCCGCGACCGCGACGGCGTCCGGCTCGGCGACGAGCTCGAGCGCATTGGCTACCTGGGCGCCGAGCCCTGCATCCCCCGCCCTATCCGCGCCTACCTCGAGCTGCACATCGAGCAGGGCCCGATCCTGGAGGAGGAGAGGATCCCCATCGGCGTCGTCGAGGGCATCGTGGCCATCTCCTGGTCACGCGTGATCTTTCACGGCGTCCAGGACCACGCCGGCCCCACGCCCATGCGCACCCGCCACGACGCCCTGGTGGCGGCGGCGGCGGCGATCCGCGGGGTGCGCGAGATCCCGCGCCGGATCGGCGGCGACATGGTCGCCACCGTGGGGCGAGTGGACCTGACGCCCAATATCACCAACACCATCCCCGGGCGGGTGACGATATCGGTGGACCTGCGCGACCCGGAGGACGTCAACCTCGACCGCGCCCTGGTCCTGCTCGACGGCGTGGTCAAGGACGCCGCGCGCGCGGAAGGGGTGCGCTGCGAGCTCGAACACTACTGGCGCGTGCCCCGCACTCCGTTCCACCCGGACGTCGTCGGCGCCATCGAGGCCGCGGCCAAGTCCCTCGGCTGCGGCCACCGGCGCATCCTCTCGGGCGCCGGCCACGACGCCCAGTACATGGCGGCCATCTGCCCGACGGGCATGGTCTTCGTGCCCTCGCGCGCCGGGCGGAGCCACTGCGAGGAGGAGTTCACCCCCATGGACGACATCGAGCACGGGGCGAACACGCTCTTCCTCGCCGCGGCGAGCCTGGCGGGAAGAGCGGGCTGATGTGACCGCGCCCCATCCGATCCTCGCGGCGGTGCGCGACTTCGTGGAGAAGGAAGTCGCGCCCGCGGCGCCTGCCCTCGACCACGCCGACGCGTATCCCCACGCGCTGGTGGAGCGGATGAAGGCGCTCGGGCTCTTCGGCGCCCTGGTGCCCCGGCAGTACGGTGGTCTCGGCTTGGACGTCACGACCTACGCGAAGACGATCGAGGAGATCTGCCGCGGCTGGATGTCGCTGGCCGGCGTCATCAACAGCCACACCATGGCGGCCCTCATCGTGCTGCACCACGGCACCGAAGAGCAGCGCGCCCGCCTGCTCCCGCGCTTCGCCTCGGGCGAGGCGCGCGGCGGGCTCTGTCTCACCGAGCCCCACGCGGGTTCCGATGTCCAGGCGATCCGCACCGTCGCGCGGCGCGACGGTGACCGCTACCTGATCTCGGGCTCGAAGATGTTCGTCACGAACGGGCGCGAGGGCAACACCTTCGCCGTGCTGGCCCTCACCGATCCCAAGGCCTCTCCACCGCACAAGGGCATGTCCTGCTTCATCGCGGAGAAGGGCGCGCCCGGGCTCGCAGTC
>JBGPZD010000130.1:0-5053 GCA_041493605.1 Methylomirabilia bacterium
GGCTCGGAGGGCGCCCTGGTGGGCGACAAGGCGCTCAAGGCCAAGGTCGGCGACCGCGTCCGGATGTTCGTGGGCAACGGCGGCCCGAACCTCGTCAGCAGCTTCCACGTCATCGGCGAGATCTTCGACCGCGTCTACTACGAAGGCGGCTCCCGCTATCAGGAAAACGTGCAGACGACGCTGATCCCGGCGGGCGGCTCCGCCATCGTGGAGTTCAAGGTCGAGGTGCCGGGGACCTACATCATCGTGGATCACTCCATCTTCCGGACCTTCAACAAGGGCGCGCTCGGCATGCTCAAGGTCGACGGCCCCGAGAACAAGCTCGTGTACTCCGGCAAGGAGGTCGACGTGGACTACCTCAGCGAAAAGGCCGGGCCCTCGTCGACGGCCGTCGCCTCCGCCGCCAGCGCGCTCGAGAAGGGCACCCTCGACATCAAGACGCAGATCGCGGCGGGGGAATCGCTGTTCAGAGGCACGTGCTCGGTGTGCCACCAGCCCCACGGCAACGGGCTCCCGAACGTGTTTCCACCACTGGCGAAGTCCGACTACCTCATGGCCAACAAGCAGCGGTCGATCGAGCTCGTGCTCAAGGGGCTGAGCGGACCGGTCACGGTCAACGGCAAGCAGTTCAACTCGGTGATGCCGCCGATGAGCCAGCTCCGCGATGACGAGATCGCCAATATCCTGACGTACGTGCGCAACGCCTGGGGCAACAAGGGCGACGCGGTGACCGCCGCCGAAGTGAAGACGACCCGCGCCAAGATCCAGCTGCCTCCGGGAGCAGCCCGCTAGCGGTCATGCGGGCCGCCGTTATCGGGCTGGCGCTCGTCCTGGCGGGCGGCGGCGCGTTCGCCGCCGCCCCGGGCGGCATGGCCCGGGTCGGCCCCGGCACCCTCCGCCCGGTCTATGCGCCGGACCCGAGCACGACGACGATCGGCGTCGGCGCCTTCGAGCTGGACCGGGTGCCGGTGACGAACGGCGAGTTCCTCGCGTTCGTGCGCACCCACCCGCAATGGCAGCGCGATCGCGTGGCGCACGTCTTTGCCGACGACGGGTACCTGCAGCGCTGGGCCGGCCCGATCGAGCTGGGCCCGGAGGCCGCCGCCGACCAGCCCGTCACGGGCGTGAGCTGGTTCGCTTCCAAGGCGTACTGCGCAGCCCAGAGCAAGCGGCTGCCCACCGAGGCCGAGTGGGAGTTCGCGGCGGCCGCGGGCGAGAAGAGCGCGGACGGGTCGGCCGAGCCCGGCTTCCGCGAGCGGACCCTGGCCTGGTACGCGCGGCCGGCCGGTGCCCGGCTGGCGACGGTGGGGCGCGGGACGCCCAATTATTGGGGAGTCTTCGACCTGAACGGGCTCGTCTGGGAGTGGGTGCTGGATTTCAACAGCACGCTGGTCTCGGGCGACAGCCGCACCGGGGCGAGCGCGGACCGCATGCAGTTCTGCGGCGCGGGCGCCCTCGCGGCGGGCGACAAGCAGGACTACGCGAGCTTCATGCGGCTGGCATTTCGCGGGTCGCTCGAGGCCCGCTACACGACGTCCGCGCTCGGCTTCCGCTGCGCCCGCGACGCGGAGCCCGCGCCGCGATGAGAGCCGGGTCGCTCGGCGCGTCCGCCGCCCTGCTCCTCGTGCTGTCCAGCGGGGGCTCGGCGGTATGGGCGCAGCACGCGCACCCGCCAGCCCCGGGCGCCGCCCTGCCTCGCAGCCAGTCCGTCTATGTGGTCTCGGCCGCGCTCGTCGACCAGCGGGGACAGCCCGTCGGCCTCGATCTCTTCCGCGGCCATCCCGTCCTCGTCAGCATGCTCTACGCGTCCTGCCGCGACGCCTGCCCCCTGCTCCTCGCCGACATCCAGCGGATCGAGAGGGAGCTGCCCCCGTGGGTCCGGGCCGACCTTCGGGTCTTGCTGGTGAGCCTGGATCCCGAGCGGGACACGCCGGAGGTCCTCCAGGCCCTCGCCCGGGCCCGTGGGGTGGACGAGTCCCGCTGGCGCTTCGTGAGGGCGCCTGACCCCACGGTCCGCGAGATCTCGGCGGTGCTGGGCATCAAGTACCGGCGCATGCCGGATGGCAGCTTCAACCATTCGTCCGTGATCACCTTGCTCGACGCATCCGGAGTCATCCAGTCCCGAGTCGAGGGTATCGGCCAGCCGCACGCGGATCTGCTGAGGCGCCTGCGGGCCTCGCGGCCGGCATCTGACCGGTGAGCCCTGACGGAACCCCGGTCCGCGCCCCTCAGCCCAGTGGGGGCGGGGCCGCTAGGAGAAAAGCCGGGCGTTGATGCGCTCGGGGGTCCAGGGAGGGTCGAAGGTGATGATGACTTCGACCGTTTCGGCGCCGGGAAGTTTCATGATCGCCTGCCTGACCCACTGGCTCATCGACTCGTGGATGGGGCAGCCCGGCGTCGTCAAGGTCATGGTAACGGTGACGGCGCCATTCTGGATCTCGACGCCGTAGATGAGGCCCAGCTCGACCACCGACATGCCGAGCTCGGGGTCGAGCACGCTCCGGAGCGCCTCGAGCACCTTTTCCTTGGTCACGACGGCGCCAGCATCGGAGCCGCCGGCGATGGCCGGGACGGCGTCACGGTCGTGCCCCAATGCCGGAGCACCCGGGCGAGGGTGGCGGCGAAGGCGAGCGCTCCCATGAACAGCACCGCGCCGGCCGCGCGGATCCACGCGACCTGCCCCACCGTCACCGCCGCGGGGAGCAGGACGAACCCCCCGACGAGCAGCGCGTACGCGAGCCCCTCGGCGCGCGGCCAGGAGAGCTGGGCGAGGACGGGGACCGGCGCCTTGCCGGCGTGAGGGCTGTAGACGCGATACCACACGAGGAACGGCACGATCTTGAGCATCATGCCCACGATGGTCAGCGACACCCAGCCGCCGAGGGCCAGCACGGCATAGGCCACGGCCTCCCGCGGGCCCGAGATGAGATCGAGCGCAAAGCCCAATCCCATCAGCGCCGTCGGCAGCAGGAACGCCGTGCCGGTCAGCACGAAGCGCAGCCCCCAGTCGAGCCGGGGCCGCTTGCGGTCGGCCGCCATCCGCGAGACCCACACGGTGTGCCCCAGGACGGCCGCGCCCACGACGGCCGCGCCCGGGAGCACCAGGACCGGCGCGGCGAGGAGGCCGAGGGTGACCGACGGCACGCCGGCCACGAGCCCCCAGAACTGCACCGTGGCGGGCCAGCCGTCGGGCTCGGGCGCCAGCAGGAACATGGGGTACACGCGCGCGGCCACGCCGAACACCATCGGCGTGATCCAGCCCAAGAGCGCCAGGTGGAAGTGGGCCTGCAGGGTCGGGAAGAACTCGCCGGGCAGGAGCTTCCAGATCCGATCGGCGCCGAGGGTCAGTCCGAAGAGGACCGTGAGCCCGAGGCCCACGTAGCCGACCATGATGAGCCGCCCGGTGAAGCGCGGGCGCTCGACGCCGTGGAGGCTCGCGGCCAGGTTGACCAGGTGAGCCGCCACGCCCAGGGCGAAGAAGCCGGCCGCGGCCAGGAGGCCCGGCCAGGTGCCGAGATAGAAGTGGGCGATCATGCCGGCGATGCTCGCCACGAGCAGCCAGAATTGCCAGCGCGCGAGGCGTTGGCTCCAGATGGGGCGCTCGAGGACGATCGGGATGAGCTGGTAGCTGGCGCCCATGATGGTGAGCGTGATCCAGCCCAGGGTCACCGTGTGGGTCAGGGCCACGAGCCGCGGGTGGTAGTAGTGGCCGGCGAGCTCGGGGGCGAGCCAGATCACGCCGAGCGTCGCCAGCACGAAGGCCCCGGCCGCGGTCACCAGATACCGCAGCGGCACATCGGGCGCGGGCCCGCCGGCGGCGCGGGGGCGCGGTGGAATCACCGTGCCCGGTCCCCGTGGTGGATGCGGATGCGGCTCAGCCCCGGCTCGGGTTCGTCCGTCTCGTGGAGGAAGCCGCGGTCGTCGAGCTGGGGATAGAGCAGCATCGGCCGCCGCTCGTGGAGGACCTCGAGCACCTCTCCGGGAACGAGCTCCTCCAGCGCTTCCAGGATCTTCACCATGGGCTCAGGCGGCTCGAGGCCGCGGACGTCGAGCACCCGGGTGCGGGTCCCGGCGATCGGCGCCTGCGCGCCATTCGCCCGGGGCCGGGCGGGCGGCGCGGCGCCGGCCTCACGGTAGAACCAGATCGACCAGTCGTCGTCGGCGCGGCGCTCGGTCCAGTGGGCGAAGCCGCGCTTGCCGAGCACATCGTAGAGGGGAGCCGGCTCGAACGGCGCGCGGAGCACGAACACTTGACCTGGATCCAACGCTTTGACGGCGGCCATGATCCGCGCGAACGGCTCCTGGCCCCGGCGGACGTCCTCGCGGACATCCAGATGAAGCTGGCGTGGTGCGGCCACGGCCGCCAGCGCCGCGGGCTTGGGACTCTGCACGAACCCTCTCCCCTCTGGGGAGAGGGCCGCATTTCGAGCTGAGACGCTGCCGACGAGCGGAGGCGAGGAGAGCGGCGAGGCGAGGGCTGAGTGAGGCTGAGGGGACACTTGACTCTCCGCCTCGCCCGCGGCGCGGCGGAGCGTCGCCACGAGGTCGTCGACGGGCACCCCGGCGATGCGCGCGGCGAATGCCAGGGTCACCCGCGGTCCCATCACCCGGCGCAGGAGGCTTTTCCTGAGACACGTGAAGTGCGGGTGGTAGCGGACGAGCACCTCGACGAGATCCGGGTGCTCGTCGAGCAGCCGTCCCACCGTCATGTCGCCCGTGATCATGCGGGCGCGTTCCGCGTCTCGTTGAGCGCCTTGAGCAGGGCGTCCAGGGGCACCCCGGCCGAGGCCGCCGCCCCGGCGAGCGTCAGCTGGGCGCCGCAACAGTGGTTGATGCCCATTTCCTTCATCACCTCGAGGGTGCCGGGGTAGTGATGGGCGACGTCGCCCACGGTCTGCTCGGACGTGATCAATGCCGGCGTCGCGGATCGCGTCGCGCCGCCGCTATGGCAACCGCATTCGTGCGCCATGGTGAATCCTCCTTGGCTCAAAGCATACGGGTGGCGCGCGGGGGCGCCTATGACGGCCGTCATAGGTGGTGAAGGCGGGAACAA
>JBGPZD010000161.1:0-3124 GCA_041493605.1 Methylomirabilia bacterium
GCTCGGCCAGGTCCTCCCAGCCGATCACCTGGTCGGCGGCCAGGGCACGCTTGACGACGCGGCCGAGGGCGCGCTCAAGCTCGGTCGGCGGGATGCCGGTGCCGGGCCGCTTGATCGCCACCAGATCGGCCGCGAGCCGCTCCCCGGCGCGGATGGCGCGCGCCGCGACCAGGCTCTTGCGGGCCACCCGGCGCGTGTCCGTCTCCGATGCCATCGGGCGCTTCTCGCCGTCGCCCAGCGCCGATTCGACCGAGCGGATGGCCCGCACCAGAGCGGTGAACTCGCCGGGATCGAGCGAAGCGCGGTGATCGGGCCCGGGCAGGGTCTTGTCGAGGGTCAGGTGCTTTTCCACGATGCTGGCGCCGCGCGCCACCGCGGCCAGCGCCACCTCGATTCCCAGCGTGTGATCCGAGAGGCCGACCGGAACCCCGAACCGCTCGCGCAGGGTGTCCATGGCCCGGAGATTCGTCTCCCCCGCGGGCGCCGGGTAGGCGGAGACGCAGTGGAGAATCGCCAGCGGCGGATCGCCGGCGGCGCGGATGGCCGCCACGGCCACCTCCACTTCGGCGAGCGTGGACATGCCCGTGGAGAGGATGACGGGCCGCCCCTTGGCGGCCACATGGCGCAGCAGCGGGAGATTGGTGATCTCGCCCGACGGGATCTTGAAGAGCGGGACGCCCAGCGCCTCCAGCAGGTCGGCGCTTTTGGGGTCGAACGGCGCCGAGAAGAAGATGATGCCCCGCTTGGCGCTGCGCTGCTGGAGCTCCCCGTGCGCGTCCAGGCTCAACTCGAGCCCGGCGAGCATGTCGCGCTGGCTCTCGGCCGCGCCCGTGGTCTCCACCTGGTAGCCGGCCTTGGGCGCCGCCCGGCTCACGAGCGCGTCGGTGCTGAAGGTCTGGAACTTCACGGCGTCGGCCCCCATGTCGGCCGCCGCGTCCACCAGCCGGCGCGCCAGGGCCATGTCGCCATTGTGGTTCACCCCGGCCTCGGCCACCACGAACACAGGCGCGGCGTCTCCGATCGTGCGGCCCGCCACCGTGAACGCGCGCGGGCTCACCGCGCCCTCTTCTCCGCCAGCTCGCGCCGGACCTCGTCCACCACGGCGAGGACGCGCTCGCCCAGCGCCCCGTCCACCGGGTGGACGTAGCGGGCGGCGAACCCTCTGCCGCGCTCGATCAGGGCCTGGCGGTGGTCGGGGTCGCTCAGCAGCCGTCGCACGACGGCGACCAGCGCCGCCGTATCTCCCATATCCACCCGCTCAACCACGCCCTCGCTCACGTAGGGCGGCATATACTCGCCTTCGTAATCCTTGCCGGTCGCCTGCAGCGCCACCACCGGACAGTCGAGCGCCATCGCCTCGAGCCCCGCCATGGAGGTGACCATGACCGCCGCGTCGGCCGCGGCCAGGAGGCGGTGGATGTCGTACTCCTTGGTCAGGATCGCGTCAGGCCAGCCCCACTGCCGCGCCTGCTCGCGCAGCAGGGGCAGGTCCTCGTTGGGGTGCACCTTGATCACCACGTGAGGATGGCCGAGGGCCGTCCGCGCCCCGGTCATGGTGCGGTAGAATGCCTCTTTCTCCTGGATGGAAAACAGGAGCGACACGTACTTGGAGAGGAAGACCAGCAGCGGCTTTCCCGGCGCCAGGCGAAAATCGGCGAAGACTTCCAGCCGGAGCTCGGCCGGCGGCACGAGCCGGGCCGCGTCGGAGCGCGGATCGCCCACGACGGAGATGAGGGACGCCGCGACCCCCTGCTCGGTGACCAGGCGCTCCTTGAGGTACTCGCCGATCACCAGCATGCGGTCGCCGATGTCGAACAGCCGGGACCGGTCACGGCCCATGATCAGGGTCCCGGAGAAGAGGAGGCACGGGATCCCCCGCTCGCGCGCAGCCAGGGCCAGAGCCCGCTCGGCGTGTCGGCGGTTGCTGGTCACCACGATCGCGTCCGGTCGCAGCGCATCCAAGGCGCGGCAGGCGGCCTCGGAATACAGGAGGGCGGCGAGCAGGCCCGGCCTCATGGACCGCTGGAGGAAGGGCCGACTCACCCGGGTGAGGTCGATCCCCTTCCAGCGGAGCGTGTCGGCGAAGGCCGGGCCGGCCTCGATGCCGCGCCACGCCGCGGCGAGTGCCCGCCGGTGGCGCTGGAGGAGCTTCCGCGCCTCGGCGGCAGAGAGGAAATCGGTGAGGTAACCGGCGCCCGACCGCTTCAGGGCATCGATCCGCGCCCGGTACTCGGGCTCCAGGGTCGGCGTCGCCAGGGTCCAGGTCTCCGCCCCCGCCGCACGGAGGGCATCGGCCAGCGGATCCATGACGAAGTGGTGACGGGGCCGGCAGGTGACGAGCAGAAACCGCGGGCGCGCCGCAGCCTGCGCGACCGGCGACGCTCGGCGCGGCTGCTGGACGAAGTCCCGAGCCCGGAGGCGCTCCTCGCGGGGGAACAGCCAGCCAATCACCAAGGCGTAGAGACGCGCTCCCAGGAAGCCCGGCGCGGCTACCGTTACGGGCAGCCCCTCACGCTCGGCCAGGAGGCGCGCCAGCCGCTCGGACAGCGATGCGCCGGTGAGCAACTCCACCCGCTCGGGCTTGGCCGAGGCGAACGCACCGTCCACCGCGCCGAGCGGCTCGGCCACCTCGGCCCTCAGCACCATGCCTCTCGACATGGCCATGACCTCGGGCAGCCAAATGCCCCGGTGGGCCAGGGCGGGCGCGCTGGCCGGCTTGGGCCACCAGCCCGTGGCCAGACGACGGGTCAGCTTGGCCAGCTCCTCCGAGTCCACCCGAAAAGAACCTTCGTCGTAGTAGCACAGCGTGACGCCGGCGGGCATCCGGTCCGCATCCACCAGCTCGCGGGCCGCCAGCACCGTCAGATCGCCATGACCGGCCAGCCTGGTCACGGCCCGGACGAGGTTGTCGCGGTAGCGCGCGGCGTAGCGCCGGTACAGCCTTCGCACCCAGGGCCGCCGAAACTCGCCCACACTCCGCGAGGGCTGGGTGACCAGCAGAATGCGGCTCACCGCGCGGGCCTCCCGCCTGGCTGAATGTTGCCGCGCACGACATCGCCGGCCGGGACCATGCCGTTCTTACCCACGGTGAGCCCCGGCAGGACCACGGCGCCGGCGCCGAGGA
>JBGPZD010000096.1:0-8009 GCA_041493605.1 Methylomirabilia bacterium
CGAACACCTTGTCGGCCAGCGCCCGTACCTCGTCACGCACGAGAGGCTGGATGGGGTGCGGCACCGTGACCGTCTGGTAGTCGGTGGCGCCCAGCGCCGCGGCCTGGGCGCGGGCCGCCTTCGCGAACTCGGTCGAGATCACCGTCGCCGTGGGCAGCCCCTGGTCCTCGAACCACACGCCGTCGTGCACACTGCACGTCGTGCACGACCCTCAGTCGGCGAGGGCCTCGATGAGGACGTCGCTGCCCTGGAGGATCTCCTGGCGGAGCGCGTCAGGGGCCGGGCGGGCGAACGTCGGCTTTTTCTTTCGCACGATGGCTTTGGGCTTCGCCCGCTCGCGCAGCAGCTCCTCGATGCGATCGAGCAGATGGTCGCCCTTGGCCTTGGAGATGTCGAGCAAGGTGATCACCTTGCCGTCGAGCGTCGCCGGGCGCGGCGCGGTCTTGCGCGGCACCGCCACGGAGTCGGTGGGGTCCAGGAACTCGTCGGTCGCCATGCGCGCCTCCTAGGGCAGGTTGATCTTCCGGATTACCATGCGCGAGCTCTTGGGGAATGTCCAGCCCGGAATGACGGCCGAGAAGCGCCCCGCCGTGCCGCCCGCCACGACGAACTTGAGGTTCTCGGGCTCGCGGAACTTGGGGATCAGGGTTTCATCGCGCTCCGGATGGGGAAACTTGGCCAGCACGTGGGCCGGAAGCCCCTCGCCGCCGTCCACGCCGGGGATGAGGTCCTTGACGGGCTTGCGCAGCCGCTCCCAGAGGAACGTGCGCATCTCGCCCTTGCCCCAGCCGTCGGCGGCGATGGTCCGCGCGTGCTCCGGGGAGAGGACCACGAGGGTGTCGCCGTGGTGGGTGGACTTGTGATGCGAGATCACCTCGAGCGAGCGGCCGATCGTGATCAGGAGGTCGGGGGCGGTGCGGCTCAGATGGTCGTAGACGCCGTGGGGCGCCTCGCCGGCGAACACCGCCACCGTGCTGTCCTCCCGCGCGAAGCCGTGCTCCACGGCGAGGGACTCCCACGGGCTCTCCTCCTCGTTCTCGCCGATGCAGTAGCTGTAGCGGCCCGGGTGGGCGAGGGTGGACATGCTGACCACGCCGGGCACGGCGCCGCCCACGTTGACCGCGATGAGCCGGAGCGCCCGGCCGATCGTCGCGTTGGCGCGCCAGCCCGACCCGAACACGCCGGCGCCGCAGTTGACGTCGAGCGCCCGGCGCGCGGGCCCGTTGAGGATGAAGAGCGGAGCGGGAAAGTTCGTGGTCGCCGAGACGCCGTGAAGGTCGAAGGCCTCGTCGCACATGGCCTCGACCCCCGCGATCACCACGGGCAGGTACTCGGGCCGGCAGCCGGCCATGACCGCGTTGATGGCGATCTTCTCGACGGTGGCGCGCCCGAAATTGGGCGGCACGCGGGCGATCAGCTCGCCGGCGTCGCGCCCGCAGCCCGCGACCGCCGCCGCCACGCGCTCCCGCGTTGGCGGGACGACCGGCAGCCCGTCGGTGACGCCGCGGGCGTAGAGCGTCTCGAAGGGATCGGGGGCGGGATCAGCCACGGGCGGCCGCGCTCACGGCTTGCAGACGCGGAAGTTGGCGTAGTCCCCCTGGGCGCTGCTCTGCGTATCGTCGGAATCGGTGAGGACGGCGATCCCCGATGGGGTCGGGACGTCGGTCTCGCCGAAGAGGCGCCGGTAGTCCTCGAGCACGTTGACCTGCTCGTCGAGCCACTGGCCCTTCTTGTCCGTGCCGGTGCGCAGCACCCGCACCTGGGTGAGGCCGCCGTTCGACGTGAGGCGCGCGTCGACGGGCACCACGGCGCTCCAGACGTACTTCACGGCCTTGACCGACCACGGCGAGTGCGGAAAGACGGCGTACACGGCGAGCGCGCTGTCGTTGGTCTTGGACTTGCGCTCGTCCGAGCCCTTGGGGAATTCGATCGGCCGCCACGACCAGGCCAGGATCGGGTTGGCAGCCAGGCTCCACACCTGCTCCTTGGCGGCCTGGACGCCCAGCCCACGGGACACGGCGCGCAGGAAGCGCAGCCCGGGCTCCTCCTGGACGAAATAGACGGCGCGCCCGGCTTCCTTGCGCGGCTTCCAGTCAGGCGGAAACTCGCCCACCTTGGCGCTGGCGAAGTTATCGATCGCGACGCACTCGGCCGCGCCCGCCGCCGGCCCGGCCGGCAGGACGAGCCCCAGCGCCAGCAGCAGAATCAGCGGCCGCGGCGCCACCATTGGTGGACCAGTTGATCGACGACCTGCACGAGCTGCCCGACCGTGCGGCACTCCTTGACGATGTCGCAGGCGGGCGCGTAGAGCGGCATCACGCTGTCGCCGATCCCCCACCCCCACTGGCCTTCCGGGTTGAGCCAGATGATGCCCTTGACCCGCTCGCGGATCTGGCGGATCGCCCAGGCCTGGGGGTCGTTGTAGTTGTTGCGCGCGTCGCCCAGGATCAGCACCGTGGTCTTGCGGTCGAGCGATTCCAGCTCGGTGCGGCAGAAGCGGCTGAAGGCGTAGCCGAAGTCCGAGCGGCAGTGATAGTCCACGGGCGAGGACTTGAGCGCCCACTCGATGGCGTGGTCCACCGGGAAGGTGTTGAAGGCCTGGGTGACCTCGGCGATCTCCGAGACGAAGGCGTAGGAGCGCACGCGCGAGAAGCACTCCTGCAGGCTCCACACGAGCTGGAGCATGAAGCGCGAGGCGTTGCGCACCGAATCCGACACGTCGCAGAGCGTGACGAGCTTGGGCTTTTCGCGGTGGCGCCGGCGGAAGCGCACCTCCATGGGCACGCCGCCATACTGGAGGCTCTTCCGGATGGTCCGGCGCGAGTCGAGGCGCCCCTTCTCCTCCTGCCGCTGGCGCAGCGCGAGCGCGTCCTTGATCTTCCGGGCCAGGCGCGCCACCACCGCCTTCATCTGGGCCACCTCGTCCGGCGAGAGTGCGAACAGCGGCTTGTCGGTCAGCACCTCGCGCGTGAGCTTCTCGCCCTGCCGGTAGGCCCGCCGCTCGAGCTCGCGCTCCACGTGCTGCCGGATCATGCGGCGGAAGGCTTCCAGCCGCAGGTCCAGGTAGTTGCGGATCCGGGCCAGCAGGCCCGGGTCCATGCCTTTGGCCTCGAGCATCTGCATGATGCGCCCGAGGTCGCGCTCGATGGCCTCCCAGTCGAACTTGTCGTAGATGCGCCGCGAGAAGTAGCCCACCTGGAGGAAGTACATGAGCCGCTCGAGCCCCGTGCCCTCACCACCCTGGCGGATGGCCATCTCCATGTCGGTGCCCTGGCCGCGGAGCAGCAGCTCGGTGAGCTCGTCCAGCTCGAGCCCGTCCTCCGCCATGAGCCGCTCGAGCATCTCCCGGATGCGCGGGTCCTCGGGCCCGAGGGCCTTCTTGAGCCCGGCGCCCAGGGCCTGGAGGTCGAGGAAGTAGAGATCGAAGAGGCGGTCGAAGGTCGGGTAGTCGCGGACTTCCTTGACCAGAGTGGTGGCCAGCGCCGACTTGAAGGTCTCGCGGTCGTTGAGGCCGATCTCGGCGGAGGCCGCGAGGGCGTCGAGCGCCTCGCTGGGCGAGATGCGCATCTCGGCCCGCCTCAGGTCGCCGATGAACTCGAGGATTCGTTGGTCCATTTATCTTGCTTGAATGCGACTTACTTCAGTTTGGCGGTTTGGCCTCTTCGCGCAAGCGCTCATCGGAGCGTCCGCGCCACCCTGGGCTCCTTCGCCCAAGGGCTCATCTGAACTGCCTCGCGCGCCGGTAAATGGATCGGGGCGTCGGCGCCACCCTTGAGGCTAGTTCAGGTCGGCGAGGACTTTGTCGAGGGCGCCCTTGACGCGGTCGAGGTCCTTTTCGTGCTTCACCAGCATGGTGAGCGTGGACTCGACGAGCTCGCGGTCGAGGGCCTCGGCATTGAGGATGACGAGCGACCGCGCCCAGTCGAGGCTCTCCGAGACCGACGGGGCCTTGCGCAGCTCGAGCCCGCGGATGCGCTGGACCGCCGCCACGACGGTCTCGGCCAGCCGCTCGGAGATCTCCGGCACCTTCAGGCGGATGATCGCCAGCTCCTCGTCGGGCGGCGGGAAGTCGATGAACAGGTGCAGGCAGCGCCGCTTGAGGCCGTCGGACAGCTCCCGGGCGTTGTTCGAGGTAAGGACCACCAGCGGAATATTGGTCGCCTTGATGGTCCCGAGCTCGGGCACCGAGACCTGGAAGTCCGAGAGCACCTCAAGCAGAAAGGCCTCGAACTCGGGCTCGGCCTTGTCGACCTCGTCGACGAGCAGCACCACGGGGTCAGGCGACTCGATGGCCTGCAGCAGCGGGCGCGGGGCGAGGAAGCGGTGGGAGAAGAAGGCGTCGTCCTGGCCCGAGATCCGGGCCACCGCGTCCGGCAGCGAGGGGGCGTCGGCGATGAGCTCGCCGATCCGCTCCTTGAGCAGCTGGGTGTAGAGGAGCTGCTTGGCGTACTTCCACTCGTAGAGCGCCTTGCCCTCGTCCAGCCCCTCATAGCACTGGAGGCGAATCAGGCGGCGGTTGGTGATCTCGGCCAGGGTCTTGGCCAGCTCGGTCTTGCCGACCCCCGCGGGCCCCTCGATCAGGATCGGCCGGCCCATGCGCTCGGCCAGGTAGACGACCGTGGAGATGCGCCGGTTGGCGATGTACCGGGCGTTCTTGAAGTGCTGCTGGACGTCCTCAACCGATTGAAACATGGCCGCTCCTATGCATGTGAATTTCCGTTCAGTTTAGCACATTTCAGGGAAAGGGTTGGCCGCCGGCCCCGGAGATGGGAAACTAGGGGGCCATGATGTCCAGGGCCGAGCCATGACCGCTTCCCGAGCCGATTTGCGGCGCTACCCGCGGGCCCGCGTGGCCTGGCGGGTGATCGTGGAACTGCCCGGCGGCCGTCCCGTGATGCGCGAGACGGTGGACTTCAGCCCCTACGGGGCCAAGGTCCGCCTCGATGAGCGCCTGCCCGAGGGTACCTCCGCCCGGCTGCGGTTCTCGACCCCCGACCGGCAGCCGCTCGAGCTCTACGCCATCGTCCGCCGCTCAGACGCCGACGGCCCGGTGTTCGGCTTCGTCAGCCTGAGCCACGGCGACCTCCTCCGGCTCACGGCCCTGGTCGACTCCCACCGCCGCGCCTAAGGCGGCGCGGCCCCGTGGCGGACCCCGCGCGCGCCCGGACGTACCACCGCTGGCAATTCCGCCTGTCGCTGGCGGGCTTTCTGCTCTCGGCGGCCTACCTGGCCGGCCTTCTGGCCACCGGCGCCGCGGTGGCGCTCCGTGACCGGCTCGCCTCGCTGACGGGCCACTGGTGGCTCCAGCTCCCGCTGGCCCTGATCGCCCTGGGTGGGGCCTACCGCCTCGCCACCCTGCCCTTGAGCTGGCTCGCCGGCTTCTGGCTGCCCCGCCGCTTCGGCCTCCTGCACCAGTCCTTCCTGCGCTGGCTCTGGGACGCGGCGAAGGCGGCGGGGATCGGCGGCGCGCTGGGGCTCGCGGCCGCCCTGACCGTGTACGGGCTGCTGCGGGCCACGGCGTGGTGGTGGCTCTGGGGGGCGCTGATCTTCTTCGCCGGCTACGCCCTGCTGGCCCTGGTCGCGCCGGTGTGGCTGGCGCCGCTCTTCTACCGGCTTACGCCCCTCGAGGACCGCGCGCTCAGCGACCGGCTCCTCGCCCTGGCCCGGCGCGCAGGGGTCCCGGTGCTCGGCGTCTGGATCGCCGACCAGTCGCGCAAGAGCCGGACGGCCAATGCCGCCGTGACCGGCCTCGGGCGCACGCGCCGCATCCTGGTCTTCGACACTCTGATCAAGGAATTCTCCGCCGACGAGACCGAGGCGGTCTTGGCCCACGAGCTGGCCCACCATGCCCACTGGGACATCTGGCGCGGGCTCCTGCTCCAGGGCGCGCTCACGCTGGCGACGTTCTGGATCGCGGATCAGGCGCTGCGGGCGGGGGCCAAGGTGCTCGCGTTCGCCGGCCCCGCCGACCTGGCCGGACTGCCGCTCTTCGGCCTGATCCTCATGGCCGTCACCGTGGCGGCGCTGCCGCTCAGCAACGGCTGGTCGCGCCATGTCGAACGGCAGGCTGACGACTTCGCCCTCGAGACGGCGGGGCAGCCGGCGGCCTTCATCACCGCCATGGAGCGGCTCGCCCTACTCAACCTGGCCGAGCGCGAGCCGCACCCGCTCAAGGAGTTCTTCCTTTACTCCCACCCCTCCATCGGGCGACGGGTGGAGCGGGCGCGCGCGCGGCTTCGTCAGTCAGGTTGACACTGTCCCGCCCGGGACGTCGCCCACTGGACAGCGGGAGCCGACTCCCGTCACGATTGCTCAACGCTGGCAACCGCTTAGCGGGGACCGGGCTGGCACTGGACTTGCTTTCCCGATACAATTGGATTCGGTCATGTCAAGCAACCGCGCGCATTCGAGCTCAGGGACCTCGCCGGTCATCGGCCACCTGCACATCTTGAGAGCGGTGGCCGAGGCCGTGAGCCGCTCGCTCGACCTCAACGAGGTCTTGCAGAAGTCGCTGAGTGCCCTCACCCACGTGACCGGCCACGAGATCGCGAGCCTCCATCTGATCTCCTCCGACGGTCGCAGCCTCATCCTCTGCGGCGACCGCGGGCTGTCCGACCGGCTGCGCGAGGTCAACCGGAACCTGCCGATGAGCGAAGGGCTCATCGGCCGGGTGGCGGCCTCGGGCCGCGTGCGGCGCCTGGACGAGGTGAGCGAGGCCCCCGACCTGCTGCCCGCGGCGCTGGAGGCGGTCGCGGCCGACGGCATCCGCGGCTTCGTCTGCGTTCCGATCCGGGCGCGCCACCGCATCCTGGGCACGCTCTCCCTGGGCCGGCAGACCGAGGAGCGCTTCGCCGACGAGGAGGTCGCCCTGCTCGAGTGCACGGCGGACCAGATCGGCCTGGCGCTGGACAATGCCCGGCTCTACTCCGAGACCCGGCGCGAGTTGGACGAGCTCAGGCGCGCCCAGACCGAGAAGGTCCGGGCCGAGCGGCTGGCGGCGGTGGGCGAGCTGGCGGGCGGCGTGGCCCACGAGATCAACAACCCGCTCATGATCATCCTGGGGCAGGTCCACCTGCTGCTGCAGAGCGACGACCACGAGGCGATTCTCAACGGGCTGCGCGCGATCGACGGCGCCACCAAGCGCGCCGCCAACATCGTGCGCGAGCTCGTGCTCTTCGCCGAGCGTCCCCCGGTCAGGCGGGTCCGCTGCCGGCTCGCCGAGCAGGTGCGCGCGGTGCTCGAGCTGCACGAGCCGCGCCTGGCGGCCCAGCACGTCAAGGTCCAGACCGAGGTCGACGAGGTCGAGGACGTCTGGGGCGACGGCAACCAGCTCCAGGAGGTGCTCCAGCACCTCATCCAGAACGCCGAGCAGGCCATGGTCGGCGCGCACGGCGGCGGCACCCTCACCATCCGCGTCAAGCCCGTCCCCGGCGGCGTGCGGATCGACGTGGCCGACGACGGCCCGGGCATCCCGGCCCCTGACCTGCCGCGGATCTTCAACCCGTTCTTCACCACCAAGGCGCCCGGCGAAGGGCGCGGCCTGGGGTTGAGCGTCGTGCACAGCGTCGTCAGCGAGCACGGCGGGCGCCTCTGGGTCGAGAACCGCCCCGAGGGCGGCGCGCTCTTCGTCGTCGAGCTGCCGGTCCGGGCGAACAGCCCCGAGCCCGTCCTCGCCGGTTCCTAGCCCCGCCGGGCCCCGGGGACGTCCCCCAGCCGCTTCCGCTGTCATGCTACCCTGTCTGCGCCGTCCATGAACCCCGCCCATGAACCCCGGAGGAGCCGCCATGACCCGGCGTCAGACGCTGCGCAGCCTCGTCGGCCAGAAGCAGGGTCTCGTCGTTCCCGGCGCCTATGACGGCGTCTCCGCCAAGCTCGTCGAGCAGGCGGGTTTCCCCGTCGTGTACATGACCGGCTACGGCGTCTCCGCCTCCCGGCTCGGGCTGCCCGACATGGGCTTCGCGGGGCTCGGCGAGATGGCCGACCAGGCGCGCAACATGGCGGCGGCCGTC
>JBGPZD010000148.1:0-3778 GCA_041493605.1 Methylomirabilia bacterium
CCGTGCCAGCGCCGGTCGAAATCGCGGTCGAGGAGCCGGGGGAGCCAGTCGCGCAGCATCCATTCGCTGCCGCAGCGCTGAAGCACCTTGATAAGGCCGGCGGTGCAGGCGAGGGAACAGAGATGCGGGACCTCACCGTTCTGGCCGAAGAGGTAGTAGAGCGCGGCGTGCAGCGTCACGTTGCCAGGCTCGCCCAGCACGGAGAGGACGCCCGACCGCCAGACCAGCCTCCCCACCTCGTGGTGCGCTGGGTGGAACACGACCTCGGCGGTGCGCGCGCCCAGCCTGTCCCAGCCCTCGAGCCGCGGCAGGTGCTCGGGCCGGTCCAGCTCGTCCGAGGCGCGGCTCACCGGGCCCGCCGAATCGGCGCCCGCCTGGCGGAGCACCGGCGCCCACCGGGCCAAGCCCTCGGGCCCGAGCCGGCGCCTCAGCGCCGCCCGGAGATACCGGTCGTCGTCGAAGAAATTGACCGGCTTGGAAGCCTCCCACTTCGCCAGCAGCGAGCGTCCGTGGTCCCGTCGGTTCATGGCCGATCCTCCCCGGCCGCGCGGGCCGCGCGACGGTTCCGATCATAGCGCGATCCGCCGCCTCCGGTCGGGACGCCGCGCACCGCTAGGACAATCGCTCCACGAACATGATGCCGTTGCGGGAGCCCGCCGTATCCCGTGCGGTTGCGTTCGCCGTATTCGCTTCGGCTGCCTGAAGCCCGGAGACCCGAGGTAGGATGGACGGCACCGGAGGTCCTCATGGCTGATCAACGGCAGGCACGTCCCGACCGTCCCGCGGCGGGTCCCCTCGTCCATGTCCGGCTCCAGGAGGGGATCGAGCGTCTCAAGCACGAGCCGGCCTGGCGCTCGGGAGACCGCAATGCGATCACGCTGACCAAGGAGCCGGCGCTGCGCGTCGTGCTGATGGCGCTGCACAAGGGGGCGCGGGTGCACGAGCACCGGGCGGGCGGCTCGCTCACATTTCAGTTGATCACGGGAGCGGTGCGGTTCCGCGCGGCGGGGCGGGACGTCGAGCTCGGACCGGGCGAGGTCGTGGTCCTCGAGCCCGCCGTGGCGCACGAGCTCGAGGCCTTGGCCGAGAGCGCCTGTCTCCTCACCCTGACGGCGTAAAGGAGAGCGGCATGGTGCAGGCGATCCGGGATCAGTGGGTGATCGGCCTGGCGGTGGTCGTGCTGGTGATCTCCTTCATCATCTGGCGCTGGGCCCGGCGGTGACGAAGGCGCGCCCCGACCTGACCGGGCCGGGGCCCGACCCAGGCGTCGGGCCGTTCGCGGACCTCCTGGGCGTTCGCCGCACCCTCATGGCCGGCGGCCAGGCGCGGTTCGAGGTCACCGTGGGTCCGCAGCACCTCAACCCTCATGGGATTGTCCACGGCGGGGTCGTCTACAGCCTGGTGGACTACGCGATGGGAGGGGCCCTGACCTCGCGCCTGACCCAGGGCGAGCGCTGCGCCACTCTTGAGATCAAGATCAACTACCTGGCTCCCGTGACGGCGGGGCTCCTGGCCGCCGAGGCGGGGGTCGTCGAACGCACGGCCCGGGTCGGGGTGCTCGACGCCCGGGTGCGCACCGGTGCCGGCGGGCTGGTCGCCCTGGCCACAGGTACCTTCTACATCCAGAGCGCCAAGTCCTGAAATTCCGGCAGCTTAGGGCTGGCCACGTCGGCCGGCCGCCTGACCGGGTCGTTTGCACTATATAAATGATGCGTCCGCCGGATTCCAGAGTCCCGGCCGAACACTCTACTGTAGGCGCCAACCGAACAATGGTTCGGTCGGAGGTTCGGAATGGCGATCGGCGAGCGATACGAGGGCATTCTCAAGGCGGCGTGCGACGTCATCGCGCGGCGTGGTTTCCACCAGGCCTCCATCCGCGACATTGCCCGCGGGGCCGGTCTCTCGCTCGCCGGGCTCTACCACTATGTCGGGGGCAAGGATGAGCTGCTCTTCCTCGTTCTCGATCGCTCCCTCGATCGGCTGATCGCCGCGCTCGACGCGGCGCTGGCCGAGGCCCGGACGCCCGAAGCGCGGCTGCTGGCCCTGATCCGGACGCACCTGGATTTCGGCTTCCTCCAGGCCGCCGCGCTCAAGATCATCAACCGCGACTGGGAGCTGCTGGGCGAGCCGCGCCGCTCGGAGATCGCCGCCAAGCGGCAGGCCTACCTCCAGCATGGGCTCGGCGTGCTGCGCGAGCTGGACCCCCACGGGCGCTCGGGCGGCGAGCTGCTCTCGGATACCAACTTGCTGCTCGGCATGCTCAACGGCATCGCCACCCGGCCCTTCTTGCGCTCTTCCGAGGACGCCCGCTCGCTGGCGGGCCAGGTGGGCGCGCTCTTCCTCTACGGATTCCTGGAACGCTCCGGCGAGGCGAACGAAGTGTCCGCGCCCGGCCTGAGGAGGCACGCATGAACGCCGACCGGATCATCGAGCAGTGCCGGGAGCTCGTCACCCAGCCGCTCTCCGCCGTGGCCGAGAGCTGGAAGTCGGCCCATCCCGGCGGCCGGACCGTGGCCGTGTACCCCGTCTGGGCGCCGGCCGAGGTGATCCACGCGGCGGGCATGCTGCCGGTGGCGCTGCTGGGCGGCGGGACCTCGGTCGAGCTGACCCACGCCGACGCGCGCTTCCAGTCCTTCGTCTGCTCCATCGCCAAGTCCAGCCTGGAGCTGGGCTTCCAGGGGCTGGTCAAGGGCGTGGACGGCTTCGTCTACTCCAATATCTGCGACGTCGCGCGCAACCTGAGCAGCATCTACGCGCGCAACTTCCCCGACGTGTTCGTCGAGTATTTGCACCTGCCCCAGAACTCCACCTCCCCGGGCGTGGCCGGCTACGCAGCCGCCGAGTTCCGACGGCTGGCCGACGGGTTCGCCCGGGTGTGGGGGCTCCAGGTGACGCCGACCGCGCTCGCCAAGAGCATCGAGGTCTACAACCTGCTGCGGGCCCGGATCCGCGCGCTCTACGCGCTCCGGATCGCCGAGCCCCAGAAGCTCTCGACCAGCGAGCTGTACGTGATACTCCGCGCCGCCACCGTGGTGCCGCCCGAACAGAGCACGGCCTGGCTCGACACCCTGCTTGCCGAGCTGCCGCGCCGCGACGCCCGGCCGCGCGACCGGCTGCGCGTCGTGATCGAGGGCGCCTTCTGTGAGCAGCCGCCGCTGGGCCTGCTCGAGGTGCTCGAGGAGGCGGGCTGCTACGTCGTCGAGGACGACCTCATGCTCGGCTGGCGGTGGTTCACGTCCGACGTGGCCACCGACGGCGATCCCTTCGAGCGGCTGGGGGCGGCCTACGTGAACCAGGCCGTGCCCTCCTCCACGCGCCACGAGGGCCGGGAGCACCGCAGCGTGGGCCTCATCGAGAAAGTCCGCCGCTCCCGGGCCGACGCGGTGGTGTTCATGCCGGCGAAGTTCTGCGAGCCCGCGCTCTTCGACTACGTGCTGATGAAGCAGGGGCTCGAGCGCGCCGGGATCCCCCACCTGCTGGTGGAGTTCGAGGAAAAGATGTGGACCTTCGAGCGCACCCGGAACGAGATCGAGACCTTCGTCGAATCCATGCTGTTTGATTAGGGGGACGAACATGGCGGCGCCAGTGACGGAGCGGCAGTACCAGGGCAAGGTCCACGAGCACTCGCGGCGCCTTATGAACGCCTGGATGGACGAGCTCGGGCGCGCGGAGGCGGAGCACCAGGCGACCGGGGCCCTGATGATCTCGGGCAATTGCGTCGAGCTGCTGCGCGCCTGCCACGTCCTGCCCATGTTCCCCGAGGTCACGGCGCTGCAGA
>JBGPZD010000085.1:0-9499 GCA_041493605.1 Methylomirabilia bacterium
CGCCGTGTTGCCCGCCGCAAACTGGCTGCGGCCCAGCTCGTATTGCAGCCCGGCCAGCCAGCCCTCCTCGGCGGCGCGATCCTCGCGCGCGGTGAGCTGGACCAGGCGCTCCTGGGCCTCGAGAGCCTCGCCCCAGCGCTCGCGGGCGATGGCCACGTCGCGCAGCCCCCGCAGCGCCGTGACGTGGTCGCGGTCCCGCGCGAGCACCCGCTGGTAGATGGCGATGGCGTCGTCGGGCCGGCCAAGGCGCAGGTAGTCCTCCGCCACGGCCAGCAGGGTGTGCGGGCGCTCGTCGCCGCGGAGCGCCTGGAGGTGGTGGCCCAACGCGGCCTGGACGTCGCCGCGCCCCAGCGCGAGCTCGCCCAGCCGGATCGGCGCCTGGGCGTGACCGGGCTCGCGCTCGAGGACGTCCTGGAAGGCCTCGGTCGCCTCGGCGGTCCGCCCGGCGAGCTGGGCGTCCACGCCCCGATGGTAGATCTCGCCGAGCGACTCCTCGCGCCGGGCGCGCCGCGCCCGCTGGTAGTCCTGGTACGTGCGCGTCAGCTCGCGGAGGACGCCCAGCACGAGGGCCACGGCCGTGCCGGCGAGGAAGGCGCCCACGACCAGAGCGATCAGCGAAACCTCGTAGGTCCAGTTCGCGCCCAGCGCGACGCGGACGGGCGCGGAATTGAGCGACGTCAGGTAGGCGACCAGAACGGCGAAGAGGAGGGCGAGGACCAGCGCGAGACGGATCGACACGGGCGGGCGGGCCTGCGCTACTCGCTAGCGGGCGGCGGTCCGCTCTTCTTCCTCGACGGCGCGCTGGCATTCGATGCAGTAGCGCGCGAACGGCAGGGCCTCCAGCCGCTTCTCGGAGATTGGCTCCCCGCAGCGCTCGCAGTCACCGAAGCCGCCCTCGTTGATCTTCTGCAGCGCGGAGGCGACCTCCTTGAGGAGCCGCCGGTCGCCATTGCCCAGCTCGAACAGGAACTCGCGGTTGTACGCGGACGAGGCCTGGTCCCCGAGGTCCTTGATCGAGTCGTCCTCGGGCCCTTTGCCGTAGAGTACATTCTTGCCCACCTCATCGACCAGCTGGCGGTGCTTCTCCTCCAATTTCTTCCGATACTGGGCCAAACGTTCCTTTTTCATGGCCGCCTCCTTACAACGCGCGCCCAGATCCGGCCGCGTTAGAGGCGGAGGGTACCATGACCTTTTGGGGAAATCAACATGGCCATGCCCTCGGCGCCAGCCGGCCCGGCCCGCTTCACCCCTCCACCGACAGGAGGGGCGCGTCGCCCCACAGGCGCTCGAGCGCGTAGTAGCCGCGGGTCTCCTCGAGGAACACGTGGACCACCACGTCGCCGTAGTCCAGCAGCAGCCAGCCGCTCTCGGCGCTGCCTTCGCAGTGGCGCGGGCGGACGCCGTGGCTCCGGAGCGTCGCGCGCACGGCCTCGGCGATGGAGTCGGCCTGCGGGGTCGAGCGCGCGCTGCAGATGAGAAAGAAATCCGCGATCCCCGACAGGCCCTGGAGATCCAGCACCACCACGTCCAGGGCCTTTTTGTCCAGGGTGGCGCTCGCGGCGAGCCGGACGCCGGCTTCGGAGGACAGGGCGGGCATCAGGCCTCCCCGCGGTACAGGCGGTGGTCGCGGATATACGCCGCCACGGCCTCCGGCATCCGGTAGGCCAGGCTGCGTCCCTCCCGGGCGCGACGCCGAAGGTCGGAGCCCGAGATGGGCAGCGACGCGGCATGGACCAGCAGGGGGGCGTCATCCCGATCTCCGGGCCGATCTCCGGGCCGATCTCCGGGCCGAATGAACTGGGGCAGCCCCAGCTCCTTCAGCACCTTTTGGGCGGCGGGCGCCTGGGGATCGAAGCCCGTGCTGTGCCGCGGCACCACGACCAGCCGGGCGAGCCGCGCGACCTGCCGGGGCTCCTTCCAGCTCAGCAGATCGAGAAAGGTCTCGGAGCCGATCAGGAGGCGGAGGAGGCCCCGGGGCTGGAGCGCGGTGAGGGTGTCCACGGTGTAAGAGGGACCGCCGCGGACCAGCTCGACGTCGGACACTTCGAAGCGGGGATTCGCGCTCACCGCCAGGGCCGTCATCCGATAGCGGTGGTCCGCGGGAGCCAGCTCGGCGGCGGGCTTGTGGGGAGGCTGGGCCGCCGGCACGAAGATCACCCGGTCCAGCGCCAGGGTCTCGCTGAGCTCGTCGGCGACGAGGAGATGGCCGAAGTGGATGGGGTTGAAGGACCCCCCGAACACTCCGATCTGCGGGCGCGGGAGGCTACTCGCGGATATGTCCGTCACCCCACACGACGAACTTGGTCGTGGTCAGCTCCCGCACCCCCACCGGGCCGCGCGCGTGCAGCCGGGAGGTGGAGATCCCCATCTCGGCGCCCATGCCGAACTGGCCGCCGTCCACCAGGCGCGTGGAGGCGTTGATGAGCACGGCGGCGGCGTCCACCTCCTGGGCGAAGCGCCGGGCCCGGCGGACGTCGGCGGTCACGATGGCCTCGGCGAGCCCCGAGCCGTGACGCCGGATGTGGGCGACAGCGTCGTCGAAGCCGTCGACCACCCTCACCGCGAGGATGTAGTCGAGGTACTCCGTGTCCCAATCGGCGGGCTCGGCGGGGCGCGCGCCCGGCATCAGCGCGCGGGCCCGCTCGTCGCACCGCAGCTCCACGCCCGCCTCCTTGAAGCGGGCTGCGGCCAGGGGCAGGAAGGCGGGCGCGATGGCCGCATGGACGAGGAGCGTCTCCAGCGAGTTGCACACGCTCACCCGCTGGGTCTTGGCGTTCAGCGCGACGCTCAGGGCCATCTCGAGATTCGCGCCCTCGTCCACGTAGACGTGGACCAGGCCCTTGTCGTGCTTGAGCACGGGCACCGTGGCGCGTTCGGCGACCAGGCGAACAAACTCCTCGCCGCCCCGCGGGATGATGAGGTCGAGATAGCGGTCCAACGTCAGCATCGCCATGACGGCGGCGCGGTCCGGCGTCTCCACGTGCTGGATCACGTCCGCCGGCAGCCCCGCCTTCTCCGCCGCCTTACCGAGGATCTGGGTGATGACGGTGTTGGAGTCGAGCGCCTCGCTGCCGCCGCGCAGGAGCACGGCGTTGCCCGACTTGAGGCAGAGCCCCGCGGCGTCGGCGGTCACGTTGGGACGCGACTCGTAGATGAAGCCGATCACGCCGAGCGGGACCCGCACGCGGGCGATCTCGATGCCGCTGGGCCGCCGCCAGACCTCCACCGTCTCCCCGACCGGGTCCGGCAGCGCCGCGATCTGCCGCAGCCCCGCCGCCATCTCCTCGATCCGGCCATCGGTCAGCGTCAGCCGGTCGACGAAGGCCCGCGTGAGCCCCGCCGTGCGCGCCCGATCCAGATCGGAGCGGTTGGCGTCCAGCACGGCGGCGGCCTTCTCCTCGAGCCCGCGCGCCATCTGCTGGAGCGCCTCGTTCTTGGCCCGCGTGGGAGCCAGGGCCAGGGCCCGGGCCGCCGCCTTCGCCGCCCGCGCCTTCGCCTCGACCTGCGCCGCCACGTCCATGGGCTCGCCTCCTCGCGCTCAGAGCACCACCAGGTTGTCCCGGTGGATGACCTCGTCGAATCCCTTGTAGCCCAGCGCCTTCTCGATGTCCCGCGTCTTCGCGCCGCGGATCTTCCGCAGTTCCTCGGCGTCGTAGTTCACCAGCCCGCGTGCGAACTCCTGGCCCTCGAACTCCGCGAGCGCCACGACCTCGCCCGCCTGGAACTGACCTTCCACCTCCACGAGGCCCGAGGGCAGGAGGCTCTTGCCTCTCTCAGTTAAGGCCTTCTTCGCCCCGGCGTCAACCACGAGGCGGCCCTGGGGCGGGACGGCGAAGGCGATCCACCGCTTGCGGGCCGCCAGGCGGTCGTCGCGCGGCTGGAAGTAGGTGCCGACGTCCTCGCCCCGGAGCACGCGCTGGAGCACCCCCGGCTCGCGCCCGCTGGCGATCACCATGGGGATGCCCGAAGCATTGGCCTTCTGAGCGGCCTGGAGCTTGGTGCTCATGCCCCCCACGGAGACGGGGGTGGCGGCGTCGAAGACCAGCCGCTGGATGTCCTCGGTGACGGCCTCGACGGTGGACAGCCGCGTCGCGCGGGGATCCCGGCGCGGGTCGCCGGAATAGAGCCCGTCCACGTCGGTGAGGAGCACCAGCAGGTCGGCGTCAATCAGGTGGGCCACCAGCGCCGCCAGGTTGTCGTTGTCCCCGACCTTGATCTCGTCCACGGCCACCGTGTCGTTTTCGTTGACGATGGGCAGCACGCCGAAGTCGAGCAGCGCCAGCAGCGTATTGCGCGCGTTGAGGTAGCGCGAGCGATCGCTGATGTCCTGGCCCGTGAGCAGGACCTGACCCACGTGGAGGCCGTGCCGCTTGAAGGCCTGCTCGTAGTGCCACATGAGCGCCGACTGGCCCACCGCGGCCGCCGCCTGCTTTTCGGGGATGGATCGGGGCCGGGACGCGAGGCGCAGGCGCGCGACGCCCGTGGCGATGGCGCCGGAGGACACGAGGGCGACCTCGCGGCGGTCCTTGACGAGGGCGGCCAGATCCCCCGCGAGCCGCCCGATTTGCGCGCTCGAGGGGCCGTGCTCCGGCGTGGTGATCAGCCCGCTGCCGACCTTGACCACCACGCGCCGGGCGCGGCTCAGTGCTCGGCGGCCACCCATCGTTCGCTCGAGAGCCGCGCCGCGATATCCCGGACCAGATCGGGCAGCCCGAGCCCGGTCACGGCGGAAATGGCGTGGAAGGGCAGGCCTTCGGCGGCGCAGAACCGCTCGACCGCCAGGCGCCGCGCCTCGGTGCCCGGCAGCTCGGCCTTGTTGGCGGCCACGATCTGGGGGCGGGCGGCCAGCTCGTCGGAGTAGCCACGCAGCTCCTCCTGGATGACGCGGTAGTCGTCCACGGGATCCCGGCCCTGGCTCGGATCCAGGTCGATCAGATGCACCAGCAGCCCGCTGCGCTCGGTATGGCGGAGAAAGCGGTGGCCGAGGCCCTTGCCTTCGGAGGCCCCCGGGATCAGCCCGGGCAGGTCGGCGATCACGAACGCGCGATGCTCGTCCACCCGCACGATCCCGAGCGTCGGCGCGAGCGTGGTGAAGGGGTAGTCGGCGATCTTCGGCTTGGCGGCCGACAGCCGCGACACGAGGGTGGACTTGCCCGCGTTGGGGAAGCCGATGACCCCCACGTCGGCCAGCAGCTTGAGCTCCATGTGGATCCACCGCTCCTCGCCGGGCCGGCCCAGATCAGCGCGGCGCGGGGCGCGGTTGGTGGAGGTGGCGAAGCGGGCGTTGCCCCGGCCGCCCCTGGGGCCGCGGGCGACCAGCAGGTGCTGGCCGGGCTCGGTCAGGTCGCCCATGAGCTCGCCGGTGTCGCGCTCGGAAACCGCGGTCCCCAAGGGGACCTTCAGCACGGTGTCGGCGCCGCTCCGGCCGTGTTTGTTGGCGCCCTTGCCGTGCTGGCCGCGCTCGGCCGTGTAGTGGCGCTGGTAGTGGAAGTCGAGGAGCGTGGTGATCGCGGGGTCGGCCTCGAGGATGATGCTGCCGCCGCTGCCGCCGTCCCCGCCGTCGGGGCCGCCTCGGGGGATGAACTTCTCCCGCCGGAAGCTCACGCAGCCGGCGCCGCCGTCCCCTCCCTTGACGAATACGTCGATCTCGTCAACGAACATGGGGAGATCCGGAAGCCGCGCCGGCCGCGCCCGGCCGGATCAGGCGGGCTGCTGGGCGATGCTGACGTACTTATCGTCGCCCTTGCGCTTGAAGAGCACGTAGCCGTCGGCCGTGGCGAAGAGGGTGTGGTCGACGCCGACGCCGACATGGTCCCCCGCCTTGAAGCGGGTGCCGCGCTGCCGCACCAGGATGCTGCCCGCGGTCACGAACTGCCCGCCGAAGCGCTTGACCCCGAGCATCTGGGGGTTGGAGTCGCGGCCATTTCTCGAACTGCCGACGCCCTTTTTGTGCGCCATGCCCTACACCTCGATTTTGGTGATGCGGACCGCGGTCATGATCTGCCGGTGCCCGCGGTGCCGCCGGTAATTCTTCCGCCGTTTGAACTTGACCACGAGGACCTTGGCGCCCTGCTTCTCTTCCAGGACCTCGCCCGTCACCTTCGCCTTGGCGAGCGCCTTGGGCTCGACCGTGAGCTGGCCGTCCTTGTTGACCAGCAGGACCTGCTTGAACTCCACGGCCTTGCCCTTGGGCTGGCCCAAGCGCTCGACCTTGATCACCTGTCCCGGGGCCACCCGGTACTGCTTGCCGCCCGTCGCGATCACCGCTTCCATGAGTAAGAGACCTTTCTAGATTCTGAATTCCCGGGAGCGCCTATCAGACCACACCAAGGCGGCTAAAGTCAAGCCGGACGGGACTTTAGCGGTATACGCGCCCGTTCCCGCGCCTAGGCGGCCCCGACATAGCGGGCGAGCCGTTGGCGCAGGAACAGGCGCGACCGGTGCACGCGCGACTTCACCGCCGGCAGGCTGAGGTGCAGGGTCTCGGCGATCTCCGGATTGGACAGCCCCTCGACGTCGTGGAGCAGGAACGCCGTGCGGTAGTCCTTGGGCAAGTCATTGACGGCGGCGGTCAGCACCGTGCGCAGCTCGCTCTGGATCGCCGGCTCCTCCACCTTGGCGGACCAGTCCCCGAACGGCTCGGCGTGGTGGCCATTCTGGTCGAAGGACGGCAGCAGGGCGTCCCACGACACTTCGAGCCGCTTGCCCTGGCGGGCGCGCAGCTTCTGGTAGGCGGTGTTGGCCGTGATCCGGTAGAGCCAGCTGCCGAAGGCGGACTCGCCCTTGAAGCCGTCGATCTTCCGGGCGGCCGTCCAGAGCGCGTCCTGCACGACCTCCTCGGCGTCCTGCTCGTTGCTCGTGATGCGGATGGCAAGCCGGTAGACGCGGTCCCCGAAGGCCGCGACCAGGGCTTCGGCGGCGCCGGGGTCCCGCCGGCGCAGGCTTTCGACGAGCCCCGCGTCCCGGTCGACCCGCGGGGCGGTCCCGGGGCCGCGGCTCGGGCCGCCGTTCGATGCGTCCAGCGTCGGGCGACTCATATGGCTCTCCCGTGCGCCGGACGAACCGGCGCACCGATGCGCGTCGGCGAGTCAGCTCGCCGTGTACAGTGTCAGGTGCTGCTTGAGCTCCTCCACGCACTTTTCCATCACCGCGATGTCCTTGGTCAGCTTGGCCATCAAGATGGATCCCTCGAGCGCCGCCACCAGGAACTGGGCGACGCGCGCCGGGTCGCAGTCGCGCCTCACGCGGCCCGTGCGCTGGCCGCGACTGAGGGCCTCGGTGAACCGCGCCCGCCATTGGGCGAAGATCTCGGCCAGGCGCTGCCGGAACCCCTCGTGCACATCCGACAGCTCGGACGCCAGGTTGCCCATGGGACAGCCGCCCACGCAGTTGCGCCGGCGCTGGATGTCGCGGACGCGGTCGAGAAACGTGTGGATCTGGGCGATCGGGTCTCCGGAATGTTCGGCGAACACGGGCTCGAGGGTGCGTTCGAGGAAGCCTCGCATCACCCGGTCGATGATCGCGTACCCCAAGTCTTCCTTGCTCTTGAAGTAGTAGTAGAAGTTGCCCTTGCCGACGCCGCTTTCCCTGAGGACGTCGTCCAGCGAGGTGGCGTGGTAGCCCTGCAGATGGATGAGTCCGGCGGCGGCGTCCAGGATCTGGTCCCGCGTGGCGGCGCCCTTGGCGCTCCTGACTTCGGTCGTCATCGATCCCGCGCCCTTTCCTTCTTCTAATGATGTGAGTCGCCGACCCGAACTATACCAACCAGTCGGTACACATTATCTCCACATGACTCCCGCGTGTCAAGATATTGATCTACGTGATGTGTATCAGGTACTTAGTCGAGACTGAGGAGCTTAAGCAGATCCGCGGTCAGATCGCAAAGCTGGGCGCAGCCTCCCTCGCCGCCGATGAGGGCCTGGATGCGCTTGCGGAGCCCGGCGTCGGGGGGCTGGCCGATCAGCGCCGCGATCTTCCCCTGCGGCTCGCTGCAGATCCCCGAGTAGGGCAGCCGCGAAGTCACCGAGTCGGCGGCCACGATCACGCCGGCGGCCAGGTCCACCTCGTAGTGGATGTCGAAGCCGTGCACGTTGTCGTGCATGGCGTGGAAGAGGTGGAGCCGGCTCCCGGTCCGCACGAGGCGCGCGAGCTTTTTGCGCACGAAGATCTTCCGGGCGCCCGCGGGCGGGCTGTAGAGCGCCGCCACCATCGGCGTCGACACGGGACGCGTGCCGAGCAGCGCGCGCCCCGCGGCGCTGTAGGTGAAGCAGGAGTTGGGCAGATCCGCCCAGCCCGTGGTGTCGAGCTCCCAGCACCGCAGCGCGTCCCCCGGAGTCAGCCCGGCGGTCTTTTCCGCGGGCAGCTTGGTCGCCTGGCGGGCCAGCCGGGCCACCTCGATCCCCGCGTCGACGAAAAGCGCGGCGCCGCGCCGCGGCCCGCACGTCTCCGCGAGGCGCCGCGTGAAGCCGGCGATCATCCGGCAACCGGCCAGCCCGCGCAGGGCGTCCTCGATCGCGGGATCCGCCGGTCCCGCCAGGATGCGGGCGCGCGCTTCGCGCACCTCGTAGCCCGGCGACGGCGTGCAGACGGCGCTCAGCTCGACGCCGAAGTCGTCGTCGGTCAGCCGCACCGTATGGGTGAAGGCATCCTCGTGGGTGTTGTCCACCCACCCGTCCATGGCCCGCTCGTAACGGTCGCGCCCCTCGAGGTATGGAGAGCCGATCACTGCTTGATGTATTTCTCGGGACTGGCGTCGAACTTCTGCTTGCATCCCACCGCACAGAAGTAGATCATCTGCCCCTTGTAGTTGGACTGGGCGGCGGCCGTCTTCGGATCGACGTCCATGTTGCACACGGGATCCTTTGCCATGGCGCGTTCTCCCTCCTCGGGCAGTGTGGTGTGGAAGCGTTTGAGCCGCAGGCTGTTGGCGACCACCGAGACCGACGAGAGCGCCATCGCCAGCCCCGCCAGGATCGGCGAGAGCAGCACGCCCCAGAGCGGGTAGAGCGCCCCCGCGGCCACCGGCACCAGCACGATGTTGTAGCCGAAGGCCCAACCCAGGTTCTCTTTGATGATCCGGATGGTCCGGCGCGACAGCTCCACGGCCGTCACGACCCCATGGAGATTTCCCCTCATCAGGGTGATGTCGGCGGCCTCGATGGCCACGTCCGTGCCCGAGCCCATGGCGATGCCGACGTCGGCCTGGGCCAGGGCCGGCGCGTCATTGATGCCGTCGCCGACCATGGCGACCAGCCGGCCTTCCTCCTGCAGCCGCTTGATCTCGGCCGCCTTCTGCTCCGGCAGCACCTCCGCCAGGACGCGGCCGATGCTGGCCTGTCGGGCGATCGCCTCCCCCGTCAGCCGCGTGTCGCCGGTGAGCATGACGACCTCGATGCCCAGCGCCTTCAGGGCCGCCACCGCCCCACGCGCCTCGGGCTTGAGGACGTCGGCCACGGCGACGAGGCCCTGGGCCTTGCCGGCGAAGGCGACGTACACGACA
>JBGPZD010000024.1:0-27410 GCA_041493605.1 Methylomirabilia bacterium
CGCCACACGGGCGCCGTGCACCTGCTTGAGAAACGCCACCGGGGCGCTCCCGAGGCCCCGCTCCCGGAGCACGGCCGCCGCCTCCGGTCCGAAAGGCGACGACGGGTCGGCGGAAGCACGGACGCCCGGGAAATGGCGGGTCGTGAACAGATGGCCGAGCCCCGCGCCGGTCAGGAGCTGGGAGGTCAGATAGTGCGGCGGGTCGCCGCCCGAGGCGAGCTCAGGGCCCACCGTCCGCCCCTCGCGCGTCACCGGTCAAAGGGCGCGCCGCCGGGAGCGAACTCGGCGGCCGTCGGGCCCGGCGCGGGACCAGCCGTGCCGCGCGGCGGCACCCAGATCCCCTTGAGGCCTCCGAGCTCCGCCAGCCGGTCTTCCCGAGGGCGGCCCTGGGAGCGCTCCAGCCGCTCGAGCACGGCCTCGAGAAGGGGCCAGCCGCCGCCCAGGAGCAGCAGGTCGGCGGACCAGGCCGCGATGGTCGTGAACTCGTTCGGGGCCATGAGCCAGAGCGCCACCAGCGGGTCGCCGGGACCCCGCTCGAGGGCGCGCGCGGCGATGCGCATGGTCGCCAGCCGCGCCCGCACGTCGGCCAGCCCTCCGCCCGCATCCGGCCGCGCGACGAGCAGGGGCGGGCGCAGGTCGGGCCGGGCCGTCCGGAGCTTGGGCAGGGCCACGGCCGGGGGCTGATTGGGGCGGGTCAGAAAGGCCACGGGCATGACGGCGACATTGTCTCACGAGCGCGCCGGCCTGCCTGGGCCGGCGCCGCCGGGCGCCGGGACACCCAATGGGGCAGGGCGTCGTCTCTGCCCCGGCGCCGCGGGCTAGTCGGCCTGGCGCCTCAGGAAGGCTGGTACGTCGAGGTCCTCCTCGGTGGGCACCTCGCCCTCGGCGCGCACGTCGGCCACCCGGCGCCGCCAGTCCTTGGACGGGGCGGGGCTGCGCGGACCCTTGGAGATCTCCACGACCTTGTTGGCGCCGGGGTTGGTGGCCTCCCGGCGGTCGGCGAAGCCCGTGGCGATCACGGTGATGCGCACTTCGTCCTGGAGGCTGTCGTCGATCACCGCGCCGAAGATGATATTGGCGTCCTCGTGCGCGGCCTCCTGGACTACACGCGCGGCCTCCTCGACCTCGTGGATGGAGAGATCGAGGCCGCCGGTGAAGTTGATGAGGATGCCGCGCGCGCCGTCGATGGACGTCTCGTCGAGCAGCGGGCTGGCCACCGCCTTCTGGGCGGCATCCAGCGCCCGGTGCTCGCCCTTGCCCACGCCGACGCCCATGAGCGCCATGCCCATGCCCGACATGATCGTGCGCACGTCGGCGAAGTCGAGATTGATGAGGCCGGGGACCAGGATGAGGTCCGAGATGCCCCGCACGGCTTGCAGCAGCACGGTGTCGGCGACCTTGAAGGCTTCCACCAGCGGCGTGCCGCGGTCGACCACGGCCAGCAGCCGCTGGTTGGGAATGGTGATCAGGGTGTCGACGACGCCGCGCAGCTCGGCCAGGCCGACCTCGGCCTGCTGGGCGCGCTTGCGCCCCTCGAAGGCGAACGGCTTGGTCACCACGGCCACGGTGAGGATGCCCAGCTCTTTCGCCACCGAGGCCACGATGGGCGCCGAGCCGGTGCCGGTGCCGCCGCCGAGCCCCGCGGTCACGAACACCATGTCGGCGCCTTCGAGCACCTTGCTGATCTGCTCGCGGTCCTCGAGCGCGGCGTTCTTGCCGACCTCGGGGTCGGAGCCGGCGCCCAGGCCCTGCGTCAGGCGGGCGCCCAACTGGAGCTTGATCGGGGCCGGAGAGGCCCGCAGCGCCTGAAGATCCGTATTGGCGACGATGAACTCGACGCCGATGAAGCGCGCGGCCATCATGCGGTTGACCGCGTTGGAGCCGCCACCGCCAAGTCCGATCACCTTGATCTTCGCCGCCTCGCGCTCGTCGTCCAGCTCGAACACCGGCCGCCGCCCGTGTGTCTGCTCCATCGGCTCCTCCTTGACTCGAGAACGTGAGTGTCGTGGCCGCGCGGGCGGCAGGCTCAGGAACAGCTCCGCCTGCCCGGTGGCTCCCGAAGTCTTGCGCCCGCCGCCCTTTCTAGAAGAGCTCGGCAAACCAGTCCCGCATGCGCCGGCCCGCGCGCTCCACGAGCGAGCCGTCAGCGGCGTCCATCGCGGCTCCGCCCCCGTGGCCGCGGGCGCCGTAGAGCGCCAGGCCCACCCCGGTGGCGTAAATGGGGCTCTCGACCACGTCGGCCAGGCCGCTGAGCCCGGTGGGCGCGCCGCGCCGCACCGGGACGTCGAAGACCTGCTCGGCCAGCTCGGGCACGCCCTGCATGATGCAGGTCCCGCCCGTCACCACCACGCCGGCGGCCGCGACGTCGGCCAGGCCGGCGCGGGCCAGGTCCCGCGCCACGAGCGTGAAGATCTCCTCCACGCGGGGCTGGATGATCTCGGACAGGATCTGGCGGGAGAGCTGGCGCGCCTTGCGCCCGCCCACGGAGGGCACGTCGATGACTTCGTCCTCGCGGACCAGGGCCGTGAGCGCGCAGCCGTGGCGCTTCTTCAGCTCTTCGGCGTCGGCCGTGGGCGTCCGCAGCCCCACCGCGATGTCGTTGGAGATGTGGTCGCCGCCCAGCGGCAGGATGCCCGTGTACCAGACGGCGCCGTCCCGGAAGAGCGCGACGTCCGTCGTCCCGCCGCCCAGGTCGATGAGCAGGATGCCCAGCTCCTTCTCCTCGGCGGAGAGGATGGCCTCGGACGAGGCCAGCGGCTCGAGCACCAGGTCCTGGACCTGGAGCCCCGCCCGGTTCACGCTGCGGACCACGTTGCGCACCGAGGTGGTCGCTCCGGTCACGAGGTGCACCTCCACCTCCAGACGGACGCCCGACATGCCGAGCGGCTCCTTGACGCCGTCCTGGTCATCGACGAGGAAAGCCTGGGGCAGCACGTGGATGATCTCGCGGTCCTGGGGCAGGTTGATGGCCCGCGCGGCGTCCAGGGCCCGTTCGATGTCGGCCTGGTTGACCTCGCGGTGCTTGCCCGACACGGCGACCACGCCGCGGCTGTTGATGCCGCGGATGTGGCCGCCCGCCACGCCGGCGATCACCGAGGCGATCTCGATCCCCGCCATCTCCTCGGCCTCGCTCACCGCGTGTTTGATGGACTCGACGGTCGAGTCGATGTTGACCACCACGCCCTTGCGGATGCCTCGCGAGGGGCTCACGCCCACGCCGATGATGTCGAGGTTGCCGACAGGCGACCACTCCGCGATCACGCAGCAGATCTTGGTGGTCCCGACGTCCAGCCCGGCGATCACCTGGCGTCCCTTGGCTCTGGCCATTCGCTCCCTCACCTCGTCGCGGTTTTGAGGACGACCTGGTCGCGGAAGCGCAGGTCGATGGACGTCACCGCTTCCCCGGCGCCGCGCAGCTGGGCCAGCACGCCCAGGAGGCGGCCCAGCCGGGCCTCCCAGTCGTCGCCGCCCAGGCGCACCTCCACGCCGTCCACGGTGTAGAGCACGGGCCCGTCGGGCCGGCTCACGTCGATCTCGGAGATCTGCCCGAGCAGCGCGCTGCCCGAGCGCAGCAGGATCCGGAGCAGGGAGACGCCGACGGCGACCCGTTCCCCCGGCGCGGCGTGCCCCTCCGCCAGATCGCCGGGACCGAGCCCGGTGATCAGGGGCGCCCCCGGCGCCACGGCGCGCGCCTCGGGTCCCAGAGCCACGCCCTGCTCGTCGATCCAGTGCAGCGTGCCGGCGTGGACGAGGGTGAAGGGCCGGCGCTCCTCCACCACCACGGCGACGCGGTTGGGGAAGGCGCGGACCACCTGGGCGCGCCGGACCAGCGGCAGCGCTTCGACCTGGGCCTGGACGGCCCGGGGATCCAGCCGGAAGAGGTTGGTGCCGGGGACGATGCCGGCCGCGGCCAGGATCGCCTCGCGGCCGAGCCCGCTGTTTCCGCTCACCTCCGCCTCGCTCACGGCGAACCGCGGGGAGGTCAGGAGCCAGCGCACGCCCAGCCCCGCGCCGCCGAGGGCGCCCACGGCCAGCAGCAGCACCAGCAGGCGGACGGCGGCGCGCCAGGCCCGGCGCAGGACCCGGCGGGTGGCCCGAGCGCGGGCGACGCGCTGGCCGGTCATGAGCCGGCTCCGCTCCGCGAGGTCCTCCATCTCGTGCCGGCTCCCCCGCGGGGACAGGACCGCCGTGCGGCTTCTCACGGGACTAGATATCTCCCATCATGCGGATCTCGGGCTCCAGCGTGATGCCGAACTGGTTCTGGACGCGGTCGCGCGCCATGTCCATCAGCGCGCGGATGTCGGCCGCCGTGGCGCCGCCGCGGTTGACGATGAAGTTGGCGTGCTTGGCCGAGATCTCGGCGCCGTTGAGGCGCTTGCCCCTGAGCCCGACCTTTTCGACCAGCCGGCCCGCCGCGTCGCCCGGGGGGTTCTTCCACACGCAGCCCGCCGAGGCCAGGGCCAGCGGCTGGGTTGCCTTCTTCAGCTTGAGCCGCTGCTTGATGTCCTTCTGGATCTCGGCCATGGGCCGCCGGTGCAGCTGCAGCCGCGCGCCGACGAGCACGGCGCCATCCGGGGCGCTGAACATGCGGTAGCTGAACGAGCCGGCGCCGGGCTTGAACTCGCCCATGGTCCCGTCCGGGTGCAGGAAGTACACGGCCGAGATGAAGTCGCCGATGGAGCCGTCCTGCGTCCCGGCGTTCATGGCCACCGCGCCCCCGATCGTGGCCGGCACGCCGACCAAGGCCTCGATGCCGCCCAAGTTGAGGGCGGCGGCCTCGCGGATCAGCGCCGACAGGCTCACGCCGGCGCCGGCGACCGCCTCCTCGCCGTTGAATTCGGCGCGGCCGAGGCAGCCCTCAAGCTTCAGGACCACGCCGCGCACGCCGCGGTCGCTCACCAAGAGGTTGTTGCCCCCGCCGATGACGTCGATGGACAGCTGCTCGCGCTCGGCGAAGGACAGCGCCAGACGGATATCCTCGACGTCCTGGGGAACGACGAAGATGTCGGCGGACCCTCCGATGCGCAAGGAGGTGTGGAAGCTGAGGGGTTCCTTGAACCGCACCTCGCCCCGGATCTCTCCTAACATGCGTTACCTCCTGTTGGCCTGTTCGCTGCCGTCATTGAGGCGCGCCAGGAACTCGGCGCCGAGCTGTCCCACGTCGCCGGCTCCAAGGGTCAGCACCAGATCTCCGGACCTGGTGGATTCGCACAGATACCGGACGATGCCGTCACGGTCCCCGTCCATGTAGATGACTTCGCGGTGCCCGTGAGCGGCGATGCCGTCGGCCAGGTCGCGGGCGTGGACGCCGGGGATCGGCGCCTCGCCCGCAGGATAGATGTCCATCACGACCAGCACGTCCGACTGGTAGAACGCCGTCAGGAACTCCTTCCGCAGATACTGGGTGCGCGTGTAGCGGTGCGGCTGGAACACGGTGATCACGCGCCGGTCGAACCCGGCCTTGGCGGCGGCCAGGGTGGCGCGGATCTCAGCCGGGTGGTGCCCGTAGTCGTCCACGACCAGGACGCCCTGGGCCTCCCCCCGGATCTGGAATCGGCGTTGGACGCCGGTGAAGCCGGCGAGCGCCTGCTGGATGCGTTCGAAGGGCACTTCGAGGTCCAACCCGACCGCGACGGCGGCCAGCCCATTCAGGACGTTGTGACGGCCGGGCACCTGCAGCGAGCCCGAGCCCAGCACGCGACCACGGTGGATCACCTCGAACTGGGAGCTCACCCCCTCGAAGACCAGGCGCCGCGCCGTGAGGTCGGCGCCGGATTCCAGACCGTACGTGATGACCCGTTTTTCGATCTGCGGGATCATCTGCTGGATGTTGGGCTCGTCGAGGCAGAGCACGGCGCAGCCGTAGAACGGCACCTTGTTGACGAACTCGAGGAACGCCGCCCGGATCGCGTCGAGATCCGCGTAGTGGTCGAGGTGCTCCGCATCCACCGTGGTCACCACGGCGATGGTGGGCGAGAGCTTGAGGAACGAGCCGTCCGACTCGTCGGCCTCGGCCACGAGGAACTCGCCCTGCCCGAGGCGCGCGTTGGCGCCCAGGCCGTGCACGCGGCCGCCGACGACGACGGTCGGGTCAAAGCCCGCCGCCCCGAGCACGTCCGCCACCATGGACGTCGTGGTCGTCTTGCCATGGGTCCCGGCGATGGCGATGCCGTACTTGAGCCGCATCAGCTCGGCCAGCATCTCGGCCCGCGGGATAGTGGGGATGCCCCGCTGGCGGGCCACCTGCACCTCGACGTTGTCGCGCGCCACGGCCGAGGAATAGACGACCACGTGGGCCCCCTCGACGTGCGCCGGCTGGTGGCCGGTGAACACCTTGGCGCCGAGCCGCTCCAGCCGCTCCACCGCCTCGCTCCGCTTCATGTCGGAGCCCGTGACGCGGTAGCCGAGGGTGAGCAGCACCTCGGCGATGCCGCTCATGCCGACGCCGCCGATGCCCACGAAGTGGATCTGCTGGTACTTCTTGAACATCACGCGGTCCCCTCGTGCTGGGAGATGTTGAGCAGCACGCCCGCCGAGAACATGGCCATGAGCAGCGCCGAGCCGCCGAAGGAGATGAACGGCAGCGGCAGCCCCTTGGTCGGCAGCGCGCCCGTCACCACCCCCAGGTTCACCAGCGTCTGGGTGGCCAGCATGAGGCTGAGCCCGAGGGCCAGGTAACTGCCGAAGGCGTCGGGCGCCCGCAGCCCGATGCGCAGCCCCCGCCAGATCAGCACCGCGAACAGCGCGATCACGGCGGCGGCGCCCACCAGCCCCAGCTCCTCGCCGATGATCGCGAAGATGAAGTCGGTGTAAGGTTCTGGAAGATAGAAGAGCTTCTGCTTGGACTCGCCGAGGCCCAGCCCGAGCCAGCCGCCCGAGCCCAGGGCCAGGAAGGACTGGATGATCTGAAAGCCCGAGCCCTGGGGGTCGTCCCAGGGATTGACGAAGGCGACCATGCGCCGCCAGCGGTAGGGCTTCATGATGACGAGGGCGGCGACCACCGGCAGGGCGGCCGAGCACACGGCCAGCAAGTGGATGGCGCGCGCCCCGGCGAGATAGGCCAGCGCCAGGGTCAGGATCATCAGGGCCAGGCTGTTGCCCAAGTCCGGCTGGAGGATGGTCAGCCCCGCCATCAGCCCGGCGACCATCAGCACGGGCAGGACCCCCTGACTGAAGCTGCGGATGGCCTCCTGCCGGCGCGTGAGGAAGGACGCCAGATAGAGCACCAAGGCGAACTTGGCCAGCTCCACCGGCTGGAAGGACACGGGACCGCCGCGGAACCACCGGCGCGTGCCGTTGATCTCCTGGCCGAAGGGCGGCACCAGCACCAGCACGAGCAGGGCGAAGGAGATCACGAGCAGCGGGACGACCAGGCCCTGCAGCTTGCGGTAGTCGAGCAGCATGGCGCCCCAGAGGCAGCCGAAGCCCAGCACGGCCCAGAACAGCTGCTTCTTCAGGAAGAAGAACGGGTCGTGGAATCGGTCGGCGGCGACGATGGCGCTGGCCGAGTAGACCATCACGACGCCCACGGAGACGAGCGCCAGCACGACGCCGAAGAGCACGAGGTCCGGAGTGAGCTTGCGCGGCATCAGTCGAGACTGGGGGGGAGCGACCGCCGCTCCTCCCCCAGACCCCCCCACCGGTTCGCATTCATCGGCTGAGCCTCAGGACGGCGGCCTTGAACACCTCGCCGCGATGCTCGAAGTTCTGGAACATATCGAAGGAGGCGCAGGCCGGCGACAGCAGCACCACGTCGCCCACCCGCGCCGCGTCCCGCGCCTTCCCCACCGCGTCGTCCATGGACTCGGCGTCCTGGCAGGGTACGCCCCCCGCCTCGAGCGGCCCGCGCAGCCGGTCGCGGTCCATCCCGATGAGGACGGCGTGCCGCACCCGGCCCCGCGCCGCCGCCCCGAGCGGGGCGAAGTCCTGCCCCTTGCCCTTGCCGCCCGCGATGAGGACCACGGGCTCGGTGAAACTCTCGAGCGCCTTGATGGTCGAGGCGACGTTGGTCCCCTTGGAGTCGTTGTAGTAGACGACGCCGCGGTCGTCGAAGACGCGCTCGATGCGGTGGGCGACGCCGCGGAAGGCGGCGATGCCGCGGCGGATGGCCTCGGGCGCCATCCCCGTCCAGAGCGCGCACGCCGCAGCCGCCAGCACGTTCTCCACGTTGTGCTGGCCGCGCAGCGTGATCTCGGCCACGGGGCAGACTCGCTCGATGTGCCCGTTCAGTTTCGCGACGACCCAGCCGTCCAGGAGGAAGACGCCGTGGACCAGCGGCTTGAGCCGGCTGAACCACAGCACCCGGCCGGGGACGCGCGAGTCGAGCCCGGCCGTCACGGGGTCGTCGAAGTTGAGCACCGCGCAGTCAGCCTCGGTCTGGTTGGCGAAGATCCGCGCCTTGGCCTCGACGTACCGCTCGAAGGTGCCGTGCCGGTCCAGGTGGTCCGGCGTAAGGTTGAGCATGGCCGCCACCCGGGGCCGGAAGCGCTCGGTGCTCTCGAGCTGGAAGCTCGAGACCTCCGCCACCACCAGGCCATCGGCGGGGAAGTCCAGCGCCCCGTCCGCCAGCGGGGCGCCGATATTGCCGCCCACCATGACCGGCCGGACCTGCTGGCGCAGCAGCTCGCCGGTCAGCGCCGTGGTCGTCGTCTTGCCGTTGGTGCCGGTGATCGCGATCAGGTCGGCTTCCATCACGCGCCAGGCAAGCTCCAGCTCGCCGATGATGGGCACGCCGCGAGCCCGGACGGTCCTGAGCGCCGGGATGTCCGGCGGCACGCCCGGGCTGACGACCACGAGGTCGGCGCCCTCAAACGCCCGGTCCGGATGGCCGCCCGCCCACACCGCGCAGCCCAGCTCCTCGAGCCCGCGCGCGTCGGCGGAGAGCGCCTCGCGGGCGCCGGAGTCCGAGGCCAGCACACGGCCGCCCAGCCGCCGGATCAGCCGCGCGGCGGCCACACCGCTCTTGGCGAGACCGACGACGGACACCGTCCGCGCGGACAGCCAGGTGCGGTACGCCAGCCCTCGATCCCCGCTCGTGGTCATCGCGTTCTCTTCATCCTCCATCCGCCTCGTCACCGTCGTCGGCATCGGCGCTCACCCTAGCGGAGCTTGAGCGTCGTGAGCGCCAGCAGGGCCAGCAAGAACGACACGATCCAGAACCGCACGATGATCTTGGGCTCGGACCAGCCCTTCTTCTCGAAGTGATGGTGCAGCGGCGCCATGAGGAAGACGCGCCGGCCCGTCATCTTGAAGGATGCGACCTGGATGATCACCGATCCCGCCTCGACCACGTAGATGCCGCCGATGAGGGGCAGGAGGAGCTCCGCCTTGGTGAGCACCGCCAGGGTGCCGATGGCGCCGCCGAGGGCGAGCGAGCCCACGTCCCCCATGAAGACCTGGGCCGGATAGCTGTTGAACCAGAGAAAGCCCAGCGCCGCGCCCACCAGCGCGCCGCAGAAAATCGTCAGCTCGCCCGTGCCCTTCACGTTGAGGATGCGGAGGTACTCCGCGAGGACGAAGTTGCCGCTCAGATACGCGATGACCGCGAACGCTCCCCCCGCCGTGACGATGGGGCCGATGGCCAACCCGTCCAGCCCGTCGGTCAGATTCACCGCATTGGAGGACCCCACGATCACCAGGAGGGCGAACGGAATCCAGAACGCCCCGAGCGTCAGGATCCACCCTTTGAAAAACGGAATCGGCAGCGCGGTCGTGAAGCCGTCGGGCGGCCAGAAGAGGAGCCAGGCCAGCAGGCCCGTGACCAGCACGATCTGGGCTCCGAACTTCCGCCCCGCCGAGATGCCCTTGCGGGTCCTGAGCTTGGTGTAGTCGTCCAGAAACCCGATCAGCCCCAGCCCCGCCGTGGCCAGCATCAAGATCCAGATGTAGCGGTTTCGCAGATTGGCCCACAGCAGGGTCGAGGCCAGGATGGCCGCCAGGATCCCCATCCCGCCCATGGTCGGGGTGCCGACCTTGCGCCGGTGCCGCGCGGGCGTGTCCTCGCGCACGGTACTGCGCCCCTCCTGGAGCCGCCGCAGCCAGTCGATCAGCCAGGGCATCAGGACGAAGGCGATCGCCAGCGCCGTCACCGTCGCCATCGCCGTGCGGAAGGTGATGTACCGGAAGACGTTGAAGACCGTGTGGTACTTGGCGAGCGGGACGAGGAGGTCGTAGAGCATCAGTCATCCTCCCCTCCGAAGCGCGCCAGCAGCGCGTCCACCACGCGTTCCATGCGCATCCCGCGCGAGCCCTTGACCAGCACGGCGTCGCCCGGGGCGAGCCGCTTGAGCAGCAGCGCCACCGTGTCTTCGAAGGTCGCCGCGTGGTGGCTCTCGCTGAGCCCGGCGGCGCGCGCCGCTTCCACCGCCGCCATCGCCCACCGCCCGACGCCGACGAACTCGGCGGCGCCCGAGGCCGCGACGGCGCGGCCGGCCTCGCGGTGCGCCTCCTCGCTGATGGCACCCAGCTCGAGCATGTCGCCCAGCACCACGATCCGGCGCCGCGCGTCCGTTGCCGCGGCGAGCGTCTCGAGCGCCGCGCGGACCGAGACGGGGTTGGCGTTGTAGGTGTCGTCGAGGATCCGCACGCTGCCCGCCCGCTTCCAGACGCACCGGCCCTTGATCGGCCGCGCGGCGGCGAGCCCGCGGGCGATGGCCTCCAGCGGCAGCCCCAGCGCCGCGGCGGCGCCGGCCGCGGCCAGCGCGTTGACGATGTTGTGCCGGCCGGCAAAGCGAAGCGTGACGGTGCGGCGGCCGCCGCCGGTCTCGAGCGTGACGCGCACGCCCTCGGGGGTCTCCTCCGCCGGCCCCACGGCGCTCACGTCGGCCCCCGGCTGGCGGCTGAACGTGAGCACGCGCGCCCGGCTCAGCGCTCGCATGGCGATCACCTTCGCATCGTCGGCGTTCAGGACGACGGCGCCCTCGCGCGGGATCGCGCGAACCAGGGCGCTCTTCTCCGCCGCGACACCGTCCAGCGAGCCGAAGAACTCGGTGTGGGCGCTCGCCACCATGGTGACCACGCCGACCGTCGGACGGCTGATCTCGGCCAGGGCCGCGATCTCGCCGGGCGTATTGGCGCCGAGCTCGACGACCACCGCGCGGTGCTCGGGACCGAGCTTGAGCAGGGTGAGCGGCAGCCCCCACTGGTTGTTGAAGCTCGACTCGGGCTTGAGCACCGGCCCCAGCGATTCGAGGATCGCCGCCGTCATCTCCTTGGTGGTCGTCTTGCCGTTGGAGCCGGTGATGGCGACGACGGGCACCGTGAAGCGGGCGCGGTGATAGGCCGCCAGCCTCCCGAGGGCGCGCGTGGTGTCGTCCACGAGCACCGCGGAGACCGAGGGCGGCAGCTCGTCGGGCAGGTCGTGGACGATCAGGCACGAGGCGCCGCGGGCCGCCGCGTCCCTCAGGAAGGCGTGGCCGTCCAGGTGGTGGCCGTGGATGGCGAAGAACGCGTCCCCGATGCCCAGCGTGCGGCTGTCGATGCTGACGCCGCTCACCGGGACGCCCAAGTCGCCCCCGACCAGGGCGCCCTGGGTGCCGCGGACCACGTCCTCGACCGTGAGTGCCGGCATGGCGCTCCCTATGGCTGGCGCTCCGCGAGCGCGGCGCGGGCCTGGGCCCGGTCGTCGAAGGGAAGCACCTCGGAGCCGACGATTTGGTAGGTCTCGTGGCCCTTGCCGGCGATCACGACCACGTCGCCGGCGCGGGCCCATTCGAGCGCGCTGCGGATAGCGGCCTTCCTGTCCGGAATCGTAACATGGCGGTCGAGCCCCCCCGCGGCCGGCGGGATGCCCGCGGTGATCTCGGCGATGATGGCCTCCGGCTTCTCGGTCCGGGGGTTGTCGGACGTCACCCACACCCGGTCGGCCAGGCGCGCGGCGATCCCTCCCATGAGCGGCCGCTTGCCCCGGTCGCGGTCGCCGCCGCAGCCGAAGACTACCCCGAGCCGGCCGCTGTGGGAGAGCAGCTTGCGCGCGGTGGCCAGGGTGCGCTCGAGCGCGTCGGGCGTGTGGGCGTAGTCCACCACGGCGAGAAAGGGCTGGCCCGCCTCGACCCGCTCGAAGCGGCCCGGGACGGTGCGCACGCCGGAGAGCGCCCCCCCGATCGCTTCCGGATCAACACCGAGAGCCAATCCGACGCCGATGGCTCCGAGGAGATTCATCACGTTGTGCTCGCCGACCAGCGGCGAGGTGACCCCGACCGCCCCGCGATCGGTCTCTACCTCGAGGCGGATGCCTGTCATGCCCGAGGCGAAGCGCCGCGGCCTCACCCGGGCGCCTTCCGTCATGCCGAAGGTGATGACGTCCACGCCGGCGCGCTCGAGCCCGTTCACCATCCAGACACCGGCGGGATCGTCGCAATTGACGACCGCGCTGCGGCGGGGCTTGAGCCCGGCGGCGAGGAGGCGGAAGAGGCGCGCCTTGGCGTCGCGGTACTCACCGAGCGTGCCGTGGAAGTCGAGGTGGTCCTGGGTGAGGTTGGTGAAGACGGCGACGTCGAACTCGACGCTGTCGACCCGGTGCAGGGCCAGCGCGTGGGAGGACACTTCCATGGCCACGGCCGTGACGCCCTCGGCGAGCATGCGCGCCAGCAGGGACTGAAGCTCCACGGCCTCCGGCGTCGTCTGGCCCGCCGGCAGGGTCTCCGCGCCGACGCGGTAGTGGATCGTGCCGACGAGCCCGGTCCGCCGGCCGCCGGGCTGCAGAAGGGCGTCTACCAGGAAGGAGGTTGTGGTCTTTCCGTTGGTGCCGGTGATGCCGACCACGGTGAGCCGCCGCGACGGGTGGCCGTAATAGGCGTCGGCCAGCCGGGCGAGGGCCTCGCGTGAAGACGGCACCACGACGCGGCCCGTCGCCGTCCCGGCGAGCGGGTCGGGCCCCTCGGCGACGACGGCGGCGGCGCCCCGAGCCAGGGCATCGGCGATAAAGCGGCGGCCGTCCTGCTTGAGCCCCGGGACCGCCACGAAGAGCTCGCCCGCGGCCACCTTCCGCGAATCGTACGCCACGCCGGTGACGGCGGCGGGGAGGGTGCCGAGCACCGTCTTGTCCGGGAGGGCCTCGAGCAGGGTGGCGATGGGCACGGGGGTCCCCGTCATGGCCTCGCCGCCGGCCGCGCCGCCGGCGAGGCGAGCGTGAGGCGGCAGACGGTTCCGGGACCGAGGGGCGCGTCGGCGGCCGGCGACTGGGCGATCACGATCCCCCGCCCGCTGACTTCGAGTCCGACTTCGAAAGGCGCCAGGGCCTCCATGGCCTGGCGGAGCGACAGCCCCGCGAGCCGCGGCATGAGGGCGGCGCCGTCGGGGGCCACGCCCAGGCCCACGGGCCGCACCGGGGTGCCCGCGAGGAGGCCCGGGGCCGGCGCGGCCGCCATCTCGCCCCGCACGATGGGCACCAGGGTCGTGTCGCGGGGCGGCACGTTGAGAGAGCGCAGCGCCTCGCGGGCGATGGCGGCGAAGATGGGCGCCGCCGCCTCGCTCCCCCACTTCTCGTTCTTGGGCTCGTCGAGCATCACCAGGATGGCCAGCCGTGGCTCATCGGCCGGCACGAAGCCCGCGAAGGAGAGCACCCCGGGCGCGTGCGAGTAGCGGCGCGTGGCGGGGTCGAGCTTCTGGGCGGTGCCCGTCTTGCCCGCGACGTCGTAGCCCGGGATGGCCGCGGCATGCCCGGTCCCCTCGCGGACCACGGTCGTCATGATCTCGGTCAGCGTCCGCGCCGTCTCGGGCGAGATTACCTGGCGGACGGCCCTGGGTTCGAAGCCCCGGCTCTCCCGCCCCTGGGCGTCCAGGACCGCGCGCACGATCTGGGGCTGCATGAGCCGGCCGCCGTTGGCCACGGCGGCGAAGGCCGTCACCAACTGAAGGGCCGTGACCGAGATCTCCTGGCCGATGGACATGGTGGCCAGCGACAGCCCCGACCACTGCCGGGGCGGGCGCAGCTGCCCTCGACTCTCGCCGGGCAGCCCGACGCCGGTGGGCGCGCCGAAGCCGAAGCCCGTGATGTACTTGTAGTAGCGCTCTTTGCCGAGGGACAGGCCCACCTTGATCGACCCCACGTTCGACGAGTTCTGGAGCACCTCGGTGAAGGTCAGCCAGCCGTATTTCTTCCAGTCGTGGATGGTGGCGTTGGCCACCGTGATGGCGCCGTTTTCCCCGAAGACGCGGTCCTGGGGCCGGACGACTCCTTCCTCGAGCGCCGCCGCCGCCATGATCACCTTGAAGGTCGAGCCGGGCTCGAAGGGGTCGCTGACCGCGCGGTCGCGCCGGTCGTCGTCGGTGGCCGTCGCGAAGCTGTTCGGGTTGAACGTGGGACGGATGGCGAGCGCCAGTATTTCCCCCGTGCGCGGATCCATGGCGATGGCCATGGCCGCCTTCGAGCGGGTGCGCCGCCACGCGGCCTCGATCTCCTTCTCGGCCAGGTATTGCAGCGTGGCGTCGATGGTGAGCATCACGCCCTGGCCGGGCGTGGACGGCTTGAGCACCTTGGGCGTCCCGGTCACCTCGCGGCCGAGGGCGTCCCGCTCGACGAGCGCTTTGCCCTCGGTCCCCGCCAGATGCTCGTCCCAGGACTGCTCGATGCCCGCCAGCCCCCGGCCGTCCATCCCCTCGAAGCCGACCACCTGGGCGGCGAGCTCCCGGTTGGGATAGAGCCGCAGGCTCTCCTCGAGGAACCCGAGGGCGGGCTCCTTGAGGTCTCGCACCGCCTGGGACACTTCCGGGGGCAGGCGCCGCTTGAGGTAGACGAAGCGCTTGGCCGAGTCCAGCCGCCGGGCGATGTCCCGGGCGGGCTCGCCCAGGATCGGCGCGAGCCGCTGGGCCAGCTGCTCGGCATCGTCCACGCGTGAGGTCAGGGCATAGAGCGATTCGGCCTTCGAGGAGACGGCGAGGACCAGGCCCGAGCGGTCGAGGATGGGGCCGCGCTTGGGTTTGAGGGGGATGGTCTTGGCGTGCTGGCCCTCCGCCAGCCGGGAATACTCCTCATGCTTGAGGATCTGGAGATGGGTCAGCCGGCCGAGGAGTCCAAGGAAGGCGCAAGCGATGAGCGCTGCCACGATGAGCGTCCGGCGCCTCGGGCCCGCGATCCGGGGCTCGGTCATGGTGGCGGCGTTCCCTCAGGACGCGTCACGCTAGCGGACTCCGATCCCGGGCTCGGCCGGCGTCACGCGCTGCACGGAGGCGGTGAGCGGCGCCGCGGCGGAGAGCCCGCTGCCGCCGGGCACGAACTCGCGCGCCAGCCTCACCTGGTTGCGGACGGGCGGCACCATGCCAAGCTCGCCCCGCGCCTTGCCGTCGATCCGCGCCAGGGACTTCAGCGTGGCCATCTCCACGCGCAGCCGGCGGTTGGCCTCCTCGAGCTCCACCCGCGTGGTGCGCAGCGCGTCCAGCCGGTAGGACATCCGCACCTGCTGGACCCGCAGCCCGACCATCCCCAGCACGAGCGCCACCAGCACGCCGGCGCCGAGCAGCGCCGCGGCCATGCTCCGCAGCCGCCGGCGGTCGCTCTCCCGGTGGAAGCGGGCGATCTCCTGCTCGCGAGGGCTCGGGCGGAATCCCGCGCGCGGGCTCATGCGGCCTCCAGGCGCTCGAGCACACGGAGCTTGGCGCTCCGGGCCCGCGGGTTGCCGGCGACCTCGTCGCGGCCGGGGCCGAGCGGCGAGGGTTCGAGTTCGGCGAAGCCCTCGGCCCCGAGGGCGCGGAAGGCGCGCTTGACGATGCGGTCCTCGCCCGAGTGGAAGGAGATCACACCGAGCCGGCCGCCCCGGCCGAGGAGCGCGGCCGCCTGGGGCAGGGTGTCGGCCACGGCCCCGGCTTCGTCGTTGACGGCGATCCGGAGGGCCTGGAAGGTGCGCGTGGCCACGTGGGTGCGGTGCGACCACGCGGCCCGCGGCACGGCCTCCTTCACGGCCGCGACCAGGTCGCCGGTCCGGGTCAGCGGCGCGCGCTTCCGCCGCTCGACGATCCGGCGCGCGATGCGGCGGGCGTGGCGCTCTTGGCCGTACTCGAAGAGGATGCGCGCCAGCTCCTCCTGCGTCAGCCGGTTGAGGAGCTCGGCGGCCGTGGCGCCCCGGGTCGGATCGAAGCGCATGTCGAGGGGCTCGTCGCCCTGGAAGGAGAACCCGCGCCCGGACTCCTCAAGCTGGTAGGAGGAGAGGCCCAGGTCGAGCAGCACGGCCGAGGCCTCGGTCACGCCGGCGGCCGAGGCGTGGGCGGCCAGGTCTCGGAAGCTGCCCTGGCGCAGCACCACGCGGTCGCCGAAGCGCGCGAGTCGGCGGCCGGCCCGGGCCAGCGCCTCGGGATCAGCATCGATCCCGAGCAGGCGCGTTCCCGCTCCGCCCGCGTCCAGCAACCGTTCAGCGTGTCCGCCCATTCCGATGGTCCCGTCCACCACCCAGCCCCCTCGACGGGGGCGCAAGAGGAACGTCACCTCGTCCACAAGCACCGGGAGGTGCGTCGGCGCCTCCCACTCCACGCCCTACACGCCCTTGTCGGCCAGTTTCTTGAAGAGCTCGTCCAGGGGCCGGGCGGGATCGCGTTGCGCGTGCTCCCAGCGCTCCACGTCCCAGACCTCGAAGTACTCCTGCATGCCCACGACGAGCACGTCCTTGCGCAGCCCGACGCGCTCGCGATAGTCCTGCGGCACTTGGATGCGCCCGTGCGCGTCGAGGCTCACGTCCTGCCCGAGCGAGAGGTAGCGGTGCCGGATCTCGCGCGCGTCCTGGTCGAAGCGCGGCAGCGCGCTCAAGCGCTGCTCGAGTTCCTCCCATTTCTGAAAGGGATGGACCTCGAGGGCGACGCCGTTGGGGACGATCACGAGCTTGTCCCCCGCGATGCCAGCCTCGGCCTCCCGGAACTTGGCCGGGATGCTGACCCGCCCTTTCGTGTCGATCGTGTGCCGGAACTGTCCTCGAAACACGGTCCCCCTCGGAGGGGATATTTCTCCCCTCGCCTGGGTTGTACTGCCACTTTATGGGAATTCATCCCACTTAGCCGGCTATCCTAGTTTGGCCGGAAGGGGGTGTCAAGGAAAAACTCTAGGATTTCTAAGCAAATCCGGCCATGGGACCAAGACAACAGGTGGGGTCGACTTGGCGGGCAGCCACCGCAGGTTGAGGAAGATTGGCCCTGGGAAATCCGGGCCCTGGGCTCCCAGGGCGCCGGCGGAAAAAAATCGGGGCTACCGGACCGGCTTGTAGTAGCGCATGGCCTCCGGCATCCAGCCCTGGATCTGCTGGATGCGGGTGGCATCGGCGGGGTGGGTCGAGAGGAACTCCGGGGGTTTCGCGTTGCCCTTGGCGTGCTCCGCCATGCGCTTCCAGAGCTCCAGCGAGGCATGGGGGTCGTACCCGGCCTTGGCCATCAAGATGAGCCCGAGGTGGTCGGCCTCGGACTCCTGCGTCCGGCTCCAGGGTAAGAGCACCCCCACCGCCGCCCCGGCCCCCAGGAGCGAGCCCACCTGCTGGACCATGGCCGGGTTGCCGCCGGACAGGCCCGCCATGGTCGCCTCGAGACCGACATTGACGACGAGCTGCTGGCTGACGCGCTCGCCGCCGTGGCGGGCGATGACGTGGCCGATCTCGTGGCCCAGCACCGCGGCCAGGCCCGCCTCGTCCCGCGTGATCGGCAGGATGCCCGTGTAGACGGCCACCTTGCCGGCCGGCAGGGCGAAAGCGTTGGCCTGGGTGTCATCCACGATGAGGCGGTACTCCCACTGATACTCGGGGTGGCCCGTGGCCGCCGCGATGCGGCTGCCGACCCGGGTGACCATGGCGTTGAGCGTCCCGTCGGTGGACAGACGCGCCTTGCTGAGAGTCTGCTGGTAGGCTTGGACCCCCATCTGGTCTTCCTGGGCCGGCGAGAGCAGCTGCAGCTGGGAGCGCGCCGTGTAGGGGACGGTTTGGCAGGCGGCGGCCGCGAGGGCAATGGCCGCCACCAGGCCGAGCGGCGGGAGCCACGCATGAGCGCGCATGGCGGAATCTTATCAGATCAGTAGAGCCCGTTCCGCAGCGTGACGTGGCTCTCGACCACGACGCCCGGCCCCGCGAACCCGACCTCGAGCTGGATGCGGATGGAGGCCACGCGGGCGGGGTCGGCGGTCTCGGCGCCGGCCCGGTCGTAGTAGGTCAGGGCGAGGCGGCGCACGCCCTCGGCCAGGGGCTGGGCGCCGCCGCCCGCCTCCCGCCGGAGCACGGCGTCGCCCGGGCGGAGCAGGAAGGTCACGCGCTCACGGGTCGGGTCGATGACGCCGTTGCCATTGAGATCGCGCTGGAAGGTCACGAGCTCCCGCTCGGCGGCGAGCACGGCCTCGATACCCGCGCCCGTCGGGTCGTAGCCCGCCTCGCGCAATTCCTTGACCATGCGCTCGAGCGCGACGCGCGCCGACTGCTGGGCCTCGACCCGGGCGGCCCCGAAGCGGTAGGCGCCAAGCCCCGACGCGAGCACGGTGTACGTCCCCGCGAGCACGCCGCCCAGCACCGCCAGAGAGACCAGCAGGTCAGCGAGGGAGAAGCCGCCCGCTCCGCGCCATGGCGTCATGGCGCGGAGCCTGGGCTACGGCCGGCCGGGCCGCAATGTCCAATCTTCGGGACGCGCCGGCCGGGATACGGTGTCAGTCCAGGATCGGTTTGGGCGGGGTGGTCGAGTAGTCGTAGAAGCCCCGGCCCGTCTTGCGGCCCAAGTCGCCGCGCTTAACGCGCTTCTCGAGCTCCTTGGGCGGCCGGTCCTTCTCGTTCTTCGTCAGGCTGTAGGTCTCGAGGCGCGCGTTGTAGCCGATGTCGAGCCCCGAGAGGTCGCCCAGCCTGAAGGGCCCCAGCGGGTGGTTGAGGCCGAGCTCCACGGCCTTGTCGATGTCGGCGAACGAGGCCACGCCGTTCTCCAGGCAGTAGTAGGCCTCGCCGACCAGGGCGCGCAGGATCCGGTTGACGAGGAAGCCGGGCAGCTCCTTCCTGAGGATCACGGGCTCGCGGCCGCTGCGCCGGACCACCTCGGCGGTGATCTGGAGCGTCTCCTCCGTCGTCCACTGCCCCTTGACGACCTCCACCAGCTTCATCACGAGCGGCGGGTAGAAGTAGTGCATGTTGACGCACTTCTCGGGGCGCTTGGTGGACGGCGCGATCAGCGAGTTGCCCAGGGTCGAGGAGTTGGTCGCCAGAATGGCGTGGGGTGGGCAGAAGCGGTCCAGCTTGGCGAAGCACTCCTTCTTGGGCTCGAGCCGCTCCACGATGGCCTCGATCACGAAGTCGGCGTCGCGGGCCGCCTTCTCGAGGTCCGGCTCGAGGCGGACGCGGGCGATCGCCTCTTCCATGCTGTCCTTCGTCATCTGCCCCTTCTGGACCCGCCGCTCCAGCTGCTGGCGGTTCAGCCCCATGCCCTTCTGCAGCAGGTCCATGTTGAGGTCGTTGAGCGTGACCGCGTCGCCGTGCAGGGCCGACTGCATGGCGATCTGGGCGCCCATCTGGCCGGCGCCGATGACGAGGATGCGCTTGACGTCGTCGATCTTCATGACTGGGGAACCTCCGGGGGCTTGATGTGGGACCAGGGTTGGATGCGCTCGAAGGCGGCGGACGCCCGCAGCACCGTGGCGTCGGCGAAGCGCCGGCCCACGATCTGCAGGCCGATGGGCAGCCCGTCCGCGGTGAACCCGCACGGCACGGAGGCGGCCGGATGGCCGGTCATGTTGAACGGATAGGTGAACGGGATCCACTCGTAGCGCTCGATCCGCACGCCGTGAATGTCCATCGGATTATCCAGCCCCACCATGAAGGGCGGACAGGCGACCGTCGGGGTGAGCAGCAGGTCGTAGGACTCGAACAGCCGGCGCGCGTGCTCGCCCCAGGCCAGCCGGTCGAACCAGGCCTGCACGTAGCGGGTCGGCCCCCAGCGGCGCGCCTCCTCGACAATGGCGACCAGCCCGGCATCGAAGTCCTGCCGCCGCTCGGGGAGGTACGCCCCGAGCCGCGCCGCGAGGCCGCCGCAGAAGATCGTCTCCCAGGCCTCGCGCGGCGAGGGCCAGCCCGGCTTGACGTCCTCCACGCGGCAGCCCAGTTCGCGAAAGCGCCGGGCCGCCTTCTCGCACACCGCCTTCACCTCCGGATCCACGACCCGCGCGAACCCCGGGTCGGCGGTCCAGGCCACGCGCCACCCCTTGAGCGACCCCTTGAGCGCCTTGACGTAGTCCACCCGCTGGGACGGCAGGGAGAACTGGTCCCGCTCATCGGGCCCCGCGCACGCTTGAAGCATCACGGCGGCATCGGCCACGGTCCGCGTCATCGGGCCGATGTGCGACAGGCTCCAAGCGGCGCTGAACGGGTACACGGGGATGAGGCCGAAGGACGGCTTGAGGCCGTAGATCCCGGCGAAGGAGGCGGGAATGCGGATCGAGCCGCCGCCGTCGGTGCCGATCGCCAGGGGCCCGAGGCCCGCCGCGACGGCCGCGCTGGCTCCGCCGCTCGAGCCGCCGGGGGTGCGGTCGAGCTTCCAGGGATTGCGGGTGGGACCGAAGAGCGGGTTGTGGGTGGCGCCGATCCAGCCGAGGACCGGCGTATTGGTCTTGCCCAGCTGGATGGCGCCCGCGGCCTTCAGCCGCTCCACCATGGGCGCGTCCTCGGTCGGGACATTGTCGGCGTAGACGCGCGTCCCGAACGTGGTCCGCACCCCCTTGGTGATGACCAAGTCCTTGGTCGAGAACGGCACGCCGTGGAGCGGGCCCAGCCGGGCGCCCTTCTTGCTGAGGGCGCGCTCGGCGGCCCGGGCGTCCTTCATCGCCTGCTCCGCCGTCACGGTGACGAAGGCGTTGAGCGTGGGGTTCACCCGCTCGATGCGCCCGAGCGCCGCGCGCACCACCTCGACGGGCGAGAGCTTCTTTCTTCTGATCGCCGCCGCCATCTCGGCGGCCGGCATCCAGCAGAGGTCGTCCGAAGCCATGAGCGTCTCCGTGTCCCGCGAGCGGAGGGCGGCGTCAGGCGCCGCGCAGCCGGGGGTCCAACGTATCCCTCAGCGCGTCACCGAGCAAGTTGGAGCCGAACACGGCCAGGCTGATCGCCAGGCCCGGGAAGATCACGAGGTGGGGCGCCTTCTGCGCGTACTCGGCGGCGGACACGGAGAGCATGCGGCCCCACGAGGGATAGGGCTCGGGCACTCCCAGTCCGAGAAAGGACAGCGCCGCCTCGACCAGAATCGCGCTCCCGAGCTGGGCCGTGCAGAGCACGATGAACGGCCCGACGGTGTTGGGCAGGATGTGACGGAACGCGATGCGCGCGTGCTTGAGCCCCAGCGCCCGGGCCGCCTCCACGTACTGCATCTCGCGGATCGACAGCACGCTCGACCGGATGACGCGGGCGGCGCGCGGGATGATCGGGACCGAGATGGCCAGGATCACGTTCTGGACCGATGGCCCCAGCGCCGCCGAGACGACCAGCGCCAGCACGAGCAGGGGCAGCCCCTGCAGGATGTCCATAACCCGCTGGGTGACGAGGTCGGTCTTGCCGCCCGCATAGCCCGACAGCAGCCCGATGATCCCGCCGAACACGGACCCCAGGAGGGTCGACGCCACCCCGACGATCAGCGAGACGCGGGCGCCGTGGACGATCCGCGAGTAGATGTCGCGCCCCAGGTGGTCGGTCCCGAGCCAGTGCTCCCTGCCCGGCGGCGCCAGAGTCTGGGCGGCCTCGGTGGCGATCGGGTCGTAGGTCTGCAGCTGGTTGGCGAAGACCGCCGTAAGCACGATCAGCAGGGTCACGATGCCGCCCGCCGCGCCCAGGGGCTTCTTCCGGCAGAAGCGCCCGAGGAGGGTCCAGGCCCCTGGCTGGCGCGACAGCGCCACGGTGGCGGCCGCGTGGGCCGTGGCGCTCGCCGGCTCAGCCGCCATAGCGCACCCGCGGGTCCAGGAAGCCGTAGAGGAGGTCCACCGCCAGGTTCGACAGGATGACCACGATGGCGATGAACATCACCAGGTTCTGCACAATCGGGTAGTCCCGCGCCAGGATGGCCTCGACCAGGTAGTTGGCGACGCCCGGCAGGTTGAACACCCGCTCGGTGACGATCAGACCGCCGATGAGGAACGCGAACTCGATACCGATCACCGTGATGATCGGCAGCATGGCGTTCTTGAGCGCGTGCTGCCAAATCACAGTCCGCCCCGTCTGGCCCTTGGCCCAGGCCGTCCGGATGTAATCCTCGCGCAGCACCTCGAGGAGCGCCGAGCGGGTGATGCGCGTGATGAGCGCCGAGGACCGGTAGCCCACCGCCAGGGCGGGCAGGGCGAACTGGAGCACGTGCATCCGGAAGTTCTCGGCGGGCGAGACGTAGGTGATCGACGGGATCCAGCCGAGCCAGGCGACCATGCCCATGATGATCACCATGCCGAGCCAAAACGACGGCATGCTGAGCCCGGCCAGGCTCAGGACGCGGAGCACGTAGTCGAGCGTCGTGTCCTGGCGCACGGCGCTGATCACGCCGGTGGGAACGCCCAGGAGCACGGCGACGATGGTCGCCAGCACCGCCAGCTCCAGGGTCACGGGGATCTTGGGCCGGATGACGTCCCAGGCCGGGGAGCCGTAATTGTACGATTTCCCAAGATCGCCCCGCAGCAGCTGTCCCATCCACTCCAAATATTGGGCGGTGTAGGGCTTGTCGATGCCGAGCTCCTTCATGATCGCGATGCGCTCTTCGGGGCGCACGTAGCCACCCGTGGAGAAGAGGATGTCGACGATGTCCCCGGGGGCGAACCGCAGCAGCGCGAAGATCACGATGGACATGCCGAGGAGGGTGACGGCGCCGATGCCGAACCGCTGAAGGAGGTAGGTCTTCACTCGGGGTCTCCGGACACGGCGGTGGGGGAGCCGGCCGCCCCCCCCACCCGCGCCCGCGTCAGGCCGGAACGCCTACTTGTCGCGCCAGACGTCCTGCATCCGGCCGAAGTTGTAGATGTTGTGGTGAGGGACCAAGCCGTGCACGTACGGCCAGTGCGTGAAGTAGTCGAGGCGCCAGTCGAGCATGGGCCGCGAGGCGTCTTGCTCGATCTTCTTCTGGATCGCGGCCACCTGCTCCAGGCGCTTCTTCGGGTCCAGCTCCTGCGACTGGCGATCGACCATCTTCATCAGCTCCTCGCTGCAAAAGTGGCTGTAGTTGCGCGGCGACCCGCAGGCGTAATTCTCGTAGAAGTTCCCGTCCGGATCGTCCACGCCGAGCCCGGTCAGGTTGGCTCCGATCTGGTACTCCCCGCGGGTGGCCGTCGCGTGCCACTGGCTCGTCTCGATCTGCTTGAGCGAGGCCTCGATGCCCACCTGCTTGAGCTCGTTGATCACGAACGAGGCCATGTCCACGTAGATGGCGACGGCGCGGGTCGACATCTCCACGCGCAGCGGGTTCTGGGGCGTGATCCCGGTCTCCGCCAGAAGCTTCCGCGCCCGGGCCTTCATGTCCTCGGGCTTGCCGTAGCCGGGGAGCGCCGCCAGGTCCTTACCCATGAGCCCCCAGACGCCGTAGGGCTTGGGCGCCATGGCGGCGCCCTCCACCGCCCCGCCCTGGTGGACGGCCTGGATCAGGCCGCGCCGGTCCACGGCGTAGCTCACCGCGAGCCGCACCTTGGGGTTGTCGAACGGCGGCTTCTTGGTATTCAGGATGATGTTGTCGCTGACCATCTGGCCCACCGGCGCCACGACGAGCTGGGGCACGGCCTTCTTGAGCTGCTCGGCCGCCGTCTTGGTGGTCTCGCCGGGGAACGAGACGTCGAGCTGGCCCGACTGGAGCGCCGCGATCCGGGTGCCGCGCTCCTTGATGACGACGTAGCGGAGGCTGTCCAGGTACGGGCGACCCTTGACGAAGTAGTCGGCGTTCTTGACGTAGTCCACGAACTCGCCCTTGCGCCATTCCTTCAGCTTGAAGGGCCCCGTGCCGACGCAGCCCGTCCGGTAGACGGCCGGATTCACGTGCGCCGCGTAAACGGGCGTGTAGCCGGAGGCGAGCATCAGCAGGAGCGACGGCTGAGGCCGCTTGAGTCGGAACACCACCGTGTACGGGTCGGCGGCCTCGACGGCCTCCACGTTGGCGTACCAGTCCTTGCGCGGGTTGATGCGGAACTTGACCGGCGCGTCCGGCGCCTCGCGGAGCATGTCGAAGGTGAACTTGACGTCCTTTGAGGTGAAGGGCTTGCCGTCGTGCCACTTCACGTCTTTTCTGAGGAAGAAGACCAGGTTCCGATAGTGATCCTGCCAGGACCACTTCTCGGCCAGCTCGCCGACGATCGTGTCCGTGCTCTCGACCGGCTTGGCCGGATCGAAGAGGACGAGGTTGCTGAGGCAGGGCATGGCGGGCCAGACAGTCGAGATGGTCGAGGTCTCGTGGATGGCGAAGCCCTGGGAGAGGTCCTCGCGGAGCATGATGTTCAGCGAGCCGCCGGATTTCGGCATCTGGGCCGCCGCCGGCAGGGCGAGCAGAGCGACCATCGCCAGCACTGCGAGAACCGCGCCGATGCGGAAGCGCCTCATTGCCGTCTCCTCCCTCAGTCGTGCCGGCCCGTCAGCGGCCGCTCGGGATCGTGGCCTGGTGGTGGGACAACCCGGGATAGCTCCGAAAAGATTCGGCGGACGCGCCGAATATACGCCAAGACCCGCGGGGAGGACAACCCCATCCCCCGGCGGTCACGCGGCGCGTCAGTCCCGCGGGGCCCGCCGCCGACTCGGAAGCAGGACCCGCCTGCGCTTGACGTCCCAGACGCCCAGGGACGACAGCCGCGCCGACGGCAAGAAATCGGCGGACAGGAAGAGCATGGTGTAGATCGGGTCGTGAAAGGCGTAGCCGCGCTGGCGCAGCAGCGCGCGGAGCTCGCGCTCGGCCAGCGCCCCGAGCGGCAGGACACGGCGCGCGAGCGCCGCGGGTGTGGCCAGATTCCACGGATGCGCGTGCGGCCCGATGTACCCCGGCGCCAGGGTCCGCCCCGCCGCGTCGACGGGCTCGGTTCGCGCGCCCACATGGGCGCGATCATGGCCTCGGCCCGGCGGACGGCGCAACGTCCCTAGCGGTCGGCGGGGGCCAGGGCCCGGGCGCGGCGCCGCACGTCGCTCCGCGTGAGCAGCTCCTCCAGCGCGATCGGCCTCGAGCCACCGCGCCGCCTGAGCTCCGGCATGACGAGGATGGGCCGCTGCCGGATCTGGTCCGCCAGCCCGGCGCTCACCGCGCGGCGGGCGTACAGCCGCTGGAGCGCGCGGCACATCAGCGGCCGCCCGCGGTTGTAGCCGAAGCCGCGCTTGTACTCGGCCGGCGTCGTCTGGTGCGAGCGCAGATGGGTGTTGGTGAGCTGGCGGAAGCTGCGGCCGCAGATGAGACAGCGGATCCAGTCCTCCTGGACAGCCTGCCGCGGATCGGCCCGGAGCGCGGCCATCTCGGCGCGTGGGCTCGGAGCGGGGCCGGACAGCCGTCCGGCCGGCTCGGCCTGAACGGGAGCGACCAACGCCACCTCGTCGCTTGCAGCGGTCATATGGCATGCCCTCCTTTGCTCTGGACGGTCAGTGCACTCAGCGGGCACAACGGCTCCTCGGATGCGCAGCCCGCCCGCTCCTGGACGGCGGCCGGAATCACCTGGATCCAGCGGCGGACCTGGAGCAGGGTGCCGTCGCCGCACTCGACCACCGCGCTGACATTGGTCGAGCGGTCGAGACGGGCCGTCACGCTCACGTGGGGCGGGACCACGTCGGGCATGAGGCTCACGCGCGCGAGCAGCGGGTCGCGGTGGTGGTCGGCGATGACGTACAGCCGGGCGATGGCCTTGGCGACCACCACGGACCAGTTCACGCGCACCGAGACCGTGGCCGGGGTCCCGCGACGGACGAAATCCGGCAGCTCGAGCGAGATGATCCCCGTGCCGTCGTTGATCACGCGGCCGCCGGCGATGGGATCGAGGCAGTCCGCGGCGGCCGCTCCGCCCGCGGCGGCTGCTCCGAAAGACTGGCTCGTGACGGTCATGGCTCGGACCCCGGCGCCGACGCGCGCTCCCTAGTCCCCGGCCGCCGACAGCGCGGAAACCGAGACGATCCCGCCGCCGCTCGCGGCGGGCACGCGGCCTTCGAGCCGCTCCCGGAGGGCGCGCATCCGCTCCGCCAGCTCCGTCTGCTGGTGCCCGGCCTTCATGGCCGAGGCCATGACGAGGGCCTGCCGGGCGGCGTCCCGGTCGCCGAGCGCGGCGAACGCCTCGGCCACGTGGAGCACGCCGTCAAGAGAGCGCTGCTGGCGCGCGCGAAGGAGCGCCGAGAGGTAGGCGCGGCGCGCCTCAGGCACCATGGCGCCGCGCGCGTCCGGAAGCTCGGCAAGCCGGAGGGAGGCATCGCCGACCTCGGCCATGCCCTCCCAGCGCCGGCTCCCGAGCGCCGCGAGATAGGCGCCGTGGCGCGCCCGCACGGCGGCGCTCACGTCACCCCGCGCCAGCGCCGCATCCATGGCCTCGATGTGTGCGATCCACGGCGCGCCGTCCGGCCGGTCCGGGCTTGCGCCGCACGCCGCCGTGACGGCGGCGGCGAGCAAGAGCAGGACCCCGGCCATCTGCTGGGGCCACCTCGTCGGCATCGGCATGGGCGTCATGGCTGCCTCCTTTGCTTCAGGGCGCATTGACGTCCGCCCGCCGGCCTCCGCGGCCAACCGGGGCGGACCAAGGAGTGGGATGGAACACTTCGGACAGGAGCCGGAAGGCCACGACCACGAGCAGGGCGCTGAACGCCATCTGGCCGAGCCGCACGGGAAGGAAGTTGGCGGCGATCACGCCAAGGACGGCGCCCGCGAGGCCCGCCGGCACCAGCGCCTGGGTGAGGCGCGCATCGACGTTGCCGACGCGGCTGTGCTGGCGGGCGCCGAGCGCCGCGACAACGACGATCGCGGCAAGCGAGGTCCCGCGGATGGCGCTGAACGGCAAGTCGACGCAGACCAGGGCCAGCCCAGGGACGGTGACGATGCCGTAGCCCACGCCGAACAGGACCGACGTGAGCCCCGCGACGATCCCCACCGACAGGACCAACAGGTGCTCGATTGCCGGCGCACCGGCGATCACGTCGGCCAAGGCACCGTGTGGGCCCACTGAGCCGGCGGCCATGCGGAAGGAGGACAGCAGCAGGACGCCCGCCAGCGCCAGCCGAAGCGGCGCGTCGGGGATGCGCGTGATGATCCGTGCGCCCAGCGCGGTCCCCGCCAAGGATCCGGCGCCGAGCACCAGGGCCCAGGTCCACCGGATATGCGCCCCGTTGACTTCCCATTCCGCGAGAACGCCAACCAGCGAGATGAACGCCACGGTCGCCAGCGACGTGCCCACCGCCCGTTCGATCGGGAAATGCAGGAGACCGGTCAGGACCGGGACCAGCAGGAGACCTCCGCCGATTCCCAGAAAGCCCGAGGAGAATCCCGCGGCGACCCCGAGAGCCGCGATCAGGACCTGCCCC
>JBGPZD010000083.1:0-9967 GCA_041493605.1 Methylomirabilia bacterium
CAGGCGCCGCAGCGCAGGCAGTAGAGCGCCTCCCTCAGCGTGCCCGCGATCTGCCGGGTGCGGCCATTGTCCATGAGAATCAGGTGGAACTCCTCCGGGCCCTCCAGCTCGCCCGGCTGGCGCGGCCCCCGGACCAGGGTCGTGTAGGACGAGAGCTTCTGGCCGGTGGCGCTCCGCGCCAGAAGGGCGAGGAACACCATGAGGTCGGTCATCGACGGGATGACCTTCTCCATGCCCATCACCGCCACGTGGATGCGCGGCAGCGAGGTGACCATGCGCCCATTGCCCTCGTTGGTCACCAGCACCACGGTGCCGGTCTCGGCCACCGCGAAGTTGGCCCCGGTGATCCCCATGTCGGCCTGGAGGAATTTCTCCCGCAGCGCCTTGCGCGCGACGGCGGTGAGCACCTCGGGGTCGGCGGCGAACTGTCCGTGGAGCTCCTTGGAGAAGAGCTCGGCCACCTGCCGCTTGGTCTTGTGGATGGCGGGGGCGATGATGTGGGACGGCTTCTCGTGGGCGAGCTGGATGATGTACTCGCCCAGGTCCGTCTCCACGGGAGTGACACCGGCGCGCTCCAGCGCCTCGTTCAGGTCGATCTCCTCGGTGGCCATGGACTTGCTCTTCACTGCCATGCGGACACCCCGGTCCCGACACAGACGCAGGACGGTCTCGCACGCCTCCCCCCCGGTCGCCGCCCAGTGGACGCGGCCCCCGAGCCGCTCGACGCTGTCGGCCAGCTGGCCCAGGTAGAAGTCCAGCCGCTGGAGCGTCGCCTCCTTGATGCTGCGCGCCCGCTCGCGAAGGGCCTCGCCCTGGGGGAAGCCCGCGAACGCCTCGCGGCGCAGCCCGATGAACTTGGTCGTGGCGAGGGTGAGCGCTTCCTGGAGGAAGGTGTCCTTGAGCGCGGCGCCCGCCCGCTCGGAAAACGGCACCTTGAGCGCCTCGTCGCTCATCTCGTGTCCTCGCCGGCGAGGATCTGGGCGAGGTGAAGCGCCCGCACCCGCGAGCCCCGGCGCGACAGCCCGCCGCTCATCTGCATGAGGCAGCCCGCATCGCAGGCCACGAGACAGTCGGCGCCGGTGCGCTCCACGTTGGCCAGCTTCTTGTCGAGGATGGCGGTGGAGACCTCGGGCAGCCGAACCGAGAACGAGCCGCCGAAGCCGCAGCACTGGTCGGCCTCCGGAAGCTCCACCAGCTCAACGCCTCGGAGGCTCTTGAGCAATTTTCGCGGCGCCGCCGACTCACCCAGGCCGCGCAGCAGATGGCAGGAATCGTGGTAGGTCACCGTGCCGTTGAAGGACGACTCGATCCGGTCCACGCGGAGCACCTCGACCAGGAACTGGGAGAGCTCGCGCGTCTTTGCCGCGAGCCGCTCGGCCGCCGCCTTGAGCGCCGGGTCGTGCGTGAGCAGGCCGGGATACTCGGTCTTGACCATCCAGGCGCAGGAGCCCGAGGGCACGATCACGTGCTCCGAAGCCTCGAACAGCCTGACCGTGCGCGCCGCCACTTCCGCGGCCCCAGCATGGTAGCCCGAGTTGAAGAGTGGCATCCCGCAGCAGGTCTGCCCCTCGGGGAAGTCCACCTCGACGCCCAGCCGCCTGAGCAGGGTGACCATGGCCACCCCGACCTCGGGGAAGAGCAGGTCGCCGAGGCAGGTGATCATGATCGACGCCTTCATGGTTTCGCGCCTCCAGGGCCATGCGGTGGCGGCGGCGCCACCACCACGAGTACCAGCAGCGGCTCGGCGCCGTCATTGACGAGCCCGTGCTCCACGCCGGCGGAGGCCACCAGCGCCTCGCCCGCGCTGAGCCGCTCGTCCCTGCCGCCCAGGGAGAATCGCCCGGTGCCTTCCAGCACATAATAGATCTTGTCCTGGCCGTCGTGGGTATGGGCTTTCTGCGACTGGCCCGGGGCCACACAGTAGAGGTCGAGCAGGGAGCGGTCCGTGGCGTGCAGGGCGATCTTCGCCATCTTGTCCGCGGCGAGCGTGACGTGGTCCTTGACCCGGATCTTCACGGCTCTCTCAGGGCGCGGGCCAGCAGGGACACCGGGTGCACGACCTCGACGGCGAACCCCTCCGCCCGGCACTGCTGGGCGATCTGCATGAGGCAGCCCGGATTGCCGGTGGCCACGATCCGCGCCCCGGTCTCCCGGATGCGCTCGACCTTCCGGCGTGCCAGCTCCTTGGCGATGTCGGGCTCGAGCAGATTGTAGACTCCGGCGCTCCCGCAGCAGAGATCGCTGTCCCCCAGCTCGACCAGCACCAGACCGGGGATGCGCTTCAAGAGCTCGCGCGGCTGGCTCCTCACCTTCTGGCCGTGGGCCAGATGGCAGGCGTCATGATAGGTCACCGTTTCCCTCAGCTCGCCGAGCGGCAGCTGGCTGTCCACCAGCACCTCGCTCACATCCCGAACCGTGGCCGAGAAGGCCTCGGCCACGGGCTCGCGGAGCCAGTGGCCGTATTCTTTGAGCGCCGAGCCGCAGCCCGCCGCATTGGCCACGACCACATCCACGTCGTCGCCGAAGGCGGCCATGAAGCGCCGGGCCATACCGCGGAAGTCGTCGAGCCGGCCGGCGTGGAGATGCAGGGCTCCGCAGCACGGCTGCTCGCGCGGGACGACGACCTCCCAGCCCGCGGCCGAGAGCAGGCGGACCGTGTCGGCATTCACGCCGGGATAGAAGTATCGCTGGACACAGCCCAGCAGCAGCCCGGCCCGCCCCCGGCGGCGGCCCCGCGCGAGCGTCAGCTCGGGAAGGGGCGCCGGGGTCCTGGGCAGCGGCGGCAAGAGGGCTTCCATCGCGTGGAGCTTCTTGAACGGCGCGAGGAGCCCCAGCCCGCGGACGAGCGCCTGCATCCCCGACCACTGGTAGAGCCGCAGCATGCCCAGCAGCGAGCCCAGCCGGCCCGGGTTGGGAAACAGGTTGAGCGCGAAGTCGAGCGTCGCACGGTCGGTGTCGGGGGCGCGAATCCCACGCCGCTCGAGCTGGCCGCGCGTCGCTTCAAGAAGCTGGCCGAAGGGCACCCCCGAGGGACAGGCCGTCTCGCAGGCGCGGCAGCCCAGGCAGAGGTCGAGATGATGCGCGAGCGTCGGCGTCAACCCGGTCCGCCCCTCCGCCGCCGCCCGCATCAGATAGACGCGCCCGCGCGGGGAATCCATCTCCTCGCCCAGCACCCGGTAGGTCGGGCACTGCGGCAGGCAGATGCCGCAGTGGACGCAGGCGCGGAGCCCGTCCATTGACGGCGCGTCCGTGGCGTCGAATGCGCCGAGGCGCCCGGTCGCCTCCCCGCTCATAGGCCACCGACGAAGCGCCCGGGATTGAGCACGCCCCGGGGATCGAACTCCTGCTTGATCCGCCGCATGATGGCGAGCGCCCCGGGCGCGATGGCGCCCCATGCGTCGCACTCCGCCTTGAGCCGGGCGGGCATCGTCTCGACGACCAGGCTGCCGCCCTCGCTCTCGAGACCGGAGCGCAAGGGCAGGATCAGCTCCCGCACCAGCGCGCGCCCGTCGCCGCCCGCGGCCAGCGACGCGCGGAGCACGCCGTTGCCCGCCTCGCCCACCACCGACACCGGCGCCCCGACCGCGGCGGCCAGCCGCTCGAGCTCGCCGAGCCAGTGACCGAGCCGGCGGATCTCGCAGCCGAGAATCAGACGGATCGGCTCTGGACCGGCCTCGTGCTCCTCCAGCCTGTCCCACACCGAGCCGGGCGCCGGCTGGGCCCTGCCTCCGTGACCCGCCGCCAGGCGCGCCAGGCTCTCCGCCTGGCTCTTCACCGCCTCCTCGACGCTTCCGAAAGAGACCAACAGCGCGGGACCCGACGCGCTGCCCGGGAGGCGCCGCGCGGCCGCGCTATTGAACAGGGCGATGCGGTCGGGCTCGAGCGGGGAGTCGAGCACGGCCGCGAGAACATCCTGCACGGCCGACGGCGACTCGACGCGCACCAGCGAGGAGCCCGACGCGGCGGGCGCCGGGTGAAGGCGCAGCGTGGCTTCGACGATGACGCCGAGGGTGCCGAGCGCCCCGACCATGAGCTTCGGCACGTCGTAGCCGCTCACCGACTTGACGACCTTCGAGCCGCCCCAAGTCACCGTGCCGTCGGCTTGGACGAAGCGGACCCCCAGCAGGAGGTCGCGCCCCGTGCCGTAGCGGAAGCGCAGCGGCCCGCTCGAGTTGGTCGCCAGCACGCCTCCCACGGTCCGCGCGCGCCCGCCGTGCGGGTCGAGCGCCAGCATCTGTCCCTTCTCACCTAACCGCTCGGCGAGCGCGCCGAGCGTGATTCCCGCCTGCACGGTTGCCACCATGTCCTCGGGCACGTACTCGATGACGGCGTCGAGCCGGGAAAGATCGAGCACGAGATCGAGGCGCCGGGGCGGATTGCCGAATCCGGCGCGGGAGCCCGCGCCGCGCGGCGCGACCACCAGCCCCTCGGCGGCCGCCAGGGCGAGCACCCGGCTCACGTCCTCGAGGCCGCGGGGCCTGACGATCCAGCGCGGCTCGATTCCATCGAGTGCCGCCCCCGCCAGCGCCGCGCGGTCCGTCAGGATCTGGGAACTGCCGACGATATCGCTGAGCGCCCCGAAAAGCGCCGGAGAGGAGACGGCCACGGCGCTCAGACCCAGGCGCCCGTGGGCAGGCGCGCCGGCCCCGGACGGAACCCCTCGCCGCAGGCCGGGTGGTCGGGCAGGAGCTTGCCGGGATTCATGATGGTGTCGGGGTCGAACACCCGGCGGAGCCGCGCCATGAAGTTGAGATCGGCCGCGCCGAACTGGAGCGGCATGTTCCCGACCTTGTCGAGGCCGACGCCGTGCTCGCCGGTCACGGTGCCGCCGAGCGCCAGGCAGGCGCGCAGCAGATCCTCGTTGACCTGCTTGGCGCGCTCGAGCTGGCCCGGCACGCGGTCGTCGTAGCAGATGATCGGGTGGAGGTTGCCGTCGCCGGCGTGGAAGACGTTGGCGATGAGCAGGCCGTGGCGGGCGCTGATGGCCAGCATCTCGCTCATGATCTGGGGCAGCTTGGAGCGGGGCACCACGGCGTCCTGGAGCAGCCAGTTGGGCGTCATGCGCCCGATGACGCCGGCCGCCTCCTTCCTCCCCTTCCAGAGCAGGGCGCGCTCGGCTTCGTCCCGGGCGACGCGGATCTCCAGGGCCCCGCGCCGCCGGCAGATCTCCTCGATCCGCCGGGACTGCGCCTCGATCTCGGCCGCGGGCCCGTCGAGCTCGATCAGCAGCACCGCGGCGGCGCCTTGCGGGTAGCCGGCGCCGATCCCCGCCTCGATGGCGCGGACCATGGCCTGGTCCAGCATCTCGAGCGCCGACGGGATGATCCCCGCTCCGATGATCGCCGACACCGTCTCGGAGGCGGCCTCGATGCTCGGAAACGACGCCAGGGCCGTCTTGACCCCCTCGGGGACGTGCAGCAGCCGCACGGTGACGGCCGTCACCAGCCCCAGGGTTCCCTCCCCTCCGACCGCCACCCCGCGCAGGTCGTAGCCGGGCCGCTCCTGGGCCTTGCCGCCCAGCCAAAGCAGCTCGGCGGCGCCGGTCACCACCTGCAGGCCGAGCACGTGGTTGACCGTGATGCCGTACTTGAGGCAGTGAGGCCCGCCGGCATTGGTCGAGGCGTTGCCCCCGATGGACGAGACCATCTGGCTCGAGGGATCCGGGGCGAAGTAGTAGCCGTGCGGCCGCGTGGCATTGCTGAGCCAGAGGTTGATCAGGCCGGGCTGGACGGTCGCGCAGCGATTGGCGAAATCCAATTCCAAAATTCGGTCCATCCGGTTCATGGACACCATGACACCGCCGACGGGCGCCGTGGCGCCGCCGATGAGGCCGGTGCCCGAGCCGCGCGGGACCACGGGCACCCGCTCGCGGCGGCAGAGGCGGACGACCTCGAGGACCTGCTCGGCCGTTTCCGGCAGCACCACGGCGTCCGGTGCGCCGCGGTAGAAGGTGTGCATGTCGGCTTCATAGGTGAGGCGGCCCTCGGGGCTGCTGATGACGCCGCGAGGTCCGACGATGCGGGCGAGCGCGCGAAGGAAATCGGTGGTCAGTTCCATAGCGTCTCTCCGGGCCAGCGCCGGCCGGCGGACACAAAAGCGCCGGCCCCACGGGGGGTCGGCGCCTGACGCTGAGCCACGGTCACGAGGGGGCGCCGGCGTCCCGGCGCTAGCCGATCTTCCAGGTCTCGCCCGACATCAAAAGTTTCGCGATGTCTCCCGGGCCGCGCTCCGAGATGGACTTCTGCTCCTGCTGGATCAGGATGTCCTCGTAGGTCGTCTGCCCCGGCGTCGCCGCGAGCACGCCGAGCGGGATCGGGTAGTCGGGCGCCCAGAGCTGAGCGAGCACCAGGGCGGTGCCGCGGTCGGTCTCGTCGTGGACCCAGAGCGCGCTCTCGGGCACGTCCTTGACCTTGACCACCTTGGGCTTGACGCCTTCGAGCACGAGCCCGCGGCGGTCGTCGAGGGGCCCGAAGATCAGCGGCTTGCCGTGCTCGAGCCTGAGCTCGTAGAGGATCTTCGACTCGCGGTCGTAGAGCGCGTTCCAGGCCAGGTCGTTGTAGACGTTGCAGTTCTGGAGGATCTCGACGAAGGCCGCGCCCTTGTGCCCCGCCGCCCGCCTGAGCACCTCCTCCATGTGGGCGATGTTGCGGTCCAGCGTCCGCGCCACGAAGGTCGCGCCGGCGCCCAGCGCGAAGGCGCACGGGCTCACCGGGCGGTCGGGGGAACCCATGGGCGTGGACTTGGTCACCTTGCCCTGCTCGCTGGTCGGCGAGTACTGGCCCTTGGTGAGGCCGTAGATCCGGTTGTTGAACAGGAGAATGGTCACGTCCACGTTGCGGCGCAGCACGTGCAGCAGATGGTTGCCGCCGATGCTGAGCCCGTCGCCGTCGCCGGTGACGACGAAGACCTTGAGCTCGGGCCGCGCCAGCTTGAGCCCCGTGGCGATGGCCGGCGCCCGGCCGTGGATCGTGTGGAAGCCGTACGTGTTCATGTAATACGGGAAGCGGCTCGAGCAGCCGATTCCCGAAATGAATACGATGTCCTCTTTCGGAATGCCCAGATCCGGCATGGTCTTCTGGATCGCGCTCAGGATGGCGTAGTCGCCGCAGCCCGGGCACCAGCGCACGTCCTGGTCGGACTCGAAGTCCTTCTTCGTGTACTTGGGGCCGCCGCCCTGGGCGGCTTCGGGAGCTCCCTTGACCGTGCTCACCGCTTCGCCTCCAAGAGTTGGTTGATCGCCTCGAGGATGTCCTGGCTCGCCAGCGGCATGCCGCCCACGCGGTTGTAGCCCACGGCGTCCACCAGGTACTCGGCGCGCAGGACGCGGACGAGCTGGCCGAGGTTGATCTCGGGCACCAGCACGCGCGCATACTGGCGCAGGATCTGCCCGAGGTCCGGCGGCAGCGGGTTGAGGTGGCGCAGGTGGACCGAGGCCACCGCCTTGCCCTCGATCTGGGCCTCCTCGACCGCCGCCGTGATGGCGCCGAAGGTGCCGCCCCAGCCCACCACCAGCACTTCGCCGGCCGCGGGCCCGTTGATCGACGTGGGCGGAATCTCCTGGGCCACCCGGCGCACCTTCTCGGCGCGGGTCCGGACCATGTGGTCGTGGTTTTCCGCCTCGTAGGAGATGTTCCCGGTCACGTCCTCCTTCTCGATGCCGCCGATGCGGTGCTCGAGGCCCGGCGTGCCCGGACGCACCCAGGGCCTGGCCAGCGTGGCCGGGTCGCGCAGGTACGGGAAGAACCCTTCCTTCTCGGTGCGGAACTTGACCTCGATGTCCGGCAGCGTCTTGACGTCGGGAATGAGCCAGGGCTCCGACCCGTTGGCGAGGTACCCGTCGGAGAGCACCATGACGGGCACCATGTACTTGATGGCGATGCGCACCGCCTCGTAGGCGATGTAGAAGCAGTCGCCGGGCGTCGCGGGCGCGAGCACGACCACCGGCGACTCGCTGTTGCGCCCGTAGAGGGCCTGCATGAGGTCGGCCTGCTCGGTCTTGGTCGGCAGGCCCGTGCTGGGGCCGCCGCGCTGGATGTCGAAGATCACGATGGGCAGCTCCGCCATGACCGCGAGCCCGATCGCCTCGCCCTTGAGCGCGATGCCCGGACCGCTCGAGGCCGTGACGCCGATGCAGCCGCCGAAGGCCGCCCCGATCACCGAGCTGGCCGCCGCGATCTCGTCCTCGGCCTGGAAGGTCCGCACCCGGAAGCGCTTGTGCATCGCGAGCTCTTCGAGGATGCTGCTGGCCGGTGTGATCGGGTAGGCGCCGAACACGATGGGGATCTGGGTCCGCTCGGCCGCGGCCAGCAGCCCCCAGGCGAGGGCCCGGTTGCCCGTCATGCTGCGGTAGACGCCGGGCGGCATCTCCGCCGCCTCGATGCCGTAGTGCTCGGCGAACATCTCGGCCGTTTCGCCGAAGGCGTGGCCCGCCTTGAGCGCCCGCGTGTTCGCCTCGACGAAGGTCTCGTTCTTCGAGAAGCGCTTCTTGATCGCCTCCAGCGTCGGGTCCAACGGGCGCGTGTAGATCCACGACACCAGCCCCAGGGCGAAGAAGTTCTTGCAGCGCTCCTTCTCCTTGGCGTTGAGCGGCAGGTCCTCGAGCGCCTTCTTGGTCATGCTGCTGATGTCCACCTGGTAGACCCGGTGCTTCTCCGCCAGGCCGTGGTCCTCCAGGGGGTTCTTCGCGTAGCCGGCCTTGTCCAGGTTGCGCTGGTCGAAGGCCGCCGTATTGACGATCAGGATGCCGCCTGGCTTGAGGTCCGACAGGTGCACCTTGAGCGCCGCCGGGTTCATCGCCACCAGGGTGTCGAGCTGGTCCCCCGGCGTGTAGACCCGCTGGCTGCCGAACTGGAGCTGGAAGCTCGAGACGCCGAAGAGCGTGCCGGCGGGGGCGCGGATCTCGGCGGGGAAGTTGGGCAGGGTCGAGATGTCGTTGCCCGCCCACGCGGCCTCGGTCGTGAACTGCTCGCCCGTCACCTGCATGCCGTCGCCCGAGTCCCCGGCGAACCGGATCACGGCCCGCGTCAGGGTCCGGCGGGGCTTCTGCGCTCCCGTTACGGGCGCTGCGGTCTCGCTCATCGATCGGTCCCTTTCCTCGCCCACCGTGCTAGCCCGAGTCCACCTGCGAGGGTCGCTTGAGGACATCCCCGGCACCCAGGTTCAGGACAGCCTCCGGGAAGAGGTCCGCCATCCATTTGATGAAATGGTTCACGGTCACGACCCCGACGGGGCGCTTGGCGCCGTCGATGAGCGGGATCGTCCGGTAGCCCGCCACGCTCATCCGGTTCACCGCGTAGGCCACCCGGTCGCCGAGCGACAGGGCGTCGGGATCCCGCGTCATCACCTGCCCCACGGGCGTCTTGCCGGGGTCGAGTCCCGGGCCCAGCACCCGCGTCAGCACGTCGCGCTCGGTGAAGATACCCGAAAGCTTGCCCTCGCCGTCCACGATCAGCACCGCCGCCCGGTGCGCCGCCAGCATCCGCGCCACGGCCTCCTTGACCGTCACCGCCGCCGCCACGCAGACCGGTTCGTCAGGCCCGAGGATGCGGATCGTGTCGTTCAGCAGGGCGCCCCGGATCTCGCTGAGCTCCCCCTCCAACGCCGCCAGATGCTCGTCTTCGAACTCGCTCATAGCCATCCTCCCGACCAGATCTGGGCGGCCGGGTCCCCTCGCGCGTGAACCGATTCAGAACGGAGTGGCCCCGGTTGCCCTGGATTCTGGTAGCCCCTTCAGAGGCGTGACACTCCAAGACTCATGCTACCCAAAGGCCAGACGGGAAGCAAGGTTGTCTTCGGTCCGACCGCCCGACCGGGGCGGCCTGCGGGCTAGAGCTCGAGCAGCTCGAGCTTCGGGGCCAAGGTCAGGTTGCGGCAGCCCCCGTCCTCGACCAGCACCATGTCCTCGATCCGCACGGCCCCGCGCCCCGGGTAGTAGAGGCCGGGCTCCACGGTGACCACTTGGCCGGCC
>JBGPZD010000092.1:0-8532 GCA_041493605.1 Methylomirabilia bacterium
CACCGGGTGATCTTCCGCGACGAGCTGACCCAACCGGACGATGGGGTGCTCGCCGAGCTCGCGCGGCTCAAGGCCGAGGTCGTGATGCCGCTCATCGAGGAGGGCGAGGCGATCGGCCTCGTGGTTCTGGGCCCCAAGCGCTCGGGGGATCCCTACTTCAGCAACGACGCCGACCTGCTCACGACCCTGGGCAATCAGTCGGCCGTGGCGATTCGCAATGCCCAGACGCATGCGCGGGCCCTGGAGGTCAACGAGGAGCTCCAGAAAATCCTGGGCGCGATCGAGAGCGGCGTGGTCGCCGTGGGCCCCAAGGGGCGAGTCAGGCTCTTCAATCGCGCGGCGGAACGGCTGCTCGGTGTCTCGGCCGAGGCTGTCCGCGGCCGGCCGGTGGACGCGCTGCCGGCTCCCGTGGCCGGATCCCTCCAGGCCGCGGTCCGGGATGGCCAGCCGCGCCCCCAAGCGGAGTTCGCCCTGCCGGACGCCGCCGGCCAGCTGGTCCCGCTGGTGTGCTCCACGTCGCCATTGCTCGGGCCCCGAGGACAGCCAGCGGGCGCCGTGGCGGTGATCGGCGATCTGTCCCGGCTGAAGGAGCTCGAGCAGGAGCGGCGGCGGGCCGAGCGCCTGGCCTCCATCGAGGCCATCGTCTCGGGCATGGTGCACGAGGTCCGCAACCCCCTGGTGGCCATCAAGACCTTCGCCCAGCTGCTGCCCGCCCGCGGCGTGGATCCCGAATTCCGCGAGACCTTCGCGAGCACAGCGAACCGGGAGATCGGCCGGATCGACGAGCTGCTCAACCGTTTCCGGACCCTCTCCTCGGCCTCCCGCCAGCCGATGGAGCCGGTCGACGTCAGCGAGCCCCTGGGACACACCCTGGCGCTGGTCCGACCTCGCCTCGAGCAACGCCAGATCCGCCTCCGACAGGTGGCCGACGGCGCCCCTCGTGCCGTCCTCGGCAACGCATCTCAGTTGGAGCAGCTTTTTCTGAACCTATGCTTAAATGCCATCGAGGCGATGGAACCGGGCGGCGAGTTGACCGTGCGCGTGGCCGATCTCTGCCAAGGAGGCGGCACGACTCTGCTGGTCGAGGTGTCGGATACGGGCTCCGGGATCCCCGAGCACCTGCTGGACAACATCTTCGAACCCTTCGTCACCACCAAGGCCCACGGCACCGGCCTGGGCCTGGCCATCTGCCGCGGCATCGCCGACGCGCATCACGCCACGCTTACGGCGCGGAACAACACGGAGCGGCCGGGTTGCACCATCACGCTCGAATTCTCGGTGGCGGCGCCGCGCTCGGCCGGAGTCACTGCGTGAGAACCGTCCTGCTGGTGTCCGGCGACGAGGCCCTGTGCGCCCGCCTGCTCCGGGCCTTCGAGGAATGCTCCGTCTTCACGGCCGGCTCCGACGAGGAAGCGCTCAAGACGCTCCGGATCACGGAGATGGAGCTGATCGTCAAGGAGGCGATGCCGCCCCTGCGCGAGGTCCCCGCGTTCATCGCGCGGGCCCGACACCTCTGCCCGAACGCCGTGGTGGTCTGCGTGCTCCCGGCGGGGGCGGTTTCACCGGAAGAGGAGGCGGTGGCCGAGGCCGCCGACTTCGCCCTGCTCCAGCCGCTCACGTCGCACCACCTGCAGGGAGTGCTGCGGCAGGCGGAGGACAAGCTGCGACTGCTCCAGGAGGTGGCGGCGCTCCGGTCGGCGCGGCGGGTGATGGGACCGGACAGCGGCTCGGAGGAGCCCGGGCTCGGGCCCGAAGTCTCCTCTCAGGCTCTGACCCAGGTCGCCAAGGAGTTCGCCAAGGCGCTGGCCGCGGGCTTCGACCTGCCGCGCGTGCTGGATCTCTTCCTCGACGCGGTCTCGGAGATGGCGCGGCCGAGCCGCAGCGCCATCCTGCTGGCGGATCAGGCGGGGCGGCAGTACCGCGTGCGCGCCTACCGAGGGCTCGCCCCGCACGTGGTCGAGTCGCTGACGCTGCCCGCGGACAGCGGCCTGCCCCTCTGGCTTGCCGCTGAGGGCCGGCTCATCCAGATCGACGAGGCGCAGGCGCGCACCACGGATCCCGCCGCCCGCCAGATCGCGCGGGAGATGGCCGTGCTCCAGGCCGTGGTCGCCATCCCGCTGATCTCCCACGGGGAGCTGGTGGCGATCCTGACGCTGGGGCAGCGGATCACCGGCGGCGCCTACAGCCGGCGCGAGACGGAGATCCTCTTCAACCTGGGCACCCATCTGGCCACCGCCATCCGCGACATCCGGGTGCACCACCTCCTCCAGTATCAGAAGGAATTCAACGAGCGAATCCTCGCCCGCATGTCCAACGGCGTCATCACCATCGCACCCGACGAGACCGTGGTGATGCTGAACCGGCAGGCCGAGGAGATCCTGGGCATGGCGGCCAAGGACGTGCTGAACCGCGACCTGCGCGTGCTGCCCTCGCCGCTCGGGGATCTGCTGTTCGAGACGCTCACGCGCGGGCGCTCGGTCAACCGCGCTGAGGTGCACCTGGCCCTGCGCAACCTGCCGCTGGAAGTGTCGACGTACCCCGTGATGGGCGACGGGACGGAGCCCATGGGCGCCGTCCTGGTGTTCGAGGACCTCACGGCCCAGCGCCAGCTGGCCATGGAGAAGCGCGCGGCCGAGCAGCTCCAGCTCCTCACGCGGATCGTGGCCCGGATCGCCGACGAGATCAAGAACCCGCTGGTGTCGATCAACGCCTTCATGGAGCTGATCGGGGAGCGCTACGACGACGCCAGCTTCCGCCACCAGTTCTCCTCGGTCGTGGGGCGGGACGTGCGGCGGCTGGTGCAGATCTTCGACAAGCTCGCCGCGCTGGTGAACGAGGGCGACTACAAGCGCGAGACCGTGGACATCCTCGGCGTGGCCGAAGAGTGCCTCGCCGACATGGGCGCGCAGGCGCTGCCCACCGCCAACGGGGAGAACCGGCTGCTGACGTTCGCGGACGAATCCACGCAGAAGCACGTCACGGCCACGCTCTCCCACGAGGGGTCGTCCTTCTTGGTCAAGGGAGACCACGGGATGCTGAGGAAGGCCATTGCCTATCTCGTCTGGTATCTTCTGCGCAAGACGCCGGGGCAGGAGGCCAAGATCGCGGTGTCCATCTCGCGGCTCGACACGGAGGATCGGGTGCGCCTCACGGTCGCCTCGCGGACGGCGGAGGTGCGGGGCGAGGAGCTGCAGGGCATCTTCGACCCGATCCAGGTCGTCCAGGAGAACCTCATCGACGTGGGCCCCAGCGTCAGCCAGCGCATCATCGAAGCGCAGGGCGGCCGGCTCGAAGCCAAGCAAGGGCGCGGCGAGGTGAGCTTCTCGGCCCTCCTGCCCGCGGTGACCCAGCCATGAGCGAGCGCCCCCGCGTCCTGGTCGTCGACGACGAGATCGGCCCGCGCGAATCGCTGCGGATGATCCTCAAGCCGCGCTACGAGATCGCCACGGCCGAGAGCGGGGCGGAAGCCCTGAAGACGCTCGGCTCCTTCCACCCCGACTTGGTCTTCATGGACATCAAGATGCCGCAGATGGACGGCATCGAGCTGCTGCGCCGGATCAAGAATCAGGACCCCAGCATCGAGGTCGTGATGATCACGGCCTACGCTTCGCTCGAGACCGTCAAAAACGCGCTGACCCACGGGGCCTTCGAGTACCTGATCAAGCCGTTCAGCCGCCAGGATCTCGAGGAGACGGCCCGCCGGGCGCTGGCGCGGCGGCAGACCGAGCTGGGCACGCGCTCCCAGCTGACGACGCTGGTCGAGGAGATGCGCTCCCTGACCGGCAAGACGCGCGAGCTCGAAGAAGAGGCGCGGCGGGAGCAGGCCGAGCAGTCGCTGCGCGTCACCCAGCTCAGCATCCTGCGCGAGATCTCGCGCGGCATCCTGGGTCAGCTCGACCTGGCCCAGCTCACCGCCGCCATCACGGCCCAGCTCCGCGAGGCGCTCGGCTACGACGAAGTGGCGATCCACCTGGGTCCGACCCTGCCCGAGAGCGCGGCCCGCGGCGGTACCACCATCACCTGCGCCATCCGCGAGGACGGGACCACGCTGGGCTATCTCCTCGCCCACAACCGCTCGGGCTCGCGCCCCATCGACCCGCGCGAGCACGAGCTGCTCGAGATGCTGTCCGAGTACCTGGCCGTGGCGATCCGGAACTCGCGGCTCTACGGCGAGGTCACGGAGACCAAGCAATCGCTCGAGCAGCTCATCCGCTCGGCCGGCGACGCCATCATCTCGGTGGACCACGAGGGCAAGATCCAGGGCTGGAACCCCGCGGCGGAGCGCGTCTTCGGCTGGAACGCCGCCAAGGCCATCGGCCGGCCGCTCACCGACCTGATGCCCGAGGAGCCCTATCGGGCCGCCCGCGCGACGCTCTCGCGCGAGCGCCTCTCGAGCGCCTTCGACGTCAGCCTCAAGCGGGAGGACGGCCGGCAGCTCAACCTGGCGGTGACGCTCTCCTCCCTGACCGGGCGCGAGGGCGGGCTCGAGGGCATGCTCGCCATCGTCCGCGACACGACGGCGCAGCGGGAGCTCGAGTCCCAGATGCACCAATCCGAGAAGCTCACGGCGCTGGGGCAGATGGCGGGCGGCATCGCCCACGACTTCAACAACCTGCTGCAGGCCATCCTGGGCTACGCCCAGCTCATGGGCAAGAGCCCGGGCAACGCCGACGTGGTCCGCCGCGGGCTCGACGTCATCGAGAAGGCCGCCACGGGCGGCGCCGAGACCGTCCGCCGCATCCAGAAATTCGCGCGGCTGCGGCCCGAGGAAGCCTTCGTCTCGCTCGACTTGAACCAGGTCATCCGCGACTCGCTGGCCATCACGCGGCCGCGATGGGAGGAAAAGAAGATCAAGGGCGGCGTGCCGCTGCACCTCGAGCTCGAGCTGGGGCAGTTGCAGACGGTCATGGGCCGGCCGGCCGAGCTCCACGAAGTGGTGACCAACCTCGTGCTCAACGCCATCGACGCGATGCCGGAGGGCGGCACGCTGCGCATCCGCACCCGCGCCGAGGGCCAGCGCCACGTGCTCCTGAGCGTGGCCGACACCGGCGTCGGCATGACCGAGTCGGTCCGGCACCGCATCTTCGACCCCTTCTTCACCACCAAGGGCGAGCAGGGCACGGGGCTCGGGTTGTCGGTGTCTTACTCCATCGTCAAGCGCCACGGCGGCGAGATGCACGTGGAGACGCGGCCGGGCGGCGGCACCACCTTCGCCATTAGCCTGCCGGTGGGCGTGATGACGGCGCCCGAGCCGCCCCCGGGCGTGGAGACGCTGGGCGACCGGAAGGGCCGCATCCTCCTCGTCGACAACGATCCTCAGGTGATGACCATCTTGGGCGAGATGCTGAGCGACGCCGGCCACCACGTGCTGCCGGTGGCGAGCGGCGCCGAAGCCGTGCGCGTCTTCGTGCCTAGCGGCTTCGATCTGGTCATGACCAATATCGGGATGGCGGGGATGACCGGCTGGGAGGTCGCCGAGAAGATCCGCGCGCGCGACGCGCACGTGCCGATCATCTTCGTCACGGGCTGGGGGCTGCACGAGGAGGACCAGGCGCGCTGCCGCGGGCTCGGCATCATGGCCCTGCTCTTCAAGCCGGTGAGGCCGCCCGAGCTGCACCGCACGGTGCAGGGCGCCCTGGCCGGGCAGCCGATGCGCCAGAGCTAGACGCAGCGACGGCCACCCCGTCCCTCGGGGTGGCCGTCGTCGTTCCTGCCGGCCGCTGGGCTACAGCCGCTCGATGATGGTGGCGATCCCCTGCCCGAACCCGATGCACATCGTCTGCAGCCCGTAGCGCTTCTTGGTCCGCTCGAGCTCGTGCACGAGCGTGGTCATGAGCTTGGCGCCCGAGCAGCCGAGCGGGTGGCCGAGGGCGATGGCGCCGCCGTTGACGTTGACCCGCGCCATATCGGGGTGCAGCTCCCGCTCCCAGGCCAGCACCACCGAGGCGAAGGCCTCGTTGATCTCGAAGAGATCGATCTGGTCGAGCTTGAGCCCGGCCTTCTTGAGCGCCCGCTGGGTGGCCGGGATCGGCCCCGTCAGCATGATCGTCGGGTCCACGCCCGCCAGCGCCGTGGCGACCACGCGCGCCCGCGGTGTGAGCTTGAGCGCCTTGGCCCGCGCCTCGGACATGATGAGCAGGGCCGCGGCCCCGTCGGAGATCTGGGAGGAATTGGCCGCCGTGACGACGCCGTCGGGCTTGAAGGACGGGGCCAGCGAGGCCATCTTCTCCCGATTGACCGGCACCCGGACGCCCTCGTCGACGTCGAAGACGCTGCCGTCGGGCAGGGTGACCGGGACGATCTCGCGCTTGAAGCGCCCCTCGGCGATGGCGCGGCCGGCCTTTTCGTGGCTCTGAGCCGAGAACTCGTCCAGCTCCTCGCGCTTAATGCCCCACTGCTCGGCGACCATCTCGGCCGAGAGCCCCTGCGGGATGATGTTGTAGAGGGCCTGGAGCTTGGGCGACAGCGGCCCCTCGCCGGGCCCGGCGCCGTTGGACCCCATGGGCACGCGGGTCATGTTCTCCACGCCGGCCCCGATCACGCACTCGTACTGGCCGGCCATCACGCCCATGGCGGCGAAGTTGGCCGCCTGCTGGCCCGAGCCGCACATCCGGTCGAGCGTGGTGCCGCAGACGTCGAGCGGAAACCCGGCGATCAGGGCCGCGTTGCGGGCGATGTTCATCCCCTGCTCGCCCACCTGGTCCACGCACCCGACGACGACGTCCTCGACCTCGCTCGGATCGACGCCGACCCGCTCGATCAGCGACTTCAGCGTATGCGCCAGCAGATCATCCGGCCGCACCCCCGCCAGCTTGCCGTTCTTCCTTCCGACGGCGGTCCGCGCCGCCCCGACGATCACCGCATTGCCCATACCGACCTCCGCTGTGAGTGGATGGAGTTCACTGAATGCCGGTTCATTTTATCATGCGCCGCTTGACCTGGTCGGCAAGCTTGCAGAAGGCGCAGACGGTCCCGGTCGTCACCTGGCCACAGGACGAACATTCCTGGAGTTCGACAGCCTCGGCGCGCTCGAAAGCGGGCCGCGCCTTCTCGAGGAAGCCGAAGAGAAAGTTGTGCTTGGCGCCCGGCGAGGACTCTTCCAGACGGTTGAGGAGCTCCTTGTGGGCGAGCGAGGTGGCGCCCTTGGAGAACGGGCACTCCTCCACGATGTAGTCGATCCCGCGCAGGAAGGCGAATGCCGCCGTCTCGAGCTCGGAGAGCCGGTAGAGGGGCTTGACCCGGCGGACCAGCTTGGGGTGCGTGGAGGCCAGGGCCGGCGACTGGCGCGGCAGGGCGTCCATCTGCCAGTGCAGGACCGAGCCGAAGAGCGTGGCCGCCTCGTCGTCGAGGTTGTGCCCGGTCGCGACCACCGCGTAGCCGTGCTCGAGCGCGGCCCGGTTCATCAGATAGCGCTTGCTGAGCCCGCAGGCCGAGCAGGTGGGGCGCCGCGTGGCCTTCTGGACTTCTGGAATGGGCGCGCCCACGGCGTCGGCCACCCGCTCGATCACCAGCTTCTGGCCGCGCGCCGAGGCGAAGGCCAGGCATTTGGCCTTGGACTCCTGGGAGTACTCGAAGATGCCCAGGTCGAGGTACAGGCCGGCCGTCTGGTAGCCCTCCTCGATCAGCACGTCCCAGAGCGCCAGGGAATCCTTGCCGCCGGACACCGCGACCAGGACGGTCTCCTCGCGCGTGAACATCCGGTGCTTGTGGACGGCCTCGGCGACCTGCTTGCGGAAGAACTCGAGAAAGTGGGGCGAGCAGAAGGCGGCGTTGTGCCGCCGCAGCTCCAGCGCCGCCCGGCCGCCGCACTTGCGGCACTTCATCGAACCGGCTCCGCGGGGGCCGGCAACCCGCCGCCGCCGGAGATCACCGGACGTACCTCCAAAATGTCGTCGCCGCCCACCACCGTGTCGCCCGTGAGCAGCTCGTTGCCGCGGATGACCAGCACGGTGCTCGGCAGGATGTCGAGCTCCGTGAGCAGATCCTTGACGCGGCGCTGGCCGCTCACCTCGATCTCCTTCCTGGGATTGCGGAGGATCACCTTCATGCGGCAGCCGCTTCCCGTGGGGTCACGATTTGGGGAACCCCGGCGCCGCCTTGATGGCCTGAAGCTGCTGGAAGTGATCGGCGTCGTGCCGGGCCTGGAGCAGCCACCACTGGCCCAGGTCGAGCTCGCCCAACCGGAAATGCTTCCACTTGAACTGGCGCGGGTCCACCGTCGCCACGCGCTCGATGGTCTGGCGGCTCCGCTCCCGCGCCGCCCTGATATTGGCCACGAGCTCCCCGATCGGATGCCCGGCTTCGGGCCGGACCACGTCGGGCGCCTGCGCGCCGCTCTCGTAGCCGGTGATCGGCGCGAAGGCCTTGAGGTCGGCCGGGAACGGCGGCAGTGGGTGCGGCGCCTCCTTCAGCAGCTTGGAGGTAAGCTTGCCCGTGCCGATCTCGGCGATGGTGAGATGGTGGATGATCTCGCCCAGCGACCATTCATTCGGCGCCGGCCGCCAGTCGGCCTGCCTCTGGGACAGCCCTTCG
>JBGPZD010000086.1:0-9113 GCA_041493605.1 Methylomirabilia bacterium
AGCGTCACGTCGGCCTCGCCCCGGGCCGCGAGCGCCAGCGCCTGGCCGGTGCCCACCGAGATCGTCTTGACGGTCAGGCCGGTCTTCTTCTCGAACATCGGCACCAGCACGTCGAGCAGCCCCGAGTCCTGGGTGCTCGTGGTCGTCGAGAGAATGACGGCGGCGGTCTGGGCCTGCCCCGCGGCGGGCAGGAGCAGCAGCAGCGCCAGGATCAGGCTACGTCGCAGCATGGGGCCTCCTGGGGCTTCCGGGTGGTGCTTCGTTATGTCAGAACAGGCATAACGCTAGCCAAAACCGCCGCCCGCTGTCAAGACTCGCGTTACCGCCGGGCGAAGGCCCGGGCGAAGGCGCGGTCGGCGGTGCGGTTCACCTGGCGCTTGACGCGACGGAAGCGGCGGACCAGGACCGCACCCGCCGGCGTCAGCGTCGCGCCGCCGCCGCACGCGCCGCCGATGCGGACGTGAAGGATCGCGTAGCCCAGGGCCTTCTCGGTCACCTTGAGCAGCCCCCAGGCGGCACGATAGGACATGCCCAGCCGCTGGGCGGCGCGTCTCAGCGAGCCCAGCTCGTCCACGGCTTCGAGCAGGCCGAGCCGGCCGTCGGAGAAGATCATGCGTCCCCCGGCCTCAACCCAGATCTTCGACTTGATCCTGAGCCGGCGGGCGGCCGCGCGCTTCATTGCCGGCATGGGGTGTCAGGCCGGCGTCAGCACGCGGCCCGCCGGCACCGCGTTGTAGCGCGGGCCGTCCACCACGACCTGGCCGTTGACCACGACGTACGGGATGCCCGCCGGATGGCGGTGGGGATCGACGAAGGTGGCCAGGTCGAGCACCGTGGCGGGATCGAAGACGGCCAGGTCGGCGGCGAGCCCGGGGCGCACGAGCCCGCGGTCCTTCAACCGCAGCTTGGCGGCCGGCATGCCGGTCATCTTGTTCACGGCCGTCTCCCACGACAAGAGCTTCCGCTCGCGCACGTAGCGGCCCAGCACTCGCGGAAACGTCCCGTACATCCTCGGATGAGGCTTGCCGGGATGGGGGCCGGGGCCGGCCGAGAGGCCGAGCGAGTCGGACCCGATCATGACGTGCGGGTGGGCCACGGCCTTGGCGACATTGTCCTCGCTCTGGGAGAAGACGACCATGGAGACTTGGGCCGCCTCGTCGCGGAGGAGATCGAGCATGGCTTCGGCGGGCGCCAGCCCGGTGTCACGCGCGACCTGGGCCAGGTTCGTCCCGGCGAGCTCGGGCCGCGAGCAGGTGGCGACCAGGATCTCGTCCCAGCCCACCGTACCCGAGGCCGTCTTCCAGCGCTCCCCGTCCACCGAGCACTCGTCCACGACGCGCCGCCGCGCGGCGCCGTCGTGCAGCCGCTCGAGCAGCGTGGCGATGCCGCCGTCGTGCATCCAGGCCGGCAGCAGGTTGTCCATCTTGGTGCTGGCCGCGTGGTAGGGATAGACGTCGGCCGTCACGTCGAGCCCGCGCGCCCGCGCCTCGTCCACCAGCCTCAGCGCGCGGTCCATCTTCCCCCAGTTCTCGCGCCCCGCGGCTTTGATGTGGGCGATCTGCACCGGGACCCCGGCGTCCTCGCCGATCCGGATCGCTTCCTTGATCGCGTCTTCGAGCGTCGCCGCCTCGCCGCGGATGTGGGAAAAGTAGAGCCCGCCGCGCTTGGCCATGCTCTTGGCGAGGGCGGTGAGCTCCTCGGTCGACGCGTAGAGGCTCGGCGGATAGACGAGGCCCGTGGAGAAGCCGAAGGCGCCCGCCTCGAGCGCCTCGGCGAGCAGGCGCTCCATGTCCTTCCGCTCGCGCGGCGCGGGCGGGCGATTCTCGGCGCCCATGCCGGCCAGCCTCAGCGCGCCCTGGCCGACGAAGTGGACGATGTTGACCGAGGGACCGAGCCCTCGCAGATGGTCCATGTACTGCGCGAAGGTCTGCCACGTGATGACGAGCCGGCTGCCGATGCCCGCGGCCCAGGCCTTCACCGCCTCGGCGCCGCCGGGCGCCACGGGCGCCGGGGAGAAACTGCACATGCCGACCACTTCCGTGGTGACGCCCTGGCGGACCTTGGACTCGGCCGCCGGGCAGGAGTGATAGAACAAGTCCGAGTGGGAGTGGATGTCGATGAAGCCCGGCGCCACCATGAGCCCGGTGGCGTCGATGACGCGGGTGGCCTCACCGCCGAGCCCACGGCCCACCGCCGCGATGCGGTCGCCCTCGACGGCGACGTCCGCGGCGGCCGCCGGCGCGCCGCTGCCGTCCACAACGCTGCCGTTCTTGATCAGGAGCGACCAGGCCACGCGATTATTCCGGATACGACACTAGTGGTCCGGGCCCGGCGCTATGGCGCCGCCTCGACGATCTTGACCGACTTCATCTTGTCGCCCACCTGGATCTTGTCCACCACCTCCATGCCCGACGTGACCTTGCCGAACACGGTGTACTGGCCGTCCATGTCGCCGGCGTCCCCGAGCATGATGTAGAACTGGCTGCCCGCCGAGTCGGGGCTCAGACCGCGCGCCATGACCACCGCGCCCCGCACGTGCTTCTGCTTGTTGAACTCGGCCTTGATCGTGTAGCCGGGGCCGCCCGTTCCATCGCCCTTGGGATCGCCACCATGGGCGAACACGTTCGGCTGCACCCGGTGGAAGGTCAGCCCGTCGTAGAAGCCCTTCTTGGTGAGGGTGACGAAGTTCTCCACCGTCTTGGGCGCATCTTCCGCGAAGAAGTCGATCTTGAACTGCCCGCCCTTCTCCATGGTGATGAGGGCCGCCGGCTTCTTCACATCCCCGCCGCAGCCATTCAGGGCCAGCGCCATCGCGCCGGCGAGCAGCAGCGACGCGACCGCGGTCACGACGCGCCGGGCGCCCCCCGGGCCGCCGGCGTGCGCGAAAACCCGGCCGGCCATGCTACTGCACCGCCTCGACGATTTTGACGGTCTTCATCTTGTCGCCGACGCGGATCTTGTCCACGATCTCCATGCCCGAGGTGACCTTGCCGAAGACCGTGTACTGGCCGTCGAGGAAGTGGGCCGGGGCCAACGTGATGTAGAACTGGCTGCCCGCCGAGTCGGGGCTCTGGCTGCGCGCCATGGCGACGGCGCCGCGGACATGCTTCTGCTTGTTGAACTCGGCCTTGATCATGTAGCCGGGGCCGCCGCTGCCGTTGCCCTTCGGATCGCCGCCCTGGACGACGAAGTTGGGCTCCACGCGGTGGAAGGTCAGCCCGTTGTAGAAGCCCTTCTTGGTCAGCGTGACGAAGTTCTCGACCGTCTTGGGCGCGTCCTCGGGGAAGAACTCGATGACGATCTCCCCGCCCTTCTCCATGGTGATGACCGCGGTCGCTTTCACCTTCTTGCCTCCTTGGGGTGTGGGCTGCTGGGCCTGCGACGGGCTCACGAGCGGCGGCAGAATCAGCAGGCCGGCGAGGAGCGCGACGGCGACGGCGCGAAGCGGGAAGAATTGGTTCCTCACGGGTAACCCTCCTTAGGGGGTGACTGGCGGATGCCGGGCCATTATGCCCCAGCGCGAGAGGGCCGGGCAAGCCATTACGCGCCGCGTTAACGCGCCTTCCGTGCTACAGTGGGAGCATGCAGGAGCGTCCCGATATCCGAAATGTCGCGATCATAGCCCACGTGGACCACGGCAAGACCACTTTGGTCGACGCCATGCTGTGGCAGTCCGGCATCTTCCGCGCCAACGAGCACGTGGTCGAGCGGGTCATGGACTCGATCGATCTGGAGCGCGAGAAGGGCATCACGATCATGGCGAAGAACACGTCCGTCCACTACAAGGACGTGAAGATCAACATCGTGGACACGCCGGGCCACGCCGACTTCGGCGGCGAGGTGGAGCGGACGCTGACTTTGGTGGACGGCGTGCTGCTGCTCGTGGACGCGGCCGAGGGCCCCCTGCCCCAGACGCGCTTCGTCCTCAAGAAGGCCCTCGAGGCCAACCTCACGCCCGTGGTGGTGATCAACAAGATCGACCGCCAGGACGCCCGGCCGGCCGAGGTGCTCGACGAGGTCCTCGACCTCTTCATCGATCTCGAGGCCACGGAGGATCAGCTCGAGTTCCCCGTGATCTACACCGACGCGCGCAAGGGCATCGCCAAGCGCGAGCTGACCGACGACTCCAAGACCCTGGCGCCCCTCTTCGACACGCTCGTGGCCACCATCCCGCCGCCGCGCTTCGATCCCGACATGGGACTCCAGCTCCGCGCCGCCTCGCTGGACTGGGACGATTACGTCGGCCGCCTCATCATCGGCCGCATTGTTAACGGCCGGGTGCGCCAGTACGACCGCGTGGCCATCATCCACCGCGACGGCGCCGTAGACTACGCCAAGATCACCGTCCTCTACGGCTACGAGGGGCTCAAGCGCGTGGAGATCCCCGAGGCCTCGGCGGGCGACCTGGTGGCCGTGGCCGGCATCGAGACCATGGAGATCGGCGAGACCATCGCCGATCCCGAGAAGCCCGTGGCCCTCGACGTCATGCACATCGACGAGCCCACGGTGTCCATGCTCTTCTCCTCCAGCGTCTCGCCCTTCGCCGGGCGCGAGGGCAAGTTCGTCACCTCGACCCAGCTCCGCGAGCGGCTCTTCAAGGAGCGGCGCAGCAACGTGGGGATCCGCGTGGAGGAGACCGACTCCCCGGACACCCTCAAGGTCTCCGGCCGCGGGGAGCTGCAGCTCGCCATCCTGATCGAGATGATCCGTCGGGAGGACTTCGAGCTCGAGGTGTCCAAGCCCCAGGTCATCACCCACGAGCAGGACGGCCGGACGCTCGAGCCGATGGAGCACCTGGTCGTGGACGTGCCCGAGGAGTTCATCGGCGCCGTGACGCAGCAGCTCGGCCCGCGCAAGGGCCAGATGCTCAAGATGGTCAACCACGGCACGGGGCGCGTGCGGCTCGAGTACCGCATCCCCGCCCGCGGGCTGATCGGCTACCGCTCGGAATTTCTCACCGACACGCGCGGCACCGGCCTGCTCAACCACCTCTTCGACGGCTGGGACGAGTGGCAGGGCGACATCCCCCATCGCGCCAACGGCGCGCTGGTGTCTGACCGCACGGGCAAGACCACGTCGTACGCCATCGACCATCTCCAGCCGCGCGGGGTGCTGTTCCTCGGCCCCGGCGAGCCGGTGTACGAAGGGCAGGTCGTGGGCGAGCACACCCGGGACAGTGACCTCGACGTCAACATCACCAAGGAAAAGAAGCAGACCAACGTGCGCTCGTCCACGTCCGACGAGGCCGTGCGCCTGACGCCCCCGCGGACCATGAACCTCGAGCAGTCGCTCGAATGGATCCGCGAGGACGAGCTGCTCGAGATCACCCCGAAATCCCTTCGCATGCGCAAGCAGCAGCTCAGCGGCCGCCGCCGCTTCTAGAGGGGTCAGGTCTTGAAATCCAGCATCCCGGACCCGGGGCGTGGTATGTCGCCTCGCGAGAGAGCGCGGCTCACCGTCGAGTAGTGAAGGCCGAGGAAATCAGCGACCTCTTTTATCGTGTAGCCGTGATCGCGGACCGCGAGGGCACAGCGGGCATCGCGGTCATCCCTTGACGAGACACCCGCGAAGAGTGCAGCCAGCGCAGGACGCATGGCGAATCGCTGCGCCCGCGGAACCTCGACGAGCGCGGTTGCGGCGTGGGCTCGCGCGCGCAACTGCGCCAGGAACGCGTCGCCGCCCACCACGAGCCTTGAGCTGAAGCGATCCAGCGCATCGGCCGCCTCTGCCAGCCCCGCTTCGACGAACTGCCTGTATCGGCGCTCCGCTGTCGCGCGGAGGGTCGTCTCTCCGAGCGCCAGCACCCAGTCCACCGTCAGGTACGGAGGCACAGGCGCCTCGCCCACTGTGGCGCGGTAACTACTCCAGGGCCACTGTCCCGGATGGGCGACGAGGCCGGCCCGGACCGGGTTGAGCACGACGTAGCGGCAGACCTCGCGCAGATAACCCTCCCGGTCGACAATTTGCGCATTGAAGCGACCCTCCAGCACGTGACCGGGGCGTCCGTGACGCCGGCCGAAGCCCTGGCTGTACACGCCGTTGAGCTGCCGCATGGCGTGAGAGAGATTGCCCTCTGGGGTCTCCACCAGCAGGTGGTAATGGTTCCCCATCAAGCAGTAGGCATGGCAGAGGACGTGATATCGCCCCACCACGGACGCGAGCACCGTCAGGAAGCGCCCGCGGTCGGCGTCATCCTCGAAAATCGGCTGGCGCCCGTTGCCGCGGGCGGTGACGTGATAAATCCCGCCCGGGAACTCCACACGAAGCGGCCGTGCCATGATCCGACGTTACCTCCATGGCCAGCCGCCGCTCAAGACGTATCCACTGCAATACGCTCGTGAAGCCGCGAATGTCGTAATTCAAGACCTGACCCCTACAGCGGCTCCAGCTCCACCGTTACGTCCAGCGGTCCGTCCCAGTCGCCGTAGCCGAGCAGCTCCTTCACCGTCGCGCCCGGCGTCACCGGCGCCGCCCGGTCGATGAGCGCGCGGTAGAGCCCCGGCGCCGGCAAAAAGGCGGCCTGCTCCGAAGCCTCCGGCGTCGCCAGCAGCAGGCTCTCCTGCCCGTCGGCGCCCGTGAGCGCCACGCCGCGGTCGGCGACCCAGCCGATCTCTTCGCCGGCCAGGCGGCCGGTCGCGCGCTCCGTCAGCAGCCTCACGCGCGTTATCGCTCCCAAGCGTGTGCCGAGCGGCGGGCCCTCGTAGCACCAGCCGGGCTGGTCGGGCGGGCGCGCGGTACTTGTCCGCCGGTCGGCGGACATGGCGAAGATCAGGCCGCGGCGCGCTGGCTCGAACAATGAGCCCAGGCGCTCGATGCGGATGCTCTGGAGGGGCTCGACGCGCAGGCGGCAGAGCTCGGCGCCGAAGGCGGGCACCACGAGGGAGCTGATCCGGAGCGGCGGGCCGTCACGCAGGAGGAGAAGGAAGGTGGAGCGATAGAGCCCCGGGTCGAGCGGCGAGGCGAAGCCCGGGCCGGGCACATAGAGGAGATCGGTCAGCCCCGCGGCGAGCGCCGCGGCCCAGCGCCGCTCGCGCTCGGGCAAAATCAGCTCGAGCCTGCGTTCAGTCACCCGAGAACGAAAGCACCCTCAAGGCAATGCTCGAATTCAAGACCTGACCCCTAGCGGTGGCGGCGGCCGCTGCCGCCGCCGGAGCGCCCGGGGCCGCCCGACCGCCCGTGGCCGCCGCCTGGGCCGCCGCGCCCGCCACCGGGGCGCCCGCCGCGGGCCGCCATGCGCGCGCGCTTCTCATCGGCGTAGCGCCGGCGCTCCTCGCTGGTGGGCTTGATCTCGGGCAGGAACCAGTCGTCCTCGGCCCACTCGACGCGGATCTTCTGGCCGATGAACTTCTCGATGGGCTCCAGCGCGAGGGCGCTCGACTCGTCGGCGAAGCTGATGGATTTGCCGGAGGCGCCGGCGCGCGCGGTCCGGCCGATGCGGTGGACGTAGTCCTCCGCGTCCTGGGGCAGGTCCCAGTTGACGATGTGGGTGACGCCCTCGATGTGCAGGCCCCGCGAGGCCACGTCCGTGGCCACCAGCAGCGGCAGCTCGCCCTCCTTGAAATCGTTGAGGATCTTGAGCCGCTTCTTCTGGTCCACGTCGCCCGTGAGCGCCCGGGCCCGCCAGCCGTTGCGGTTCAGCCGGTCCTCGAGGCGCCGCGCCTCCTCCCGCGTGTTGGAGAAGATCAGGATGCGGCTGCCGCCCTCGCGCTTCAGCAGCCCCAGCAGCAGGTTGAATTTCTCGTCGCGCCCCACGTGGTAGAGCACCTGGTCGATGTTCTCGGCGGTCCTTTGCTGGGGCATGATCGTGATCTGGGTGGGGTTGTTCATGAACTCCCAGGTCAGCTCCATCACCCGGAACGACAGCGTCGCCGAGAAGAGGAATGACTGCCGCTTCTCGGGCTTGGGCAGCTTGCGCAGAATGAATCGCAGGTCGGCGATGAAGCCCATGTCGAACAATCGGTCGGCCTCGTCGATGACGAGCACTTCCACGCGGCCCGGCGACCAGACGTGCTGCTTGAGGTAGTCGATGAGCCGGCCGGGCGTGCCCACGAGGAGATCACAGCCCTCCCGCAGGTCCTCGCGCTGCTTGTTGTAGTCGATGCCGCCGTAGACCGCCAGCATGCGGAGCCCCGTGTGCGCCCCCAACAGGCGCGCGTCCGACTCGATCTGGACGACGAGCTCGCGCGTGGGCGCGATGATCAGCACCCGCGGCGCCGTCGGCCCGCTCTTGGCGGGCGCGGGGTGGCGCAGGCAGCGGGTGAAGGCCGCGATCAGGAAGGCCGCCGTCTTCCCCGTCCCCGTCTGGGACTGGCCCGCCACGTCCTTGCCCTTGAGCGCCAGCGGCAGCGCGCTCTCCTGGATCGGCATGGTAATGACAAAGCCGGCGTCGCGGATGCCCGCGCGCACCGGCTCGGGCAGGTCGAACGCGGAGAACTCCAGCGGGCTCATGCGGCCGGGGTCTCCTCCGAGGCGGCCGCGGCCTCCGGCTTGGCCCGCCGGTTGCGGCCGAAGATCCGGGCGCAGATGATGCCGACCTCGTAGAGCACGCACATCGGGGCCGCCATCAGGGTCTGGTTGAAGATGTCCGGCGTGGGCGTCAGGATCGCCGCGATGATGAAGTTGATCAGGATGGCGTACTTGCGGTTCTTGGAGAGGAACTTGGGCGTCACCACGCCGATCATGCTGAGAATCGTGATGACCACCGGCAGCTCGAACACCAGCCCGAACGCCAGCGTGAACTTGAGGATGAAGTCAATCGAGCTCGAGATGGAGATCATCGGCTGCAGCCCTTGCTGCTGGCCGAAGTTCACCAGGAACTGCATCGCAAAGGGGACCACACCCAAAATGGCGAACGCGCCGCCCAGAAGGAAGAGCAGCGAGCTGACCAGGATGAAGGGGGCCGCGTACTTCCTCTCGTGGCTGTGCAGGCCCGGCGCGACGAACTTCCACACCTGATAGAGGATGGCCGGCATCGAGATGAAGAGCCCCATGATCATCGCGACCTTCATGTACGTCCAGAAGGCCTCGGTCGGGGTGGTGAAGACGGGCTTGACCCTGATGATGTGGTCGACGAGGTATTTCATGACGCGCTCAGTGAAGAACAGCGCAACCGC
>JBGPZD010000078.1:0-11026 GCA_041493605.1 Methylomirabilia bacterium
AGGCCGACCACCCACGTGACAGCCAGGACCACGAGCCCGGCGACCAGGAAGAACCAGCCCGGCCGGGAGATCTGGAGGACGCAGGCGGCCGCGCAGAGCAGCGCCAGGACCGCGAGGAGCTGGAGCACGGGCAGCGACACGTGAACGTCGGTGTACGAGGCGCCGAACACGACGCCGCGGGGCGAGTAGAGCAGGTCGTAGCGGTCGAGCCAGAACCCCGCGCCTCTCACGGCGAGGAGCAGCGCGCCGAGCGCAAGCAGATGCGTGCGGGCGCCGGCGGCGAGCCGGGGGCCCTGCGCGGTCAGGACCAGGCTGCGCTGGAGCACGTAGACCGCCGTGCCCAGGACGATGGTCCCGATCACCAGGGTCGTGGTCCACCCGTACAGGAGCCGCCAGAACGGCAGCTCGAAGACGTAGAAGCCCACGTCGCGCTGGAACAGCGAGTCCACGCGGCCGAACGGCACCGCGTATCGGTACGTGAGCACGGTGTCCCACGCCCCCGCCGCCCGCGCCCCCGACACGACCGCGATGACGCCGACCACGGGCAGCAGCAACCGGCGCACGAGCGGCTCGAGAATGGCCCGCCCCGGCAGTCCCAGCTGGTCCTCCAGCTCCCAGAGCACGTCCGGGGCCGCCGTGCGGGCGGCGATCGACAAATTCAGGAAGAGGAAGACGAAGACCACGGCCGCGACGCCGAGGAACAGCCAGCCGCCCAATGCCAGGCGGGTGGTGAACACCTGGGTCAGGCCAACCTCCCCGAACCAGAGCCAGTCGGTGTACAGCGGGACGGCTTGGCCCACGACCGCGAGCGCCAGCACCGCCAGGAGCAGCCAGAGGCCAAAGCGTGGGCGCCGCGCTCCGACCGCGGACGCCCCCGGGAGGTGTCGAGGCACGCTCGGGCGCCTCTAGGTTCCGTGGGTCCAGGAGGAGAGGTACGCCTCCTGTTCGGGAGTGAGGCAATCGATCTGGACGTCCATGGAGGCCAGCTTGAGGCGCGCGATCTCGAGATCGATGTCCCGAGGGACGACGTACACCTTCTTCTCGAGGCCCTTGCCGTGCTTGACGATGTACTCCGCCGACAGCGCCTGGTTGGCGAAGCTCATGTCCATCACCACCGCCGGGTGCCCCTCGGCGGCAGTCAGGTTGATCAGGCGGCCCTCGCCCAGCACGTAGATCCGCTTGCCGCCCTTGACCACGAACTCCTCGACGAAGGGACGGACCGCGCGGCGGGACTGGGCCAGCTTGGCCAGAGACTCCAGGTCGATCTCGACGTTGAAGTGCCCCGAGTTGGCCAGGATGGCGCCGTCCTTCATCTTGACGAAGTGCTCGTGGCGGACCACGGAGAGGTTGCCAGTCACGGTGACGAAGATGTCTCCGACTTCCGCAGCCTGGGCCATGGGCATGACCTGGTAGCCGTCCATCACGGCTTCGAGCGCCCGCATCGGCGCGGTTTCCGTGATGATCACGCGGGCGCCCATGCCGTGGGCCCGGGCCGCGACGCCCCGCCCGCACATGCCGTAGCCGGCCACGACCACCGCCTTCCCGGCCAGCAGGACGTTGGTGGCCCGCAGGATCCCGTCGATGGTCGACTGTCCGGTGCCGTAGCGGTTGTCGAAGAGATGCTTGGTGTCGGCGTCGTTGACCGCGATCACCGGGAACGCCAGCACGCCTTCCTTCTCCATGGCCCGCAGGCGAATGACCCCGGTGGTCGTCTCCTCGGTGCCCCCGACGACGCCCGCGGCCAGGCTCGTCCCCGTGTTGTTCTCGCCGTGCAGCTGGGAGATCAGGTCGGCGCCGTCGTCCATCGTCACCTGAGGCCGGGTCCGGAGGACCGCTTCGAGGTGGCTGTAGTAGCGCTTATTGTCCTCGCCCTTCTGCGCGAAGACCGGGATCCCGTACTCCGTCACCAGTGCGGCCGCCGCGTCATCCTGGGTGCTGAGCGGGTTGGACGCGCACAGCGCCACCTGGGCGCCGCCGGCCTTCAGCGTGATCATGAGCACGGCCGTCTCCGTCGTCACGTGCAGGCACGCCCCAAGGCGGATCCCCTTGAGCGGCTGCTCCTTCGTGAAGCGCTCCCGCACCTGCCGCAGCACCGGCATCGAGTGCTCGGCCCACTCGATCTTCAGCTTGCCGGCCGCGGCCTGTGACAGATCCTTCACGTCATGGTCCGTCATGAACTCGTCCTTTCTCTGGCGTCTCTCGCGCAGAGGCCCCGTGACCGACCGGGTCGGCCGCAGGGCCTCGGAATGGCGTTCAGCCGCCGGCCTCAGATCCCGGCGTCGTCGCGGAGGTCCTTGATCCGGTCGGTGCGCTCCCAGGTGAACTCGGGCTCGCTGCGGCCGAAGTGACCATAGGCGGCCGTCTTCTTGTAGATCGGCCGGCGCAGGTTCAGGTACTTGATGATGCCGGCCGGCGTGAAGTCGAAGTGCCGCCGGATCATCTGCTCGAGCTTGGCCGTGGGAATCTTCGCGGTGCCAAAGGTGTCCAGCATGATCGAGACCGGGTCGGCGACCCCGATGGCGTAGGCCACCTGGACCTGCGCCCGTTCAGCCAGCCCGGCGGCCACGATGTTCTTCGCGACGTGCCGGGCCATGTAGCAGGCCGACCGATCCACCTTCGTCGGATCCTTGCCGGAGAACGCGCCGCCCCCGTGAGGGCACGAGCCGCCGTAGGTGTCCACGATGATCTTCCGCCCCGTCAGGCCGGTGTCGCCCATGGGCCCGCCGGTCACGAAGCGCCCGGTGGGATTGATGTGATAGGTGATGCGCTTGGGATCGAGGAGCTCCTTCGGGATCGTGGGTGTGACCACCTGCTCGATCATGTCCTCCCGGATCTTTTCCAGCGTCACGTCCGGGCTGTGCTGCGTCGAGATGACCACGGTCTCCACGCCGACGGGCTTGCCGTCCACGTAGCGCACCGACACTTGGCTCTTGCCGTCCGGGCGGAGGTAATCGACCTGCCCCTTCTTCCGTACCTCGCTCAGCCGCTGGCAGAGCTTGTGAGCGAGCATGATCGGCAGCGGCATCAGCTCCTCGGTCTCCGTGCACGCGTACCCGAACATGAGCCCCTGGTCCCCGGCGCCCAGGCTGTCGACACCCATGGCGATGTCGCCCGACTGCTCGTCGATCGCGGTGATCACGCCGCACGTCTCGTAATCGAAGCCGAACTTGGCGCGCGTGTAGCCGACGCCCTTGATCGTCTCGCGGGCGATCTTGGGGATGTCCACATAACAGGAGGTCGTGATCTCGCCGGCCACGACCACGAGGCCCGTCGTCAGCAGGGACTCGCAGGCTACGCGGCCTGTGGGGTCCTGGGCCAGGATCGCGTCCAGCACCGCGTCGGAGATCTGGTCGGCGATCTTGTCCGGATGCCCTTCGGTCACCGACTCGGACGTGAACAGGTACTCCTCACGCGCCATCAGTTCCTCCCTTGCGTAGTGCCGCGAACGGCGAATACGGAACTCTAGCACGGCGGCGTGAGGCTCTCAAGGGAAATCCCGGTCGCGGGCGCTCGCGAACACCAGGCGCGCCGACGCGGTCCACACCGCGCCGGCCTCGAGCCGCACCGGCCAGCTCAGGAGCAGCGCCGAGCCCTGGTAGATGCGCTCGAAGCCGCTCTCGGACAGCGACACGGTCTCCACGGGCGCCCAGCCGATGTCGGCGGACCCCGTCCACTCGAGCGCGAGCTCGACGCCGGCCCACTCGTCCACCATGGCGAGGCGCTGGAGGCCCTCCCGACGTCCGCGTCCTCCGAGCGAAGGCCGGTCCGGAAGGCCCCAGTGGCGGCCGGGTGCGTCGCCCGCCGTGAGCGCGAGGTTCAGTTGCGTGGCCCACCGGCCGGCCAGGGGCTCGGCGCCGTCCCAGCTGAGGCCGTAGCCGATCTCGAGCGCGGCGCCGTCGCGCGTGACCGTCAGCGTCTTGCGGATGCCCAGCGGCAGGCCGTCGGGCCGCTCCAGCCGAAGCGTGACCTCGAGACGCTCCGCGGACTCGCTCACCTCCCACGCCATGGGCCGCTCCCCGACCGCCAGCCGCGCCTGGCCCCAGGGCTGGAGCGGGTCGGGGGCCGCGCCCTCGGGAAAGAACGCGTCGAGCAGCGAGGCGCGCCGGAAGGCGTCGTACTCCAGCAGTGAGGCCAGCCCGCCCTCTTTCGCCGCCGCCCCGGCGTGGATGGTCCTCACGCCGCCGTCCCCCGCCCCGCCGGGCCGCTCCTTCACCTTGGCGTGATAGGCCTCGGGTCGCCGCGTGAGCACGTCGGCCGCGTCGAGGGCGCGGGGCGCATACGCCAGCTCGGTGATCGTCCCGCCACGCTCAGGGTTCAGGGTCAGACCGAGCTCGCGCGTCCGCACCACGATCTCGCGCCGCCCGTCACCGTTGACGTCCTCGCACCGCCAGCGGACGCGGGGCTCGCGCTCCGCGGCCGACAGCAGCTGCTCGCACTCGATCAGGGCCGACTTCACCGCCCGCCGCAGGTGGGGCAAATAGCAGCCGCCAAAGACCCCGTGCCAGTAGGCGTCATTCGCCTGGCCCCGCCAGAGCCGCTCCCGCGCCTGGAGCAGCCGCGCGTCACGCGGCCGCCGGTCGAGCCCTTCGCTCACCCGCCGCGAGAGCCCGAGCATCTTCCAGTACGTGTCGGCGACCTCCGGGTACTTCACGAGAAAATTCCGCCAGGATCCGCCCCTCAGCAGTCGCGCCAGCCGCTCGCCGTCGGGCAGCCCGCGCAGCCGCTCCCGCGCCTCCTCCAGCTCGGTCGCGGCGGCCGCGGGCAGGGCCCACTCGCCCATCTCCGTGTAGGCGGCCGTGGGCAGGTAGACCGCGCCGCTCGGGCGATGGGCGTCGAGATAGCGGGAGAACGTCGAGACCGTGAGCCACGGGATGCGCCCCAGCGCGTCCAGGAAGCGTCCGAGCCACCGCTCGCCGTATACCAGCCGATCCGTGCCGGGCCAGAGGCCGAACTTCTCGCCGTCGTCCATCAGCGTCACGGCCCCCGCGTCCCGACGGCGCTCCAGGTAGCGCACCGTCTCGCCGGGGTCGGCGAAGGGCACGAGGTAGCGCAGGCGCTGGCTGATGGGGAACACCGCGACCGTGGCGCCCTGCTCCTCGGTCAGATAGTACCCGCCGAGCGACTCCGGCTCGACACCGGCCAGGGCGAAGTGCGCGTCGTCCAACAGCACGAACTCGACGCCGGCCTCTCGCAGCGCCTTCGGCAGATGCGGCTCCCACACGCGCTCCGCCAGCCACATGCCCCGGGGACGGGCGCCGAACTGGGCGCGGAGAAACTCGCTGAGGGCCTGGATCTGCCCAACCTTGTCCCGGTCCGGCAGCATCGGCAAGATCGGCTCGTGGAAGCCGCCCGTGAGCAGCTCCACCTGACCGTCGGCGGCCAGCCGCCCCAGCAGGTCGAAGGTCGGGCGCGCGCGCTCCCTCAGGAAGGTCAGCAGCCCGCCCGAGCAGTGGACGGTGATCGGGAAGCCGCGACATTCGGCAACCGCGGCGAGGAACGGATGATACGCCCGCGCGACCGCATCCTCGACGACGAACTCGAAATTCCCGGCGGGCTGGTGGTTATGGACGCCGAAGAGAAACGAAAGCCCTTCATTCACGGTCGAGGTCCCGGTGACGCACGATGGGCGCGAAGCCCAGACCCGCCAGGAAGTCCCGGAGCGATTCGACCAGCGTCACCGAGCGGTGCCGCCCGCCCGTGCAGCCGAGGGCCACGGTGAGGTAGGCCTTGCCCTCGCGCTGGTAGAGCGGCAGCAGGAAGCGCACGAGGTCTTCGAGCCGCGCCAGCAGCTGCCGGCTCTCGTCGTGGGAGAGGACGAAGTCCCGCACCGGCGGGTCGCGCCCGTCCAGGGGGCGGAGGGCGTCCACGAAGTGAGGATTGGGCAGAAAGCGCACGTCGAACACCAGATCGGCGTCGTACGGGATGCCGTGCTTGAAGCCGAACGAGATCAACGACACGGTGAGCGCGCCGCGCTTGTCGCGGCTGCCATACGACTCGACGACCTGGTCCTTGAGCTGGTGGACGGTGATGGCCGACGTGTCGATGATCCGGTCGGCCGCCTCGCGCAGGTGGGCGAGGGTCTTCCGCTCGGCGCGGATGCCGTCGAGCACGCTCCCCTCCCCGGCCAGCGGATGGCGCCGCCGCGACTCGTGATAGCGGCGGACCAGCGCCTCGTCGCTTGCCTCCAGGAACAGCACCTCCGCCACGTGCCCCTTGCCGCGCAGCTCCTGGAGCGTCTCGAGGATGTGGGCCAGGTACTCGCCCTCGCGCACATCGATCCCCAGCGCGATCTTCCGGATCCCCCGGCTCGAATGGGCGCACAGCTCCGCGAAGGTCGGGATGAGGGTGGTCGGCAGGTTGTCCACGCAGAAGTAGCCCAGATCCTCGAGGCACTTGATGGCGTAGCTCTTCCCGGCGCCGGACAGCCCGGTGATGATCACGAAGCGGATCGCCTCGTCGGCCAGAGGGGTGCGCGAGGGCTGGCTCATGGCTGGGGCTCGATCAGGGTCAGCGCCGCCGTCCGGCGATGCGTCCCCTTCGACAGCACGCGCTTGGCTTCCACGATCTTCGGGAACATGGGCTCGACGCTGGCCGGGCGGCGCGCGAGGGCGTCCTTGTAAATCCGGGAGACGGGCAGCCCGCGCGCGCTGATGATGACCTGCATCCGCCGGCCCCCTATTTTTTCTTCGACTGCATCCGCCGCTGGTGGGAGGGCAGGATGCCGAGCTCCTCGCGGTACTTGGCCACGGTGCGCCGGGCGATGGTCAACCCCTGGGTCCGGAGTACCTGGGCGATCTCCTGGTCGGACTGGGGCTTGGCCGCATCCTCCCCCGCCACCATGTCGCGGATGTTCTTCTTCACGGCCACCGATGACACCATGGAACCGTTGTCGGAGGCGATGCCGCTGTGGAAGAAGAACTTCAGCTCGAACAGCCCCTGGGGGGTCTGCACGTACTTGTTGGTCGTCACCCGGCTGATCGTCGATTCGTGCATGCTGATGTCGTCGCCCACGTCACGCAGCGCCAGCGGCCGCAGGTGCGGCAGCCCCTTGTCCAGGAAGTCGCGCTGGAACTTCACGAGGCTCTGCGCCACCTTTCGCAAGGTCCGCTGCCGCTGCTCGATGCTCTTGATCAGCCACACCGCCGAGCGGAGCTTCTGCTCCACATACTGCTTGGCCTCGTCCCCCGAGCGCCGGAGCAGCGAGCGGTACAGCGAGTTCACCCGCAGCCGCGGGATGCCTTCCTCGTTGAGGAGGACCACGTAGTCCTCGCCGACCTTCTGGATCGTCACGTCGGGCACCACGTAGCGCGAGTCCCCGCCCGCGAAGCGCCGGCCGGGCTTGGGTTCGAGCCCCTGGATCTCCTCGATCGACTCCATCACGCGGTCGAGCGGCTGCTTCAGCGCCCGCGCGATCTCGGCGTAGCGACGGCGCTCGAGATCCTCGAAGTACCGCTCCACGATCTCGACGGAGAGCGGGTCCGGCTCCGCGTCGGCCGTGAGCTGGAGGAGAAGGCATTCCTGCACGCTGCGGGCGGCCACGCCGGCGGGATCGAAGCCCTGCACCATTCGGAGCACCGCCTCGACCTCTTCGGGGCTCGTGCCGGTGGCCTCGGCGATCTCGCCGAGCTCGGCCCGCAGGTAGCCGCCGTCGTCCAGGTTGCCGATGATGGCTTCGCCCAGGCGCAGCGTCGTGGGGTCGTCGGCGCTCAGCCGCAGCTGCTCCGTCAAGTGCTCGGTGAGGTTCGTGTCGGTCCGGCCCAGGTTTTCGAAGGGCAGGTCCTCTCGCTCCTCCATGGACACGGGCGTGCGCTCGTCGCCGGGGTCGTCGAACAGCGCGGCGGGCAGGTCGAAGGGAAGGTCGTCCGTGCGCTCGGCGTCGATCGTGGACGTCTCCTTGGACGGGGGCTCGGCGGGCTGCTCCACCGGCGCCTCGACGGCCTCCGGAGAGGCGCTTGCGGTGGCCGGCGTCTCGGCCGTCTCCGCGGTCTCCACCGGCACCTCCTCGAGCAGCGGATTCTCCTCCAGCTCCTTGCGGACCACCTGCTCCAGCTCGAGCGTGGACAGCTGCAGCAGCTGGATTGCCTGCTGGAGCAGCGGCGTCATCACGAGCCGCTGGGTCTGCCGAAGCGCCAGTTTCATGGCTGGGGGATCCCGGCCCGCCTAGAGCGAGAACTTCTCCCCGAGGTAAATCTCTCGGGCTTTGGGGTTGTTGGCCAGCTCGGTGGCGGTGCCGGAGGCGAGGATGCGGCCCTCGTGGAGGATGTAGGCGCGGTCGGTGATGGCCAACGTCTCGCGGACATTGTGGTCGGTGATGAGCACTCCCATGCCGCGCTCCTTGAGCCGCGCCACGATGTCCTGGATGTCGCCGATGGCGATGGGGTCGATGCCCGTGAAGGGCTCGTCGAGCAGCAGGTAGCGCGGGCTGCTCACGAGCGCGCGCGTGATCTCCAGCCGCCGCCGCTCGCCGCCCGAGAGCGTGAAGGCCTTGTGTCGCGCCAGCGGCGTGAGGTCGAGCTCGGCCAGCAGCTCCTTGAGCCGCGCCATCCGCTCCGTGTAGGAGAGATCGAGGGTTTCGAGAATCGCCAGCAGGTTCTCCTCCACCGTGAGCTTGCGGAATACGGACGACTCCTGGGGCAGGTAGCCCATCCCCAGCCGGCAGCGCTTGTACATGGGCAGGTCGGTCACCTCCTGCCCTTCCAGGAAGATGCGCCCGCCGTCGGGCCGCAGCAGCCCCACGATCATATAAAAGGAGGTGGTCTTGCCGGCGCCGTTGGGCCCGAGCAGCCCGACAATCTCCCCGGGATGGATGTCCAGGCTCACGTGGTTGACCACCACGCGGTTCTTGAAGCGCTTGCGCAGCTTCTGGGCGATCAGGCCTTCCATGCTAGCCGCAGGGCGCGCCGGGCGCGGGCTTGGGCTGCTCCTGGGCCTTCGGGTAGAACACGCCCCTGACCCGTCCGCCGGGGCCCCCGTCCACCACATTGCGGTCCTCGGCCAGGTACATGGTGATGCGCTCGCCGGTGACCACGTTGTCGTCCCGCCAGACGCGCGCGTTGCCGATCAGGATCACGAGCTGCTCGGCGTCGTAGTACTCGGCCCGCCTGGAGGTGCCCATGCGGCAGTCGCGGGTGATGATGCGCACGTTGCCGGTGGCCACCCCGCGGACGATACGATCGCCCCGCGCGTCCATGTACACCTCCATGCGGTCGGCGTACATGGTCGAGCTGTTCTGGGCGGCCACCACGTTGCCGCTGAAGATATTGAGTCCCTCCTTCTGGAGGTTCTCGAGGTGGTCGGCCAAAACCTCCACCGGGGCGTCCTTGTCTCCGCCGGACCGTGTCGAGGGGTCGGCGGGTCCCCGCTTGGGCGCGGCCGGGGTCTTTGCCGGCGCCTGGGCCTGAGCCGGAGCGCCCTCGCGCGCCGGGCGGCGCGTCGCTGGGGAGGACTGCGCTGCCGCCGCGCCGGGGAGGGCAGCGGCCAGCCAGACGGCCAGGACGGCCAGCGCCAAGGCGCGCGTCACGATTTCTTCGCCTCCGCCGCGTCGGGGCCGGGGGGATTGCCTTTGCCGAAGGTCGCGCGCACCCGGCCCTTGATGGCGGTGGTCTCGTCCGCGACCCGCGACTCGAAGCCGCTGCCGCGCACCACGGCGCCGGGCCGGTAGATGATCACCGGATCGTCCGTCCACGCGCGCTGCTCCGCGGCCGCCCACCGCAGCCGCGCCGTCTCGAGCCTGAGCCCGTCGTTCGTGATCAGGACCACGTTGCCGCGCAGCTCGACGTCCTTGCTGTTGTCCACGAGATCACCCTCGTCCGCCGTGACGGTCCAGGAGCGAGTGGGCTGGTCGACCCGGATCGTCACCTTCTTCATCGTGGTCCGCCCCTCCCCCTGGAAGCTCTCGGCCAGCGCGGCGTCCAGCTGCCAGCGCGAACCGTCGCGCGTCTGCTCCTGAAGGTGGACCTCCTTGATCCGGTAGTCGGCGCGGGTCTCCACGGGCTCTTGGACCATGCGCTTGGGAGCGCGGGAGCGGTGGAGCATAACGCCCAGCACGACCGAGAGAAAGAGCACAACGCACGCGAGGATAGCGAAGGGGGCTTTACGCATATGCAATCCCGGTGCCACGTTACCACACTGCCCCGACCGAGGCAAAGCCCAAACGGCGGGCGCCGCCTAGATCGTGCGCGGAGGCCAGTCCTTGCGAGCCTTGAGGAGCATCTCGACGGCGTCCCGGACGGCGCCGGCGCCGCCAGCCCGCCGCGCGACCCAATCGGCCGCCCGGCGCACCTCGGCGACCGCGTTGGCGGGCGCCAGCGCGAGCCCCGCCTGCTTCATCAGCGCCAGATCGGGCAGATCATCGCCCATGACGGCCACCTCCGCGGCCCGCAGCCCGAGCCGCCTCATCACCGACTCCAGGGCGGCGACCTTGTCCTGGACTCCTTGATGGACCTCGCTGACACCCAGCTCGGTCATCCGCCGCGTGACGGCGGCCGAGCCGCGCCCCGAGATCACCGCGATGGCGAGCCCGGCCCGGCGCGCGGCGACCAGCGCCAGCCCGTCCTGGACGAAAAACCGCTTGGTCTCCTCGCCGGCGGCGCCGTAGTCGAGCCCGCCATCGGTGAGCACGCCGTCGACGTCGAGGACCAGGAGCCGGATGCGGACGGCCCGAATGGAAAGACCGGCGGGAGTCACACGATCTTGGCGCGGAGGATGTCGTGCAGGTGGATCACGCCCGCGGGCCGCCCGTCCGCGTCGGTGACCACCAGACTGGTGATCGAGTGGGCCTCCATCACCGACAGCGCTCGGGCCGCCAGGTCGTCGGCGACGATCAGCTTGGGATCCCGGGACATGCACTCCCCCGCCCGGCGGTCGAGGAGGGAGCCGTGGGCAAGCTGCTGACGGCGAAGGTCGCCGTCCGTGATGATCCCGACCAGCCGGCCCTGTCCGTCCACCACCGTGGTCATGCCGAGGCGCTTGGCGCTCATCTCGCCGATCGCCTCCTTCATGGTGACTCCCTCGGACACCACCGGCA
>JBGPZD010000001.1:0-83354 GCA_041493605.1 Methylomirabilia bacterium
CCACGCTCACGAGCGCCGGCTCGCGCGGCTTGAGGGCCACGAGATCGAACACTCGGGTGCGCGCCACGGCGCTACGCCCGCCCCCGGCGGTACGCCGCATCCAGAAGCTCGATGATGGCGAACACGCCCTTATTGCTAGGTATCTCGGTGAACTCCTCAGTGCTCTCGCTGATCTTCTTGGCGCAGGACACACCGGCCTTGACTTGGGGCATGTCCTACCTCCTAGAACATGATGGAGGCGACCCCACCACCTGTCAACAACTTGACGCTCAACTTGCGCTAGTCGAGCGGGTGACTCGAGACAAACCCGAGAGTTGACGGTGGCCACTGGGACTTCCTGGATGCGACCTACCGAAAAGGGGTGGCTCCCCGAGCAGGACTCGAACCTGCAACCCTCCGGTTAACAGCCGGATGCTCTACCATTGAGCTATCGGGGAACGCCGACGGGGCACCGCTACGCCTTCTTTTCTATCATAGCGTCGGCGAATCGCCAAGCGCCGCTATGACATCTCGCGCCGGCCCTCGAGGGCCTTCGACAGGGTGACTTCGTCGGCGTACTCGAGGTCGCCGCCCACGGGCAGGCCGCGCGCGATGCGCGTGACGCGGACGCCGAGGGGCTTGAGCAGCTTGGCCAGGTAGATGGCCGTGGCCTCGCCCTCGACGCTCGGGTTGGTGGCCAGGATGACCTCCTCGACGCGGTCGCCCTCGAGCCTCACGAGCAGCTCCCGCACCCGGAGATCCTCGGGGCCGATGCCGTCCAGCGGCGAGAGCGCCCCGAGCAGGACGTGGTAGCGGCCGTGAAACTCGCCAGTCCGCTCGAGCGCCAGCAGGTCGTTGGGCTCCTCGACCACGCAGAGCGCGCGGCCGTCGCGCTGGGGGTCGCGGCAGATTCGACAGGGGTCCTCCTCGGTCACGTTGAAGCACACCGAGCAGTGGACGATGAGCTGCTTGAGCTGGGTCAGCGACTCGGCGAGCACCGCCACCTCGGCGGCGGAACGCTTGAGCAGGAAGAAGGCCAGCCGCTGGGCCGTCTTGGGCCCGATGCCCGGCAGGCGCTGGAGCGCCTCGATCAGCCGCGCCACCGGTTCGGGGTAATAGGCCATGAATCGCCGCTAGGCTCCCAGGCCGGGGATCTTGAGCCCGGCGGTGAGCTTGCCCATCTCCGCCTGGACCATCTCCCGGGACTTGCGCAGCGCCTCGTTGCAGGCCGCCAGCACCAGGTCCTCGAGCATCTGCGCGTCGTCGGGGTTGATCACCTCGCGGTCGATCTTGATCGAGAGAATCTCCTGCTTGCCGTTGGCCTCCACCGTGACCATACCCCCGCCCGCCGTGGCCTCGACCTTCTTCTTCGCCACCTCGGCCTGGAGCTGCTCCATCTGGGCCTGGAGCTTCTGCGCCTCCTTCATGATGTTGCCAAAGCCTTTCACTGGGGCTCTCCTTCCTCGGGGACGCGGGGACGCACGGCGACCACCTCGCCCTGGAATGCGCTCAACGCCGCCTGGACGGCCGGGTGGCTGCGCGCCCCGCTGCCGGCCGACGCGCCAAGCCCGCCGCCCGCATCCAGCTCGAAACGGCGCGCCCCGGGGACGTGCTGCTGCACCGCCTGGTTGATCAGGTCGCGGTTGGCGCGGTCCGCCAGCATCTCGGCATGGAACGGGCTCGCGGTCAGGCCGAGCGCGAGCACGCCCTCGCTCACGCGGAGCGGCTCGGCGTGCTGGAGCACCGCGCCCAGCACCGGCTTTCTGCGCATGACCTCCGCCACGACCCGCTGCCACGCCTCGCCCAGCTCCTTGGCCGGCTCCGCGGCGCTCTCGATGGCGGCCCCGGCCGGCGCGGGTCGGCTGCTTCCCGAGAGCGGGCGCGTGGACGGCTGGACAGGCGCGGCGGCGGGGAGCGCGTCGAGCAGGCTCTCCTGGACGACGGTGGGCCGCGCGCCGGCAGCCCCGGTTGGCATCGCCCGGAGCCGCGCCTCGGCTTCCTCGATCTTGGCCAGCAGCGCGTCCAGCGCCTGCGGCTGGGGCCGGCGCGTCGCCCGAACCGCGGCGATTTCGAGCTCGACCCGCGGGTGGGGCGACCGGCGCATCTCGGCATCGGCCTCGAGGAAGGCGCGCAGCAGATAGACCAGCTCGTCAGGCGTTGTCCCCGCCACCGCGCTCTTGAGCGCCTCGGTCTCGGCCGGGGTGAGATCGGCGAAGGACGCCTGCGGAGCGACCTTGAGGACCAGCAGCCGCCGCGCGGTCTCGACCAGCTCGCGGCAGAGACCGCCCAGATCCTCACCAGCCGCCGCGGCCCGGTCGATCGCCTCGAGCGCCGCGGCGCCATCGCGGCCGAGCAGCGCCCCGACAAACCCGCGGACATGGACGGGTGAGGTCGAACCCAACAGCCGGGCCACGCCCGCCTCGTCGAGCTTGCCCTCGCCGTAGGCGATAGCGGTGTCGAGGAGCGAGAGGGCGTCGCGCAGGCTGCCCTCGGCGGCACGGACCAGCAGCGGAAGCGCGGAGGCCTCGAAGGGCACCTGCTCCCGCTTCAAGATATCGGTCAGGCTCGCCGTCAGCAGCTCGGGCGGGATCGGCTTGAAGTCGAAGCGCTGGCAGCGCGAGAGCACCGTCGCGGGGATCCGCTTGGGGTCGGTCGTCGCCAGGATGAAGACGACGTGGGCCGGCGGCTCCTCGAGCGTCTTGAGGAAGGCGTTGAAGGCCGGGCCCGACAGCATGTGGACCTCGTCGATGATGTAGACCTTGAAGCGGCTGCGGGCCGGCGCGTACTTGACGTTCTCGCGCAGCGTCCGGATGTCGTCCACGCTCGTGTTGGAGGCGGCGTCGATCTCCATGACATCCACCGGCGCACCCGAAACGAAGTCCGCGCAGGACGGGCACTGGCCGCAGGCCTCAGCGCCGGGCCGCTCGGTACACGCGAGGGATTTCGCCAGCAGCCGCGCGGTGGTGGTCTTGCCGACGCCGCGCGGGCCCGTGAAGAGGTAGGCGTGGGCCACGCGGCCCGAGGCCAGCGCGTTGCGGAGGGTACGGGTGACGGGATCCTGGCCGACGACCGCGTCGAACTCCTGCGGCCGCCACTTCCGCGCCAGCACCTGATAGGTCATACGCCGATCATGCCCGAGAAGAAATGACCGTGCACCCTCAATCGAACCGCCCGTCCCGCGACCGCCGTATGGAGCCGGCTCCGGTCAGGTACTCCCACGGCACACGAGAGGGGCGCCTTACCGTTGCACCCTTCCGGGCCTGGCGGGGTTCGACGCATCCCGTTGCGTGGGGCCCAACCCTCAACGCCGTCCCATCCGGCTCATTCGACACGAGCGGCCCTCGAGAGGGAATTCAACCCCGCTGTAGCGGATTGCGGGTTACAGGGCACCGCTACCTCCCCGTCTAGCACGGCCACGCGGAAATCCGAGAAAATGGCGGAGGGGGTGGGATTCGAACCCACGGCAGGGTTACCCCTGCACGGCATTTCCAGTGCCGCACCTTCGGCCACTCGGCCACCCCTCCGGTCTTGCTTACCCAACATCTGAACGCGCGATCAACCAAAATGGCGGAGGGGAGAGGATTTGAACCCCCGAGGGACTTACGCCCCTATCCGATTTCGAGTCGGACGCCTTCAACCGGGCTCGGCCACCCCTCCTGACCAACCTTATTCGCGTTTGCCTTTAAAGAACTCGGTCAGCAGCGCGGCGCATTCGTCGCTCCGCACTCCGCCCGTCACGGCCACGTGGTGATTCAGCCGCGCGTCCTCCAGCAAGCGATAGAGGCTCTGCGCCGCGCCCGCCTTCGGATCGGCCGCGCCATAGACGACGCGGGCCAGCCGCGCCTGAATCGCCGCCCCGCAGCACATGGCGCACGGCTCCACCGTGGCGTAGAGCACGGCGCCCGGCAGGCGGTAATTCTTCATGTGCCGCCCCGCGTCCCTGAGCGCCACGATCTCAGCGTGCGCCGTCGGGTCGCTCGCGCCGATCGGCTGGTTGTGCCCGCTGCCGACCACCTTGCCGTCCAGCACGACCACCGCGCCGACCGGAACCTCGCCCCGCGCCGCAGCCCGGCGCGCTTCCTCGAGGGCCAACCCCATGAACCCGGCGTCCTGCCCGTCGCTCGGCGGGCCCATCAGCGCGGCCAGCCTGAGGGCAGGGGGGCCGGCCCACTGGCCCCCCTGGCCTCGAAATGGCGCGCCCTAGAGGAATCGAACCTCTGACCTTCGGATTCGTAGTCCGACGCTCTATCCATCTGAGCTAAGGGCGCTCTTTGGCGGAGAGGCCGGGATTCGAACCCGGGACAGAGGTTTTGCCCCTGTAACCGCTTAGCAGGCGGCTGCCTTCGGCCAACTCGGCCACCTCTCCAAACTGTGAAGCCTTACGAGTATAAAGGATTTGGGCCCCGGCGACTACTTTGGGCGTAGTCGGGCCGGGGCCCGCCATTGGCGGAGGGGGAGGGATTCGAACCCCCGATCCCTTGCGGGATTCCGGTTTTCAAGACCGGCGCCTTCAGCCGGACTCGGCCACCCCTCCGAACTCGTCTATTTCGCCGGCGGCGTGATGCGCTCCTGGCCGCCCATGTAGGGCCGGAGCGCCGCCGGAATCGTCACCGATCCGTCCGTCTCCTGATAATTCTCCAGCACGGCGATCAGGGTGCGGCCCACCGCCAGGCCGGAGCCGTTGAGCGTATGGCAGAAGTCCACCTTCCCCCCGCCGGCCGGCCGGTACTTGATGTCCAGCCGCCGCGCCTGAAACGCTTCGCAGTTGGAGCACGAGGAGATCTCGCGGTACTTGCCCTGCCCCGGCAGCCAGACTTCGAGGTCAAGGGTCTTGGCGGACTGAAACCCGAGGTCGCCCGAGCAGAGCGCGACCACCCGGTACGGCAGCTCGAGCCGCTGGAGCACGGTCTCGGCGCTCCGGACCATGGTCTCCAGCTCGTCGTAGGACTGCGCCGGCGTCGTCACCTTGACCAACTCCACCTTGTCGAACTGGTGCTGGCGGATCATGCCCTTGGTGTCCTGCCCGTACGTCCCGGCCTCGCGCCGGTAGCACGGCGTGGAGGCGCAGTAGCGCTTCGGCAGCTCGGCCTCGGCCAGGATCTCTCCGGCGTGCAGCGCGGTCAGCGAGACCTCGGCCGTGGGGATCAGGTACAGCGTCCGCTCGGCCTCGGGCTCGAGCGTCTTGAACAGCTGCTCCTCGAACTTCGGCAGCATCCCGACGCCCGTCATCGTCGCCGCGTTCACCAGATGCGGCACCCAGACTTCGGTGAACCCGTGCTCCTTCGTGTGCAGATCGAGCATGAACTGGGCGAGCGCGCGCGACAGCAGGGCCGCCTCACGCCACATCACCACGAATCGCGACTTGGCGATCTTCGCCGCCCGCCCAAAGTCGAGGACCCCGAGCGCTTCGCCCACCTCCTCGTGAGGCTTGGGTTCGAACGCGAACTTCCGCGGGGCGCCCCAGCGGCGGATCTCGGCGTTGTCCGCCGCGGTTCGGCCCACGGGGACGCTCGGGTGCGGCACGTTCGGCAGCTCCAGCAGCAGGGCCTCGAGCCGCTCGTCGACGACCTTGATCTGCGCGTCCAGCGCCTTGATCCGGTCCGAGACCTCGCGCATGCGGGCCGTGGCCGCCTCGGGATTCTCGCCGCGGCGCTTGGCCTGGCCGATGGCGTCGGAGGCGCGGTTGCGCTCGGCCTTGAGCTCCTCGGCCTCCTTCACCAGCCGGCGCCGCTCGGCGTCCGCGTCGAGGACGGGGCGGAGCGATACGTCGCCGCCGCGGGCCGCCAGGGCGCGCTCCACGGCCGCCGTCTCCTCGCGAATCAGTCTGAGCTCGAGCACGGTCCTCTCACCCTATCGTTCGAACCATATCACCGCTCGCCTCGTGGCGCGCGTGCCTGTCGGCATCGCGGCCGCCCCTCAGCTCGCACTGCATCTCCCCGGCGGGGAGAGGGAGACAAAAAAAGAGGCCGCAACTGCGGCCTCCGTCCGCCCCGCCGGGCCAACCGCGCCGGCGAGGGCTACGCTGATGGCTCCCCGCCGCCGTTGCCGTTGTGCTCGGCCTCCACGCGCGCGAGGCTGCCGACGTGGTCGTCGCTTTCGATGTCGATGATGCGGACGCCCATGGTATTGCGGCCCTGGCTGGTCACGTCGTCGGCGTGGAGGCGGATCATCTTGCCCTTGGTCGTGACCACCAGGATGTCGTCGCCCTCGCGGATCTGGAGCATGCCGACGACCGCGCCATTCCGCCCCTCGGTCTTGATGTCGATGATGCCCTTGCCGGCCCGGCCCTGGAGCCGGTATTCGTCCAGCGGCGTCCGCTTGCCGTAGCCGCGCTCGGTGACCGTGAGCACCGTGACACCCTCCTGCACCATCTCGGCGGCGATGACCTGGTCATCCTCCTCGACGTCGATGCCACGCACCCCGGCGGCCGTGCGGCCCATCGGCCGCACTTCCTCCTCCGGGAACCGGATGATCATGCCCTTCTTGGTCGAGAGCAGCACCTCCCGCTGGCCGTCGGTCCTTCGCGCCGCCATGACCTCATCGCCGTCCTCCAGCGTGATGGCCTGGATGCCGCCCGCCCGGGGATGGGAGAAGGCGCTCAGCTCCGTCTTCTTCACCTTGCCCTGCTTCGTCGCGAAGAGGATGTAGCCGCCCGACTCGAAGTCGCGAACGGGCACGCAGGTGGCGACGGTCTCGCCTTCGCCCAGCGACAGGACGTTGACCATCGCCTTGCCCTTCGCCTGGCGGCCGCCCTCGGGGATCTCGTGCACCTTGAGCCAGTGGACCTTGCCCCGGTTCGTGAAGAAGAGGAGGTATGAATGGGTCGAGGCCACGAAGAGGTCCTCGACGATGTCCTCCTCCTTGGTCTCCATGCCGGTGACGCCCTTGCCGCCGCGCTTCTGGCTGCGGTAGGCCTCCACGTGGGTCCGCTTGATGTAGCCGGAGCGCGTGATGGTCACCACCATGTCCTCGTCCGCCAGCAGGTCCTCGATGGTGAGGTCGGCCGTCTCCTCGAGGATCTCGGTGCGCCGCTCGTCGCCGAACTCCGTCTTGAGGGCGTCCAGCTCCTCCTTGATGATTCCCATCAGCCGCTGCGCCGACGCCAGGATGCCCTTGAGGTCCGCGATCAGCGCCAGCGTCTGCTCGTGCTCCTCCACGATCTTGTGGCGCTCGAGCTGGGTGAGGCGCTGCAGCCGCATGTCCAAGATGGCCTTGGCCTGGATCTCCGAGAGGTCCAGGCGGTTCATCAGGGCGTCTTTCGCGGCCTCGGGGCTCTCGGACTGCCGGATCAGGCGGATGACCACGTCCAGGTGGTCGACCGCCTTCCGCAGGCCTTCGAGGATATGCGCCCGCTCTTCGGCCCGGGCCAGGTCGTACTTCGTCCGCCGGGTCACCACTTCCCGGCGGAAGCTGATGAACTCCTGGAGCATCTGCTTGAGGGTGACCACCTGCGGGCGGCGTCCCACCAAGGCCAGCATGATGATGCCGAACGTGCTCTGCATGGGCGTGTGCTTGTAGAGCTGGTTGATCACGATCTGCGGGATCTCCCCGCGCCCCAGCTCGAGCACGACGCGCATGCCCTCGCGGCTCGACTCGTCCCGGCGCTCGCTGATCCCCTCGATCCTCTTGTCCCGGATCAGCTCGCCGATCTTCTCGATCAGCGCCGCCTTGTTCACCTGGTACGGCAGCTCGGTGACGATGATCGCGTCGCGCCCGCCCCGCATCTTCTCGACGTGGGCCTTGGCCCGCAGCGTGATGATGCCGCGCCCGGTGGTGTAGGCCTCGCGGATCCCCTGGCGGCCATAGATGTAGCCCCGCGTGGGGAAGTCGGGGCCCGGGACCATCTCCATCAGCTCGTCGATGCTGACGTCCGGGCTCTCGATGACCTTGATCAACGCGTTCACGACCTCGGAGAGGTTGTGGGGCGGGATGTTGGTCGCCATGCCCACGGCGATGCCCGACGAGCCGTTGACCAGGAGGTTCGGCACCTTGGTGGGCAGGACCGTGGGCTCCCGCTCCTTCTCGTCATAGTTTGGGACGAAGTCGACGGTGTCCCGCTCGATGTCGGCCAGGAGTTCGTGGGCGATCTTGGCGAGCCGCGCCTCGGTATAGCGCATGGCCGCCGCTGGGTCGCCGTCGATGGAGCCGAAGTTCCCCTGCCCGTCCACCAGCGGGTACCGCAGCGAGAACTCCTGGACCATCCGGACGAGCGCCTCGTAGATCGCCGAGTCGCCGTGGGGGTGGAACTTGCCCATGCAGTCGCCCACCACGCGCGCGCTCTTCTTGTACGGCCGATTCCAGTTGAGGCCGATCAGGTTCATCGTGTGCAGGACGCGGCGGTGAACGGGCTTGAGGCCGTCGCGGATGTCGGGCAGCGCCCGCCCGACGATCACGGACATGGCGTAGTCGAGGTACGACTTCCGCATCTCCTCTTCGATCGGGACCGGGGTCTGGCGTTCGGGGCTCATGAGGGAAGCGTCGGGCTCCTAGATGTCGAGGTTGACGACGTACAGCGCGTTCTTCTCGATGAACTCCCGCCGCGGCTCCACGGCGTCGCCCATGAGCACCGTGAACATCTCGTCGGCGCCGACGGCGTCCTCCGCCGTGACCTTCAGGAGCGTGCGCGTCTCGGGGTTCATGGTCGTCTCCCAGAGCTGCTCCGGGTTCATCTCGCCCAGCCCTTTGTACCGCTGGACGTCGTCCACCTCGTCCTTCGCGAAGGCCATCACCGTCTTCACGAGCTCGTCAAGGCTCTTGGTCTGCACTTCCCTGCCCGAACCGTCCACGACCGCGCATGGTCCCTTGTGCAGGGCCGCGATCTCCCCGTGGCACTCGAAGAGCTGGGTATAGTCGGGAGACTTGAGCAGGTCGGGGCTGAACTGCACGGGCTGCGGCCCGTCGATGTGAATCATCGTGGCGTCGCCGTTGTCACCGCCCGCCACGCGCCCCGCCCAGCCGGGAAGCTCGTTGGCCACCTCCTCAACGGCCGCCGCGATCTCGGCGTCGTGGACTCCGCGCTTGGTCGCCTTGAACCTCTTCCGAAGCAGCCCGTCCAGGATGGCGCCCGGGACCCCGCGCCGGCAGAACTTCCCGAACAGCGTCCGGAATTCCAGGACCCGCTTGAGCGTCTCAAGGAGCGCGTCTTCCTTGAGGGGCTGGGCCTTGCCCGGCACCTTGACGCTCGCCTTCACGACCCACTGCTGGAGCAGGAACTCCTCCATCTCGCGCTCGCTCATCAAGTATTTCTCGGCGCGGCCCTTCTTGACCTTGAAGAGGGGCGGTTGGGCGATGAAGAGATGCCCCGCCTCGATCACCGACACCATATGCCGGAAGAAGAAGGTCAGCAGTAGGGTCCGGATGTGCGCGCCGTCCACGTCGGCGTCGGTCATCAGGATGATTTTGTGGTAGCGCAGCTTCGACACGTCGAACTCTTCGGGCCCGATACCCGTCCCCATGGCCGAGATGAGCAGCCGGATTTCATTGTGGGACAGGACCTTGTCGTAGCGGGCCTTCTCGGCGTTGATGATCTTGCCGCGGAGCGGAAGGACGGCCTGTGTCTTCCGGTCCCGCCCCTGCTTCGCCGACCCGCCGGCCGAATCGCCCTCGACGAGGAACAGCTCGCGGAACTGCGGCTCGCGTTCCGAGCAGTCCGCCAGCTTTGCCGACAGCCCCTCGTCGTCCCGCCCGCTCTTGCGCGTCAGCTCCCGGGCCTTCCGCGCGGCCTCCCGGGCCTGGGCGGCACGCACGCACTTGTCGGCGATCTTCCGCGCCGTCGCCGGGTCCTCCTCGAAGGCTTCGGCCAGCCGGTCGTTTACGATCTGCTGGACGAGACCTTTCACCTCCGAGTTCCCGAGCTTCGCCTTGGTCTGGCCTTCGAATTGCGGATCGGGGATTCGCACTGATACGACGGCGGTCAGCCCTTCGCGAACGTCGTCGCCGCTCACGTCTCCCTTGAAGTTCTTCAGGTAGCCGTTCGCCTTGGCATAGTTCGAGATGCTGCCGGTCAGCGCCGCGCGGAATCCGGTCAGGTGGGTGCCACCCTCGCGCGTGTTGATATTGTTGGCGAAGGAAAAGAGGCTCTCTTGGTACCCGTCGTTGTACTGGATCGCGACCTCCACCTCGATGTCGCCCTTCTTGCCTTCGAAGAACAGCACCTTGGGGTGGATCGGCGTCTTGTTCTGGTTCAGGTGCTTGATGAACTCGACGATGCCGCCTTTGTACAGGAAGGTGTGGCTGCGCTCGTCGCGCTCGTCGGCAATGACGATCTTGAGTCCTTTGTTCAGGAAGGCGAGCTCGCGCAGGCGGTTGGAGAGCGTGTCGAACGAGAACGAGGTCTCCTCGAAGATCTTGGAGTCGGGCTTGAAGCGCACGATGGTACCGTGCTTCGTCGTCTTCTCGCCCGCCGTCAACTCGCCCGTCGAGACACCGTACTCGTAGCGCTGGGTCCACAGCTTGCCGCCGCGGCGGATCTCCACCTCGAGCCACTCCGAGAGCGCATTCACGACGGAGATGCCGACGCCGTGCAGCCCGCCCGAGACCTTGTAGGCCGAGTGCTCGAACTTGCCGCCCGCGTGGAGCGTGGTCAGGACCACCTCGACCGCGGACTTCCCGCTATCTTTGTGGATGTCCACCGGAATGCCGCGGCCATTGTCCTCGACCGAGCAGGAGCCGTCCGAGTGGAGGATGACCTTGATGTTGTCGCAGAAGCCGCCCATGGCCTCGTCCACGGCGTTGTCCACGGCCTCGTACACCAGGTGGTGGAGCCCGTAGGCACCGGTATCGCCGATATACATGGCCGGGCGCTTACGAACCGCCTCGAGTCCCTCGAGGACCTTGATGTCGCTGGCGGTATAGGTTTCGGCCGTCATGCCGCGCCTCTCACGCCCGCGAGGTTGGTGTTCAGCACACGCCCGCCGTTCACCTCCCACCACGCGGCACCGGCGGCGTCCGGGAGCAAGGCCTCGGCGGTGGTCAGAAACACCTGCCCCGCGCCCGCGATGTGCTCGAGGACCCGGCTCTGGACCATGGGATCCAGCTCAGACAGGGCGTCATCGAGGAGGAGGACCGGGCGGCTGCCGACCGCCTCAGCGACGGGGCCGGCCTCGGCCAGCCGGAGCGCCAGCGCCATGAGCCGCTGCTGACCGCGCGACCCGAACACCCGCAGATCACGCCCGTCGACCTCGATGAGCAGATCGTCCCGGTGGGGGCCGACTACCGTCTGCCCCCGTCGCAGCTCCTCGGACCAGCGAGCCTCGAGGGCCGCAAGGAACCCTTCCTCGGTCGGACTGTCGCCCAGCGCCGACCGGTACTCCAGCCGGACCTCCCCGCCCCCCGCCAGCCGGGGGTACAACCGGGCTACCTCCAGCCCCAAGGCGGCCAAGGCGGAGCGCCGCCGGCCCAAGAGCTCGAGCCCCACGCGGGCCAGCTGCTCGTTCCACGGCGCAAGCCGGGCGCGGAGAGTCGCCGGATCGAGACCGCCCTGGAGGAGATGGTTCCGCCGGGCCAGGATCTGCCGGTAGCGGGCGTGGGCCGTCAGGTGGGCGGGGTAGAGCTTGCCCGCGAAGCCGTCAAGAAAGTTGCGCCGCGCCTGAGGCCCTTCCGCGAGGATCGCCAGGTCCTGCCAGCCGAACGGGATGGCGCGGGCCCACGGGCACCCGTCCCCGGTCACCGCCCATGCCCCATCCTCACGCCGGCCGACGGCTCGCTGGAGCGTCCGAACTGTCTCGAGGCGCTTGAGCTCGCCGCTCAACACGGCGCCGGCCGAGTCCCAGCGGGGCAGGTCGGCGGGCCGGGCGCCGCGGAACGAGCGTCCCACCAGGAGCAGCGCGAGCCCTTCCAGGAGGTTGGTCTTCCCCTGGGCGTTGGGACCCGTCAGGACGTTGAGATTCGGAGCGGGAGTGAGGGAGAGGGTCTCGAAATTACGAAAATCGGAGAATTCTATCCATTCAAAATGCACCGATTTCCGCTCCCATGGGACGTCAAATCCTCATGGGCATAATAACACAGAGCGCACCGTCTTCCTCGAAGCTTTTGATCACTCCGGGACTCAATCCATCCTTTACTTCGAGAATGATCTGCTCGCCCGTCTGCGCTCCGAGCGCGTCCAGCACATAGCGGGAATTGAATCCGATCGTGATCTCCTCGCCGGCGTATTGAATCTCAACCTGCTCCTCGGCCTCCCCGAAATCCGGGCTGTACGCGGTCATTTTCAGGACGCCCGATGACAGAACGAACTTGACCGGCTTCGTGCGCTCCTCCGAGAGCACCGAGACCCGCCGTAGCGCCGCCGTCAGCGCCCCTCGCGCGATCGTGATGCGGTGCGGGTGCGCCTTCGGGACAACCTGCTCGTAATTCGGGAACGTCCCTTCGATCAGCCGCGCGATCAGCAGCACATTGGGCATTCGCAGCATGAACTGGTTCTCTCCGACGGTGATCTGGACCTCCTCCCCGGAGCCCACAATGCGCGCGATCTCCTGGACGGCCTTCCGAGGCACGATACCGGACACCGCCGGCGCCCCGGCGGGCAGCGCGCGAACCGCCAGCGCCAGCCGGTGCCCATCGGTCGCGACCAGCCGCAGCTCCGTGTCGCGCACGACAAAGAGCACTCCGTTCAGCGCGTAGCGGCTCTCGTCGTGGGAGATGGCGAAGGTGGTCTGGGTCAGCATGTCGCGCAACATCTTGCCGTCGACGGTGATCCAGCTGGCCCCGGCCCCGTCGCCCACCGCCGGAAAATCCTCAGGGGTAAGCCCCACGAGCTTGTAGGACACTCCGCCGCACCGCAGCGCCACCCAGGCGTTCTCCTGGACTTTGAGGGACAGCGGTGCCGCCGGCAACTCCTTGACGATCTCCATGAGCTTCCGGGCCGATATCGTGATGGCCCCGGCCGCGGCCACCTTGGCCGGCGCCGACACCCGCACCCCGACCTCGAGGTCCGTGGCGGTCATCCGCACCGTGTCCCCCTGGGCCTCGAGCAGCACGTTGGCCAGGATGGGCAGCGTCTGGCGGGGCTCGACCACGTTGTGTACCATCTGGAGCCCGCGGAGAAACGCATCGCGATCCACATGGACTTCCATAAAAGCCTCCGTTATTGAGGTAAGTAAGAAAACATCAAAATCAGTCGTCGTAAGAGGAGGCGGAGGTGTGGGTAGCGCGGAGTGCGCGGAAACGCATTGAACGGAAGGATGTTGGACGCGCGAAAATTGTGGACAGGATCGTGGATTGAGTGCCGGGCCGCTGGGATCACAGGTTGATGCTCTGGGTAAGTGTGTCCAGAGTCTTCTTGAATTTGGGATCTTCGCGGAGCAGCGCCTGGATCTTGTCGACCGCATGGAGAACGGTGGTATGGTCCTTGCCTCCGAAGGCGCGGCCGATCTCTGCGAGCGACATGTGGGTGAGCTGGCGGGCCAAGTACATGGCGATCTGGCGTGGGAAGGCCACGGCCTTGGTTCGGTTCTTGGCCCGCATGTCGGAGAGCTTGATGCCGAAGAACTCCGACGCCTTCCGCTGGATGTGCTCCACCGTGATGATGCGTTCTTCCTCCCCCCAGAGATCGGAGAGGACCTCCTGGGCCAAGTCGACGCTCATCTCGCGGCCGCTGAGCGAGCAGAAGGCAACCATGCGGGTGAGCGACCCCTCGATCTCGCGGATGTTCGCCTTGATGCGGGACGCGATCAAGTACGCCACGTCGTCGGGCAGACGGACACGCTCGATCTCCGCCTTCTTCTTGAGAATGGCGACGCGCGTCTCGAAGTCGGGGGGCTGGATGTCTGCGATGAGCCCCCACTCGAAGCGGGAGCGGAGCCGCTCCTCAATCTCGGGGATTTCTTTTGGCGCGGAATCGGACGAGACGACGATTTGTTTCCGCGCTTCGTAGAGGTCGTTGAAGGTGTGGAAGAACTCCTCCTGGGTGCGTTCCTTCCCCGAGATGAACTGGATGTCGTCGATCAGGAGTAGGTCGATGGTGCGGTACTTCGCCCGGAATTCCGCGGTGCGGTCGTAGCGGATGGCGTTGATCAGGTCGTTGGTGAACCGCTCCGAGGAGAGGTAGAGGAGCTTCATGGTCGGATACAGGCGGGCGATCTGGTGGCCAACGGCGTGCAACAGGTGGGTCTTGCCCAGGCCGACACCGCCGTAGATGAACAGCGGGTTGTAGGCCTTGGAGGGCAGCTCCGCGACTGCCTGACAAGCCGCCTGGGCGAACTGGTTGGAGTTGCCGACGACGAAGGACTGGAACGTGTAGCGAGAGGACAGGCCCGTGGCAAGCGCGGCCGGCGCGGATGCGCTGGGCGCGGTTGGCGCGGGCGCGGCGCGCCCCGGCTCACGGTCGAGCTCGATGACGACGCGCGGGGCGCCGCCGAGCACATCGCGCGCGGCGGCTTCGAGCGCGGCGACGTGGTGCTGGGTCAGCCAGTCGCGCGTGAACTTGTTCGGGGCTGCGACGCGAAGGATATCGCCGTCGATCGCGGCCAGCCGGCAGGGCCGCAGCCAGGAGTCGAGGGCCGTATCGGGCAGCTTGCCCTCAAGTGTAGCGAGGAGCCGCTGCCACAAGGAGTCAAGCATTTTCGATAGTTTGTCCGAGCCTGGGGAGGGAAGTTACACACAGAGTTATCCACAGGTGTGGATAAGCTTGGGCGATTCGGCTGGGCTGGCATTTCGAACCGGCGCTGCGGCGGACCAGGTCGCAACCTGTCATCGTGTCAACCGAGAGCGAACGGGGAACCGCTAGCCCTGAGCCTCGTTCCTCGCAGGAGCGCCGGCCAGCCCGGGCCCGCTTCGCGTGGAGCGTGGGAGTGCGAACCTTACCACAGCGCGAAACGTCCTCGCAAGAGGGTTGCGCGCCTTGACTTGCCGAGGAGTGGTCAGTAGACTACGGTGGTTCTGCGAGCGAGAGGGGGGAATTCTCCATGAAGAGGACGTTTCAGCCGAATGTGCGCCGCCGGAAGAAGACGCACGGTTTTCGAGAGCGGATGAAGACACAGGGCGGGCGCAAGGTGCTCAAGCGGCGGCGCGCGAAAGGGCGCAAGCGGCTGACCGTCTAGCCGAAACGTGGCCCGCCGGTCCGGCGCCGCGCTGAGGCTCCCCCGCCGCGAACGGCTCCGCCGGGCGGCCGACATCCAAGCCCTGTTCCAGCGGGGCAAGCGGGAAGAGAGCACGAGTTTCGTCGCCCTGTGGCGTGTCGACCAGCCCGGCCGCGCGGCCGGCTTCGCCGTGAGCCGCCAGCTGCGGGGCGCGGTGGATCGCAACCGCGCCCGTCGGCGGTTGCGCGAGGCGTACCGGCACCACCAGGCGGCTCTCCCCCACGGTGTTCAGGTCGTGTTCATCGCGCGTCCCACTGCCCTGACGCGGCCGTTCCGAGATTTGTTGGGGGAAATGGAACGGATCGTCGAGGCCCTGGCGCGCGCCGGGAGGAGCAGCTCGTGACGGCAGTCGGCCGTGCGGCCGCGCTGGTGGTGCGCGGGTACCAGAACCTCATACGCCCGTTCCTGCCGCCTGCGTGCCGCTTCGAGCCGAGCTGCTCCGATTACAGCCGGCAGGTGTTGATCACCCACGGGCTCATGCGCGGCGGGTGGCTGACCGTCCGCCGGATCGGGCGTTGCCACCCGTGGCACCCCGGAGGGTACGATCCGCCGCCCCCGCACCTGCCACCACAGACACCGGGAGCCTAATGGAGAAGCGAGCGATCGTCGCCGCCATGCTGATGGCGGGCCTGCTGCTGGTTTACCAGTTCCTGTTCGTGACGCCGCAGGAACCCAAGCAGGCTCCGGCTCCACAGAAGGCCGAGGCGCCGATGGCGCCGGCGGCCGCGCCGAGCCCGCCGCCGCCCGTCTCGAGTCCCCCACCTCCCCTGCCCGGGAAAGATCTCCCACAGGTTCCCGAGCGGTCCGTCGTGGTAGAGACGCCTCTGTATCGGGCCGTTATCGGGAGCGTGGGCGGTGCCATCCAGGCCTGGGAGCTGCGGTACCGGGGGAACAAACCGATGGTCCTGCCCGGGGTCATCAGCTCTCAAGGACTGACCGTGTACACCCCCGGGCAGGCTCCGCGGGTGTTGGCGTTCGCCATTACAGGAGACTCCCTGAAGCTCGACACGGAACGGCCAGAGGGCGAACTGCGCCTCGTGGGGGACGATGGGTTCGGGCTTCGCGTGACCCAGGTACTCCGGTTCCGGGCCGACAGTTACGTGGTCGATCGGGAAATCAAAGTCGAGAACCGGCATCGCGTGCCCCTGAGCGCGGGGCTTGCCCTGAACTGGACGGCGCCGGTCGAACGGTCGAAAGATCTGGAGGAGAACTTCAAGGGGCCCCGCCCGCTCCATGTGGTCCGGCTCGAGAGCGGAGCCTTCTGGGCGCGCCGCGAGAGTCTCGCCCAGGCGCAGGACGTCGTCGGCGCCGGCCGGTGGACGGCCTTCGAGAGCGCCATGGCGCCAGTGGGGGCCAACGGTGTGTACCTGACCGCCGTGATACCCGGCGCGCCCGACATCAAGGTGACCGAAGCGAGAATCGCCGACCCGGCGGGAAAGGAAGGAAAGGCTCCGAAGGCCGCGGAAATCGGCGTCCGGGTCACAGTGTCTGCGCTCGCGCCTGGTCAGGCATGGCAGGGACGCGTGCGGAGCTACCTTGGCCCGATGGAGTACGATCGCCTGAAGGCGCTCGGCGTCGGGCTCGAGAAGGCGATTTACTTCGGCGGATTCCCATTCCTCGAATCGTGGGCCCAGAAGTGGGGCGTGCCGACCATCCCGATGGAGTGGATCGTCGTGCCGACCCTGGAGTTCATGCAATGGCTCTATAAGTACACTCGGAATTACGGGATTGTGATCATCCTCCTGACGGTGCTGATCAAGCTGGTGTTCTTCCCGCTCACCGTGAAGAGCATGACTTCGATGAAGGCGATGCAGGCCCTGCAGCCGCAGATCAACGCCCTTCGCTCCAAGTACAAGAACGACTCGCAGCGGATCCAGCAGGAGACCATGGCGCTCTACCGGCAGCACAAGGTCAACCCGCTGGGCGGCTGCCTGCCCATGGTCGTGCAGATTCCGGTCTTCATCGCCTTGTACGTCGCACTCTCGGTATCGGCCGAGCTGCAGAATCAGCCCTTCATCTGCTTCGGCGAGGCGCCGCGGTGGCTTCCCCTGCTCGGCGGGCAAGACGTGTGGATCTGCAACCTGGCCGGGGCGGACCCCACCTATGTGCTGCCGATTCTCATGGGCGTGTCCATGTTCATCCAGCAGAAGATCACGCCGGTCATGGGTGACCCGCGCCAGGCGAAGATGATGATGTTCATGCCGATCCTGTTCACCTACTTCTTCCTCTCCATGGCATCCGGGTTGGTGCTGTACTGGACCCTCTCCAACGTGCTCCAGATCGGCCAGCAGAAATACATGGAGCGGCACGGCAAGACGGAGAACGCGCCGGTCCGCGCCGCCAAGAAGGCGTGAGGCCGGCGGCGTTCCCGCCATCCTCCCCCGCCCTGTCCGGTCGGATCGTCGCCCGATTCCCCCTCGGAAAATAGCCGTGCCCGCCCGCCCGCGAGATCCGCTGGAGCCGCTCGCGGCCGCGATCCGCGCGCTCACGGGGCGGCCGGCCTCGGGCGAGGAGCGCGCGCGCTTCGCGCGCTACCTCGATCTTCTGCTCCAGTGGAACCGCGTTCACCGGATGACGGCCCTCGACTCGCCGAGGGAAATCGCCCGAAGCCTCTTTCAAGACTCGCTTCTGCTCCTTCCACTTCTGCCCCGGGGACCTCTCAGGATGGTCGACATCGGAGCCGGGGCCGGGATCCCTGGGGTCCCCCTGCGGATTGTCGAGCCCCGGATCGCCCTGACCCTCATTGAGGCCAAGCGAAAGAGGGTCTCCTTTCTCGCTGCCCTCAGGCGCGAACTTGGATTGGAGGACATGGAGATTCTGGAGGGCAGAGCGGAAGATATCATCACTCAATTACCTAATTTAATTGGGAGATTCGATGTTGCTGTCGCGCGCGCGGTAGGCCCAATGCGGAAGCTGCTTCCGGTTGTTGCCGGATACCTGAGGCCAGGCGGGATCTTTTTAGCTCCCGGCCCACCCCAGCCCCCTGCCGTGCCGCCAGCACATGCCGGCATGTTGAGTCGCTGGGAGCGGGTGCCCTACCCCGCGCTCGGGCTAAGCCGGGTACTGTTTGTGGCCTCCAAAGAGGCTTGAAACCAAGCGGATCCTAGGGTAATGTTCCACGTGGAACTGTTCCACGTGGAACACCAAGGGGGGCAAGTGGGCCGAATCATTGCGGTTGTCAACCAGAAGGGCGGAGTGGGCAAGACGACTACCGCGATCAATGTGGCCGCCGGGCTGGCTCTGGCCGAGAAGAAGACCCTCCTCATCGATCTGGACCCTCAGGGCAATGCGACGACTGGCCTCGGAATCAGCAAGAAGGAAGTCGCCCACACGATTTACCACGTCCTCCTGGAAGGGGTGCCCATCGCCCAGGCCGTCCGGCCCACCGACCTGAAACTCCTGTCGATCATTCCCTCGGACATCGACTTGGTGGGAGCGGAAATCGAGCTCGTGACGTCCGAGGACCGCGAGCGACGGCTCAAGCACGCCCTGGGCTCGATATCGAGCCAGTACGATTACATCGTCATCGACTGTCCTCCCTCGCTCAGCCTGCTGACGCTCAATGCCCTCGCCGCGGCGGATTCGGCGCTCGTGCCCCTCCAGTGCGAGTACTACGCCATGGAAGGGCTGGCGCATATTCTCAGGACGATCACTCTGGTTCGGGAACGCCTCAACCCCGGCCTCAAGGTGGAAGGTATCGTGCTCACGATGTACGACGGCCGCACAAGCCTTGCGGCCCAAGTCAAGGCCGAGGTGCAGCAGCATCTTGGCGCCCAGGTTCTGACTACGATCATCCCCCGCAATATCCGACTCACCGAGGCCCCCAGCCACGGTAAGCCGATCATGCTCTACGACCTCCGGTCATCCGGGGCCACGGCGTATCTCGAACTCACCAAGGAGGTGCTCGCGCATGGCTAACCGACACGGACTGGGCCGCGGGCTCGGAGCCCTTCTGTCCTCCACCTCGGAGCCCGATCTCGCAGGCGCCACCACCGACCTGCCCATCGACTCGATTACTCCAAACCCGAATCAACCAAGAAAAGCCTTTGATGACAAGACCTTACGTGAGCTTTCGGCTTCTCTTCGCCAGTCCGGAGTTCTTCAGCCCGTAGTTGTCCGGCGCCTCGGGCAAGGCTACCAGCTCGTCGTTGGGGAGCGGCGCTGGCGGGCCGCCAAGATGGCGGGGCTCACTCGGATTCCCGCAGTCATTCGCGAAGCCACCGATGCCGAATGTCTCGAGCTGGCCTTGGTCGAGAACCTGCTCCGGGAAGACCTGAACCCGATGGAGGAAGCCGAGGCCTACCAGCGGCTCCTGGCTGAGTTCGGCTGGACGCAAGAGGTGCTCGCGCACCGTGTCGGCCGGGACCGCAGCAGCATCGCCAACTGTTTGCGCCTGCTGAAGCTGCCTGAGCTGATCCAGACCGACCTGCGTGCGGGACGCTTGACGATGGGCCATGCGCGCGCGCTCCTCTCCCTCACCTCCCCCGCGGATCAGCTCAAGCTGCGCGAGGAGATCCTGGCTCACTCGTGGTCGGTGCGAACCACGGAGGAGGGCGTTCAGGCCAAGCGCGCCAGGCCCGCGCGCCGCCAGCTCCGCCGCTCCCCCGAGCTCGCGGCGCTCGAGGACGCCCTCCGCTCGGCTCTGGCGACGCGGGTGCGCCTGATTGGCAACGAGCGCGCCGGCCGCATCGAGATTGCCTACACGTCTCGGGAGGAGCTGGACCGCCTGGCCGAGCTGATCACGTCCGCGAAGGCGTAGGCTCGGAGACCGGCTGGCGCGCATGAGTGAGCGGATCGTCGTCGGAATGAGCGGTGGGGTGGACTCTTCGGTCGCGGCAGCGCTGCTCCTCGAGCAGGGCTGCGAGGTGATCGGGATCACGCTGCGGGTCTGGCCGTGGCGGGAGCCGGAGGAAGCGACCCGCAAGTTCGGCAGCTGCTGCTCGCCGGAGACCGTGGACGACGCCCGCCAAGTGGCGCGCCGGCTCGGCATCCCGTACTACCTCCTCAACAGTGAGCGGGAGTTCGACGAGACCGTGATCGCGAACTTCGCCAGCGAGTACGCGGCGGGACGCACGCCGGTGCCGTGCGTGGTGTGCAACCGCGACGTCAAGTTCGGCTCGCTGCTTCAACGCGCGCGAGCCTGGGACGCGACCGCGGTGGCGACGGGCCACTACGCGCGGATCACATTTGATGGCGCCTCGGGACGGTATCTGCTCTGGCGTGGCCGAGATCCCCGAAAGGACCAGTCGGACTTTCTGTGGCCGTTGAGCCAGGCCCAGTTCGCCGCGGCACGGTTTCCCGTGGGCGAACTGACCAAGGAGCAGGTGCGCGCCAAGGCCCGGGCCTTGGGCCTCGTCACCGCCGACAAGCCCGAGAGCCAGGAGATCTGTTTCATTCCGGACGACGACTATCGAGGGTTTCTCCGGCGGCGCATTCCCGACGCCTTCCGATCGGGGCCGATCGTGGATCGGCAGGGGGCGGTGCTTGGAGAGCATCGAGGATTGGCGAACTACACCATTGGCCAGCGACGGGGGCTTGGGATCACCGGTGCCCGCCCACGCTACGTCACGGCCCTCGATCCGGATCGGAATGCCGTCGTGGTGGGCGCGGCTGAGGAGGTCGAGGTCGGGGAGATCTGGGCCGAGCAGGTTAACTTCATATCGCAGCCGAGCCTTGACGGACCCTTGGAGGTCGCGGCCAAGATCCGGCATAGCCACACGCCGGCGCCCGCCACCATTGAGCCGGCAGGGCAGGGGCAGGTCCGGGTTCGGTTCGCCGAAGCCCAGCGAGGCCCGGCTCCGGGCCAGTCCGTCGTCTTCTATCAGGGCGACCTCGTTGTGGGCGGGGGCGTAATTGCCCGCCGCGGGCCCGAAGCCCCTTGACAGTTTTCGCGGCTGCGTGATACTTCTGTAACGTTTGTTCTTAATTTCACAAAATCTCGTTTAGGCCGGAGAATTCACCATGAGTCGAGTCCTCGCCACCGCTGCGCTCTTACTCGCTCTGCTGCCGTCGCTGGCGCTCGCTTCGGAAAGCGGGGGCGGGCTCATCAATCTGGACAAGTCGCTGATCATCCAGATGGTGAACTTCGGCCTGCTGCTTCTGCTGCTTGGCAAGCTGCTGTATCGCCCGCTGGTCGGCAAGATGGAGGAGCGCGCCTTGGCCATCCGGAAGTCGCTCGACGAGGCCCAAGCCGCTCGGGCCGAGGCCCAGCGCGAGCGCGAGGAGCACGCGGCCAAGATCCAGGCCGCGCACGCCGAGGCCCAGGCCATCCGCGCCGCGGCCCTCAAGGAGGCTGCGGAGGAGCAGCGCCGGCTCGTCGACGCGGCCCGCGCCGAGGCGGGCCGGCTGGTCGAATCGGCCCGCGCCGAGATGACCCAGGACGTCCGCCGCGCCAAGCAGGAGCTGCGCCAGGAAGTGAGCGACCTGGTGATCGCGGTGGCGGAGCGCGTGATCAAGAAGAGCCTCCGCGACGAGGACCACCGGCGCATCGTCGCCGACGCCATCGCTCGCGTCGAGAAGGTCGGCTAGCGCATGCGGGCGAGGGAAGGGACGGCGCGGCGCTACGCCAAGGCGCTGCACATGATCGCCCTCGAGTCCGGCGCCGCGCCGGCGGTCGGCCAGGAGCTCGCGAGCTTCCTCGGCGTCCTCACCGCCGAGCCCGAAGGCCGCGACGCCCTCACGCGGCCCTGGATCAAGGCCGGGGACCGGCGCGGCATCGCCGTCGCCGTCGCCCGGAAGGCCGGCTGCGGCAAGCTCGTCCAGGACTTCCTGGGGCTGGTCGCCGAGCGCGGCCGGATGGACCATCTGCCAGAGATCGTCCCGGCATTCCAGGCCTTGGTCGACGAAGATCTCGGCCAAGCCCGCGCCCAGGTGCGCTCGGCGGTGGCGCTCACCGACGAGGAGAAGCGGCAGCTCGGCGCTCGGCTGGAGCGGGCGCTCGGCAAGCGCATCCTCCTCGAAGAGCACGTGGACTCGACGCTGCTGGGCGGCTTTGTCGCCCAGGTCGGCAGCCTCATTCTCGACGGCAGTCTCGACGGGCAGCTCGCGCGCATGCGCGAGCGGCTCGCAAGGGGATAGCACATGATCAAGGCGGGCGAGATCAGCGAGATCATCAAACGCCAGCTCCAGGGCTATGAGGCCGAGATCGACCTCAAAGAAACCGGGCGCGTCATCGAGGTCGGCGACGGCATCGCGCGCATCTACGGGCTGGAGAAGGCGCTGGCCGGCGAGCTGCTGCAGTTCCCGGGCGACGTGTACGGCCTCGTGCTGAACCTGGAGGCGGACAACGTGGGCGCCGTGCTGCTCGGCGCCGACACCCAGATCAAGGAAGGCGACCCGGTCACTCGGACCAAGCGCATCGCCCAAGTGCCCGTCGGGGAGGCGCTGGTGGGCCGCGTGGTCAACGCCCTCGGCCAGCCCGTGGACGGCAAGGGGCCGATCGACGCCAAGGAGTTCCGCCCCATCGAGCGCTATGCCCCCGGCGTCGTGGACCGGCTCGGGGTCAAGGAACCGCTGCAGACCGGCCTCAAGGCCATCGATGCCATGATCCCCATCGGGCGCGGCCAGCGCGAGCTGATCATCGGCGACCGAGGCACGGGCAAGACCGCCATCGGCGTGGACACGATCATCAACCAGAAGGGGCAGGGGGTGTACTGCTTCTACGTGGCCATCGGCCAGAAGCGCTCCACCGTGGCCCAGGTCGTGAAGGTGCTCGAAGACACGGGTGCCATGGCCTTCACCACGGTGGTCATCGCCTCCGCCTCGGAGTCGGCGCCGCTGCAGTACATCGCGCCCTATGCCGGCTGCGCGATGGGTGAGTACTTCCGCGACTCCGGCCGCCACGCCCTGTGCATCTACGACGACCTGTCCAAGCACGCCACGGCGTACCGGCAGCTCTCACTGTTGCTGCGCCGGCCGCCGGGGCGCGAGGCGTACCCGGGCGACGTGTTCTATCTCCACTCTCGACTGCTCGAACGGGCGGCCAAACTCAACGATCAGCTGGGCGGCGGCTCGCTGACCGCGCTGCCGATCATCGAGACCCAGCTGGGTGACGTCGCGGCCTACATCCCGACCAACGTGATCTCGATCACCGACGGCCAGATCTACCTGGAGTCGGATCTGTTCTTCTCGGGCATCCGGCCCGCCGTCAACGTGGGCCTGTCGGTTTCTCGCGTCGGCGGCTCGGCCCAGATCAAGGCCATGCGCCAGATCGCGGGCAAGCTGCGCCTGGACCTGGCCCAGTACCGCGAGCTGGCGGCCTTCGCCCAGTTCGGGTCCGACCTGGACAAGTCGACCCAGCTCCAGCTGGCGCGCGGCGGGCGCATGGTGGAGATCCTGAAGCAGGGGCAGTACGCGCCGCTGACGGTCGAGAAACAGATCGCGATCATCTTCGCCGGGACTCAGGGGGTGTTGGACGACGTGCCGGTGGACCAGATCCAGTCCTTCGAGGAGTTTCTGTACCCCTTCCTCGAGCGCAAGCATCCGCGGCTGACGTCCGACATCGCAAACAAGAAGGAACTGACCGACGAGCTGCGCGAGGCGCTCGCCAAGGCGCTTGGGGAGGCCAAGGCCGAGTTCCTCGCCTCTCGGGGCATCAAGGCCGCGTAGCACCGGGACCCCCATGGCCACGCTCAGAGACATCCGGCGCAGGATTCGCTCGGTCGAATCCACCCAGAAGATCACCCGCGCCATGAAGCTGGTGGCGGCGGCCAAGCTGCGCCGCGCTCAGGAGCGCATCGTGGAGGCGCGCCCCTACGCCATCAAGATGGCCGAGCTGCTGTCCAACCTGGTCGGGCGGGCGGGGGACGACGCCCACCCGCTGCTGGCCCGGCGCGCCACCGGGCGGCGGCGCCTCGTCATCATCACCGCGGACAAGGGGCTCTGCGGCGCCTTCAATTCGAACGTGCTCCGCGCTTCCCTCGGCTTCCTCCGCGAACCGGGGCAGACCGACGTGACCCTGGTGGTGGTCGGCAAGAAAGCGCGGGACTTCTACCGTCGGCGCCAGTGGACCGTGAAGTCGGAGATGCTCGGCTTCTTCGACCGGCTCGCCTACTCGCACGCCCAGGAGCTGGCCGGCCAGCTCATGCAGGACTACCTGGCGGGCGAGGCGGACGAAGTCCACCTGCTCTACAACGAGTTCCGCTCCGTGGCGGTCCAGCGGGTCCGGCGCGAGCGGCTGCTGCCCATCGAGTCCGCCCCCGCGGCGGGCGCGGCGCCGGCGGTCGGCGGCGACTACATCTACGAGCCGAGCGCCGAGGGCATTCTGGCCGCGCTGCTCCCTCGGCACGTCACCACCCAGGTGTACCGGGCCCTGATGGAATCGGTCGCGGGCGAGTACGGGGCGCGGATGACGGCCATGGAGGCGGCGACCAAGAACGCCAAGGAGATGATCGGCATCCTGACCATCCAGTACAACAAGGCGCGCCAGGAGCGCATCACGAAGGAGCTCCTGGACATCGTCGGCGGCGCCGAAGCCCTCAGACAGGCCGTCGAGGCGTAGCGGGCCACGCTAAGGAGCCTTTCATGAATCAGGGGAAAATCGTTCAGGTGATCGGGCCGGTGGTGGACGTGGAGTTCGAGCCCGGCAAGCTGCCGTCGATCTATAACGCCCTGGAGGTCCCGGGCGCGGGCAGCACCGACATCTTCGCGTACTCCTCCAAGCTCGTGCTCGAGGTGTCCCTGCACCTGGGCGAGAGTCAGGTCCGCGCCGTGGCCATGGCGGGCACGGACGGACTCACCCGGGGCATGGCCGTGGTCGACACCGGCCAGCCCATCACCATTCCCGTCGGGAAGGAGACGCTCGGCCGCATCCTCAACATCACCGGTGAGCCCGTGGACAAGATGGGGCCCGTCAAGACCAGCAAGACCTACCCGATCCACCGGCCGGCCCCGTCGTTCGAGCAGCAGTCCACCAAGGTCGAGATGTTCGAGACCGGCATCAAGGTCGTCGACCTGCTCGAGCCGTACACCAAGGGCGGCAAGACCGGGCTGTTCGGCGGCGCCGGGGTCGGCAAGACCGTGCTGATCATGGAGCTGATCAATAACATCGCCAAGCAGCACGGCGGCATTTCCGTATTCGCCGGGGTGGGGGAGCGGACGCGCGAGGGCAACGATCTCTGGCACGAGATGAAAGAGTCGGGCGTCATCGAGAAGACGGCGCTCATCTTCGGCCAGATGACGGAGCCGCCGGGTTCGCGGCTCCGCGTGGGCCTGACCGGCGTCACCGCCGCCGAATACTTCCGCGACGAAGAAGGGCAGGACGTGCTGCTCTTCATTGACAACATCTTCCGCTTCACCCAGGCGGGGTCGGAAGTGTCGGCCCTCCTCGGCCGCATGCCCTCGGCCGTCGGCTACCAGCCAACCCTCGGCACCGAGATGGGCGCGCTCCAGGAACGGATCACCTCGACCAAGAAGGGTTCCATCACCTCGGTGCAGGCCATCTACGTGCCGGCCGACGACATCACCGATCCGGCGCCGGCGACGGCGTTCGCCCACCTAGATGCAACCACCGTGCTCTCGCGCCAGATCGCCGAGCTCGGGATCTACCCGGCGGTGGATCCGCTCGCCTCGACCTCCCGCATCCTCGACCCGGCCATCCTGGGCGCCGAGCACTACCAGACGGCCCGCGCCGTGCAGTCGACGCTGCAGCGCTACAAAGACCTCCAGGACATCATCGCCATCCTCGGCATGGAAGAGCTCTCCGACGAGGACAAGCTCACCGTCTCCCGGGCGCGGAAGATCCAGCGCTTCCTGTCCCAGCCCTTCTTCGTGGCCGAGGCCTTCACCGGCCAGCAGGGACGCTACGTCAAGCTGGCCGATACGATCCGGGGGTTCAAGGAGATCGTCGCCGGCGCGCACGACGACCTGACGGAGCAGGCCTTCTATATGGTCGGCGGCATCGACGAGGCGGTCGAAAAGGCGCGCAAGATGGGCGAGGTCAAATAACCCGCATGCGCTTCGAGCTGGCCACGCCGACTCGCCAGATGGTGTCAACCGACGCCGATGAGGTGGTCGCGCCCGGCTCCGAGGGCTACTTCGGGGTGCTGCCCGGCCATGCGGCGTTTCTCACGACCCTAGGGAGCGGCGAGGTCAGCTACCGGCACGGCCGGGAGGAGCATCGCCTGTCGGTGATCGGCGGCTTCGCCGAGGTGAGCGGCGACCGCGTCATCATCTTGGCGGAGCACGCGGAGCGGCCCGAGGAGATCGACCGGGAGCGGGCCGAGCGAGCGCGCCAGCGGGCCGAGCAGCGCCTGGCGGGCAAGAACCCCAGCGGCAGCCAGGAGGAGATCGACTACACCCGCGCGCTCGCCGCGCTTCAACGCGCGCTGGCGCGGCTCCAGGTAGCGGGCCGGGGCAGCCACTAGGCACGGACGCGAGTCCCCGGACGGTGCCGCCGTCTGGGTGCAGGATCACCGCCCCGCTGCACAGTCTTCGTGGCACCCATCCGATAGTGCTTCAGCCAACCGCCTGATTCGCCGTCCCTCCCGTCTTGGCATCGCTCTCGCACTGTCGGTAGGTCATGACGACCATCCTGGTGGCGGATGACGAACCCGCCATTGTCGAGCTCGTCCGGTTCACGCTCGAAGACGACGATGTCCGGGTGATCGAGGCCGCCGATGGTTTGACGGCGTTCGAGATGGCCCGGACGGCGCGCCCCGAGCTGGCGCTGCTCGACGTCCAGATGCCGCGATTGAGCGGGCTCGAGGTCTGCCGCCGCCTGCGGCAGGCCCCCGAGTGCGCCCAGATGCGCATCGTCATGCTCACCGCCGCGGGCCAGGCGGAGGACCGGGCTCGCGGGCTGGCGGCAGGCGCGGACGAGTACCTGACCAAGCCTTTCTCACCGCTCGCCCTCCTGACCCTGGTCCGCTCCCTCGTGCCGGAGGCGCTGGTGTGGCCGGAGAGGTAGCGCTCTCGCAGGCGCTGTCGTACGCGCGCGACCTCAAGGTGCTGTACGAAGCGTCGCTGGCGCGCGAGCGCGAGCTGACCCAGACCCGCGACCGCCTGCGGGCGGCCTACCAGCAGTCGCTCCAGTGCGCGACCGACGTCAAGAAGACCTACCAGCGGCTCGAACGGGCGGTGTTCCAGAGCCTGTTGGGCCTCGCCAATGCGCTCGAGGCCAAGGATACCTACACGCGCGGGCATTCCGAGCGCGTGGCGGGCTTGGCTCGGCGCATGGCGCTGGGAATCGGGCTCGGACGCGCGACGGCGGAGACCATCGCCCAGGCGGGGCTGCTCCACGACCTGGGCAAGATCGGCGTGCCGGAGCGCATCCTGAAAAAGCCGGGGCCGCTCACGCCCGAGGAGTGGGAGATCATGCGCCGGCATCCGGTGACCGGCGCCCAGATCGTCGCGCCGCTGGAGTTCTTCGACGAGGGCGCCATCATCCTCCGCCACCATCACGAGCGCCTGGACGGGAGCGGGTATCCCGACGGGCTCCGCGGGGAGATGATCCCGCTCGGGGCGCGCATCGTCGCCGTCGCCGACGTGTACGACGCGCTGACCTCGGACCGCCCATATCGGCCGGGCCTCTCGCATGGCGAGGCGCTGGAGCGCCTGCTGGCGGAAGCGGGAAAGACGCTCGACGAGCGCCTGACGACGCTCTGTGTCGAAATTCTCGCCGATGCTGTTGCTGAGCGCGCCGTTTGACGCCGCGCGCCGAGGCCACGGGGCCCCCATCGCGGCGCCGTGCGCTCTGGCCGCCGGCGCCGCGCTCCTCGGCGCGGCCGCGGGCCTGTGGATCGAGCTCCAGGGCGGCGGGCCCCCGGGACTGGGGCGGTCGGCAGCGGCTGCGATCCTCCACGCCGGCTTCTTCGCCGTGGGCTGGATCCTCGCCACCGACGGTCGTCCCGGCTGGCCTCGGCCGGCGCTCAGCATGGCCGCGGCGTTCCTGGCGGCCTCGGTCGGCAATCGCCTCAGCTCCTGGGGCGTCGCTGCCTTTCTGCTCGTGCCGCTCGTGCTCGTCGGGGTGAGCCGCGGCCACGCGGAGCTGCGCCGGATTGGCCTCGCGTGGCCCAAGGGGCTGCTGCCGCTGACCGCCGGACTCGGGGTCGGGATCTTTCTGGGCGCGCATCTGCTCGTCACCTCGTCGCTGACCTTCGGCTACGGGGTGCGGGTCGCGAACGCGGGCGCGTATCTGTCGGCAGTCGGCTACGACGTGGGCATCAGTGCGCTCACGGCGGAGTGGCTCTTCCGCGGCGCGCTCTTCTCGCGCTGGTGGCGCCGCTGGCGGTTCTGGCCCGCCGCCGCCCTCGCCACGGCGGTGGGTGTGGCGCGTTACCTGCTCGATCCGGCGCTCGCGTCCGCCGTCGAGGTCCGCGCGGGTGCCGTCTTCTACATGGCGCTACTCGGTGTCGGCTGCTGCGCGCTGCGCGCATGGAGCGGCAGCCTGCTGCCGGGCTATTCAGCCACCGTGGTGTTCTTCGCCGCCTACCGGCTCCTGGCGCCGTGATCGCGGTGCAGCTTCTGCTCCTGGCCCTGATCACGGCGGCGATGGCGGCCGACGGCGCCGGACCGCCCTCGGCCGTGCGCCACCTCTACCTCGTTCCCACGCTGTGGGCCGCGCTCGGCGCCGGCGCGGCCGGCGGCGGGCTGATCGGGCTTTTGGCGGGCCTGCTCCAGGCGCCGTTGGTGCTGCCCGCCATCGAGCGAATGGGACTCGGCTCCCGTACGCTCGACGGGCTCGTCTCGCTGGTCACGCCGGTCAGCGTTGGCTGGCTCGTCGGGCTGCTGGTCGACGCGTCGCGGGGACGCGCGGCGCGGCTGCGGGCCGTCCTCGAGATCCAGCGCAGCCTGGGCCGCGAGGTCCCGCTGGAGGAGCGGCTCGAGTCCGTGGCCGAGGGAGTGCGGGCGGCGCTCGGCGCCCAGCGCGTGGGGCTCGTGGTGACGGCCGAGGACGAGAGCCGGGCCCCCGTGGCCGTGCCATCCGGGCCGGGTTTCGACGAGCGCTCGGCCGCCGGCCTGGCGCAGCGCACGGGCCGGCCCGTGTGGGTGGAGGACCTGCGCTCCGATCCCCGGCTCGGCGCCCCGGCCGAAGGGGGCCCGACCCCGATCCGCGGGCTCGTGCTGCCGCTCGATGCGGGCCGCGGCGCCGTGGGGGCGCTCGCCATCGAGCGCGAGGGCGATCTCACGCCGGCGGTCCGGGTGGCCGCCGAGGAGATGGCGATGCACCTTGCCCTGGCGATCGAGAACGCACGACTGACCCTGCGGCAGCGGCGCTTCGCCGAGGAGCTCGAACGGAAGGTCGAGGCCGCCACCGCGCGGCTCCGGGAGCTGGATCAGGCGAAGAGCGAGTTCCTGTCCGTGGTCTCCCACGAGCTGCGCACCCCGCTCACGGCGCTCCAGGGATTCAGCGAGCTGCTCCTCACCCGCGCGGTGCCGCCCGAGCGAGCCCGGCGCTTCCTCGGCCATCTCCACGGCGAAGCCCAGCGGCTCGGACGGATCGTGGCCGAGCTGCTCGACCTCTCGCGCATCCAGGCGGGCCGCCCGCTTGAGCTGCGGCGAGAGGCGGTGGACCTCAACGAGGTGATCGAGCGGAATGTCGAGCTCTTCGCCGCCGAGCACCGCGGCCACCAGTTCGGCTGGGCGGGATGTCCGAGGGGGCTCACGCTCGAAGCCGATCAGGACGCCGTGGACCGCATGCTCAAGAACCTGCTCTCAAACGCCGTCAAGTATTCGCCCGCCGGCGGTCGAGTGGCCGTCGCTGCCGGGCCCGCGCCCGATCAACCCGGCATGGTCGAGCTCTCGGTCGAGGACGACGGCGTCGGCATCGCGACCGAGGACCTGCCACGGATTTTCGACCGTTATATGCGCATCGCCAATCCCGAGACCGCCGCGGCCCGCGGATTGGGACTTGGCTTGAGCCTGGTCAAGGCGCTGGCCGAGGCCCATGGCGGCCGGGTCGAGGTCGACAGCCTCCCGGGGAAAGGCTCCAGATTTCGCGTCCTTTTGCCGGGCTGATAGCGTCAGTTTCATCCGATTTTCCGACCACTTCCGCTTGACACCCCCGCCGTTGGCCGTGTAGTCTGTTCGCTCGGGGTTCCATGCTCAAGCGCGAGGAGTTGGCGGGCCGGATGGCGGAGGCCGTGGTCAAGCGGCTGGTTGGGCGCAAACTCGCCGAGGTGACGGACGAGAAGCGGGCCCGCGAGGTCGTCCAGCGCATCGTCGTCGAGAACCTCCTGGCCGAAGAGAAGCTCGACGCCGACTCGCGGACCCTCATGCAGGACCACGCCAAGGAGATCAAGGACTCGGCCTCCGACTACAAGCGCCTGTTCGCGCTCGTGAAGGCCAAGCTGGCCAAGGAGCGGGGGTTCACGCTGTGATGCGCATGAGCCGCGAGCGCCTGTTCGCCCTGGCGGACCGCATCGTCGCCGACCTCACGGCCACCGAGAGCGTCGCCTTCCGCGGCGCCGCGGACGACAAGGTCCACGGCCAGCTCCGGACCGAGATCTTCCGGGTCCTCGAGGACGAGTCCAAGCTCGAGGAAACCATCGACCAGGAGGTCCGGCGCACCCTCAGCACGTATTCGCGGCCGGCGCCCGAAGGGAGCGCCGAGTGGGAGCTCCTCTACCAGAAGACGCGCGACGAAGTCTACCGCCGCAGGTTTCGGCTGTGACGCGCATCGTCGTCGGCATCAGCGGGGCCTCGGGCGCCATCTACGGGATCCGCTTCCTCGAGCTGCTGCGCGGTCTACCCGGCGTGGAGTCCCACCTGATCGTCTCCGATGCCGCGAAGCGTACCATCGTGGAGGAGACCGATTGGTCGGTGGCCAACGTCGAGGCGCTCGCGGACCGGGGCTACAGCAACAAGGACATCGGCGCGGCGCTGGCATCGGGCTCCTTCAAGACGGCCGGCATGGTGGTCGTGCCGTGCAGCATCAAGACGGCCGCGGGCATCGCGCACTGCGTGGCCGACACGCTGATGGGCCGGGCGGCGGACGTGACGCTCAAGGAAGGGCGGCCGCTGATCCTGGTGGTGCGGGAGACGCCGCTGCACCTCGGCCACCTGCGCGTGCTCACCGCGCTGGCCGAGATGGGCGTCGTGCTGCTGCCCCCCATGCCGGCGTTCTACAACCGGCCCAAGCAGATCGACGACCTCGTGGATCACACCCTGGCGCGCGTCCTCGACCGGCTCGGCCTTCCTCACACCCTCGTCCCGGAATGGCAGGGCACGCCGCCGCGTGTCCCCCCACCTCAGGCCGGCTGATCGGGGACACGCTCCCACTCGAGGACCCTATGCCCACCAGCGTCGACCTGTCCATCGTCGTGCCCGTGTTCAACGAGGAGGAGAACCTTCCGCTGCTCTGGCCGGAGATCCGCGAGGCCCTGGCGCCCACCGGTCTCGCCTATGAAGTCATCTTCGTGGACGACGGGAGCAATGACCGCAGCGCCGAGATCGTGCGCGGGTTCAGAGAAGCCGATCCACGCGTCCGCCTCGTGCGGCTCAAGGCCAATGCGGGCGAGACCGCGGCCACCGATGCCGGCTTCAAGGCAGTGCGCGGCCGCTCTGTTGTGGTCATGGACGCCGATCTCCAGAACGATCCGCGCGACATCCCCGGCATGCTCCGGCACCTGGACCAGTGGGACGCCGTGACCGGCTGGCGCGTGAATCGCGCGGCCGGCGATTCGTGGGTTCGACGGCTCTCGTCGCGCATCGCCAACCGCGTGCGGAACCGGCTCAGCGACGAAACCATTCAGGACAGCGGGTGCACGTTCCGTGCGTTCCGGCGGGAGTGTCTCCGCGACCTGGTGTTGTACAAGGGCTTCCACCGGTTCATCCCGACTCTGCTCAAGATGCGCGGCTTCCGGGTCCTCGAGACGCCGGTCAACCACCGGCCGCGCCGGTTCGGGCAATCCAAGTACGGCATCGGTAACCGCGCGCTGCGCGCCTTCGTGGACTTGCTGGTCGTCCGCTGGATGAAGAACCGACTGCTCCGGTATGAGGTCGCGGAGGACCTGGGCGGCGACGCGAGCGTCGGCCGATGAAGGTTCTGCTTATCGGGCTGGGCCGGTGGGGGGAAAAACACCTTCGCGTGTTGGGCGAGCTGGGGGTGGAGCTGTGGGTGTCGGACGTCTCCGAAGAGCGCCGCGCCTTCGCCGTGAAGGCCGGCGTGGCCGCGGAGCGGGCGGTGGCAGATTTTCGCGTCGCGCTGCCGCAGGTCGACGCCGTGGACCTGGTGACGCCGGCGGACAATCATCTGGCGCTGGCCAGCGAGTGCCTCACCTCGGGCAAAGACTGCTTCATCGAAAAACCGGTCACCCTGACCGTGGCCGAAGGGCGGGCGCTGGCGGACGTGGTCCGGCGCACGGGCCGCATCCTGCAGGTCGGCCACATCTTCCGCTTCCACCCGGTGACGACGGCGCTGCGTGAGCGGGTCCAGAACGGGTCCGTCGGGCGCGTGCGGTACTGCACCGGCCGCTTCACGGGCTTCAAGCGGCCGCGCACCGACGTGGGCGTGACCCAGACCGACGGCATCCACTACTTCGACCTGTTCGCCTACGTGCTGGGGCAGGCGCCAACCGCCGTGACGGCCACCCTGCGGGACTACCTGGGGCGGGGGATGGACGACTTCTCGTTCACCACGGTCGAGTACGGCACGGTGCCGGCCTTCATCGAGACGGGCTACTTCGCGCCGGGCACGTATCGCGACTGCGTGATCGTCGGCGATAAAGCGACCTTGGTCGGCGATTTCGGCACGGCCGAGGTGCGCCTGCACGCCAACGCCCACGTAGCCGGCGCGGGCGGCTGGCAGGCGCCCGAGGGCGCGGTGGAGACAATCAAGGCCAGCGGCCCCGAGCCGCTGCGCCGCGAGCTCGAGCTCTTCCTCGACGCGGTGGCGCGCAGGGGGAAGCCCGCGGTCGATGTCGACGCGGGGATCCTGGCCCTGCGCGTGGTCGAGGCGGCCCAGCGCGCCTCGGCGCTGGGCAGGCGGGTCACCCTCGCTGAGCTTTCGTAGGTGCGTGGTGGTGCCGAAGGGGGGATTTGAACCCCCACACCCTTGCGGGCACATGACCCTGAATCATGCGCGTCTGCCAATTCCGCCACTTCGGCCCGGGCCGAGTTCCCATCATACTGAGCACGCTCTTGAAGTCAAGGGGCCCGACGGCTCCTGAGCTCGATGCCGCCTGAGAAGGTCATCGCGACCAACCGGAAGGCGTTCCACAACTTCGCCATCCTCGAGACCTTCGAGGCCGGGCTGGTGCTCAAGGGCACCGAGGTCAAGTCGCTGCGGGAGGCGCAGGTCAACTTCAAGGACTCCTACGCCACCATCGACAACGACGAGGCCTGGCTGGTCGGCTGCCACATCTCGCCATACCACCACGGCAGCGACGCCAACCACGACCCGGACCGCAAGCGCAAACTGCTGCTGCACCGCCGCGAGATCGCGCGGCTGCTCGGCAAGGTGGCCGAGCGCGGCTTGACCCTGGTGCCGCTTCGTCTATACTTTAAGGACGGGCGGGCGAAGGTGGAGTTGGGGCTGGCCCGCGGCAAGAAGCTCCACGACAAGCGCGCGGCGATCCGCGAGCGGGACGCCCGGCGCGAAATGGCGAAGGAAGCGCGCGACCGAGCGCGCGCATGAAGGGGGCGACTGGTTTCGACGGGGGTCAGTGACGCGTAGGCGGCATCCCGAGGTGCTCTCTCCTCGTAAAACTGGGGGCACGGTTATAGCTGCCGACAATCAGCTAGCCCTGGCGGCCTAACACCCGCCAGCGCCCTCCGGATCGGGTCAACGGGGTCCGGGTTCGGGCGTCATATTCCGGTGGCTGGCTCCGAACCCCGCTCTTGGGTGAGGGGCGAGATCTTCAAGGAGCTGGCTGCCCCGACAACCAGCCGGTTGGAGGGACGGGCGGCGAGAGCAGAAGAGAACCGGCTATGGATGTAGAAGCCTGCTGCTGAGGATTTCCGGACGTGGGTTCGATGCCCACCGCCTCCACCATTCCGAGGCCCGCCCGGTTCGCCGGCGCGGGCCTCGCGTTTTTCCCTAAAAGCTTCGTCCCGACTCGCGCCGGTTGCTACAATGGCGGCTACCGCAGACGCGGGCCCCGATGAGACGGACACAGGCGGCGGGACTGCTGATGGTGGCGGCGCTGGTGGGGTGGCTCCTCACCGCGGCCGACGGGGCGCGCCCGGACGCCTTTGAGCTCAAGGGGCGGTCGGGCAGCCTGGGTCAGGTCGCCCTCGTCGTCGTGGATGACGGCGCGTCCTACGTGCCGGCCGAGCGGCTGGCCGCGCTGCTCAAGGGCTCCTGGGCGGTGAAGGGAACGCGGGGCACGCTCACCGTCGCCAAGCGCAGCGCCCAGTTCGTCAAAAACCAGTCCCGCATCGTGATCCAGGGCCAGGCGATGACCCTCGACGCTCCCGCGCGCCTGGGGGTGGCGGGCTGGCTCATCCCCGAGAGCTTCCTCATCAAGGGGCTGGGCCGCCTGGCGCCGGGCATCACGGCCACCGCCGTCGCTGACGCCAAGCGGCCGCCATCGAAGACCGTGCACGCCCCGGTGGTCCTCGAGGAGCTGCGCTCCCGCTCCTATCCCTCCTTCACCCGCGTGGTGGTCGAGACCGGGGGGATGCTCGCCTACGCCGTGTTCTCGGGCCCCCAGGAGATCCGCGTCCGACTTCCCGGTCTCGTGCTCTCAGGCGCACGGACCGAAGCGCTCGGCGACGGCCTCGTCAAGGAGATCCGCCTCGAGCCGGCCGGCGCCGACGCGGTGCTGCGCGTGCTGCTCGAGGGCGCGGCGGGCGAGGTGAAGGACTCGGTGCTCCAGGATCCGTTCCGGCTGGTGCTCGACATCTATCGGCCCCGGGAGCCCGGCGGCGGCGAGCGCGGTCGCGAGGGCATCCAGCCGCTGCGCCTCATCGTGCTCGACGCCGGCCACGGCGGCCACGATCCGGGCGCCACCGGGCCCAGCGGCGTCATGGAGAAAGACGTCGTCCTGGACGTGACCAAGCGAGTCGCACGGCTGGCTGAGGACGGCCTGGGCGTCAAGATCGCGCTTTCGCGGACCACGGATGTCTTCGTGCCGCTCCGTGACCGGACCAATTTCGCCAACAAGCTGCGCGCCGACCTCTTCGTGTCGATCCACGCCAACGCCCACCCCCGCGCCTACTCCGAAGGCGTGGAAACCTACTTCCTCTCCTCGGAGGCCTCCGACAGCGAGGCGCGCCAGGTGGCCGCCATCGAGAACGACGTGGTGCAGCTCGAGACGCCGGCCGCGCGCCAGAAGGGCGATGTGCTCAAGAGCATTCTCTGGGACCTGGCGCAGTCGGAGTTCCAGGCGGAATCGAGCTTCATGGCGGAGACGGTCCAGGACTCGATGACCCAATCGCTCCGCCTGGTCAACCGCGGCGTCAAGCAGGCGGGCTTCTACGTCCTGGGCGGCGCGGCGATGCCGGCCATCCTGATCGAGGTGGGCTTCCTCACCAACCGCAAGGAGGAGCGAAAGCTGGCGACACCTGAGTATCGCGAGGCCGTGGCGCGCGCGATCTACGCCGGGCTCGCCGAGTACAAGCGCCGCTACGACCAGCGGCTGCGCACGGCCCAGACGGTTCCGGCCCGGGCCGAGCCGGCTCCCCGGACCGACGCCGCCCGATGACCGCCCTGATCCCGCGGCATGACGGCCGGCTGCCCGACCAGCTTCGGCGGGTCACCATGACCCGCGACTATCTGCGCCATCCCGAGGGTTCGGTGCTCGTCGAGTTCGGCGACACCAAGGTGATCTGCACCGCGTCGCTCGAGGACAAGGTGCCGCCGTTCCTCAAGGGGCAGGGCAAGGGCTGGGTGACCGCGGAGTACGGCATGCTGCCGCGCGCGACCAATACCCGCATGGGCCGCGAGCGCAGCGGCCCCAGCGGCCGCTCCCAGGAGATCCAGCGGCTCGTCGGGCGCTCGCTGCGCATTGTCGTGGAGATGGCCAAGCTGGGCGAGCGGACGGTCTGGGTGGACTGCGACGTGATCCAGGCCGACGGCGGCACGCGGACAGCGGCCATCACCGGCGCCTTCGTGGCCGTGGCGGACGCGCTGGCCCCGCTCGTCAAGTCCGGCGCGCTGCCGGGCTCCCCGATCCGGGACTGCGTGGCCGCCATCAGCGTGGGCATGGTGGGCGACCGACCGGTGCTCGATCTCGATTACGTCGAGGACTCGACCGCTGAAGTGGACATGAATGTCGTGATGACGGGAGCGGGCGCGTTCGTGGAAGTCCAGGGCACGGCCGAGCAGACGCCCTTCGCCAAGGCGCGGCTGGACGAGCTGCTGGATCTGGCCGGCGCCGGCATCGGCCGACTCGTCGGGCTGCAGCGCCGCGCCCTCGAGGCGCGTGGCGAGAAAACCTTCGTCCTCTGAGCGTGTGCTGGTCCTGGCGACGGCCAATCGCGCCAAGGGCCGCGAGATGGCACAACTGCTCCGCGGCATCCCCCTCCGCATCGTCACGCTGGCCGACTGTCCAGGCGTGACGCTGCCCGCCGAGGGCGAGGTCTCGTACGCCGACAATGCGCTGGGAAAGGCGCGCGCCGTCGCCAGGGCCACGGGGCACCTGGCGCTGGCCGACGATTCGGGCATCGAGGTGGACGCGCTCGGCGGCGGGCCCGGCGTGCGATCCGCCCGCTTCGGCGGCGAAGGGCTCAGTGATCCCGAGCGCAACGCCCTCATGCTCCGGGAGCTCGAGGGCGTGCCCCCGGCGCGACGCACGGCGCGCTACCGCTGCGTAATCGCGCTCTGCTCGCCTGAGGGCCGCGAGGCGCTGGCCGAGGGCGTGGTCGAGGGTGTGCTGCTCGAGGCGCCGAGCTCGGGCCCCGGCGGTTTCGGCTACGATCCGCTCTTCTATTACCCCCCGCTGCGCGCGACGTTTGCCGACATCTCGGCCGAGGCCAAGCATGCGGTGAGCCACCGGGGCCGGGCCATGGCGCGGGTGCGTGAGATCCTCCAGGCCTGGGCCCCCGGCGCGCAATCTTGAACCCGCCGCGGGCCGGGGCGTATACTTTCCAGCACTTGTTCGGGGTGTGGCGCAGCCTGGTAGCGCGCCTGCTTTGGGAGCAGGAAGTCGGAGGTTCAAATCCTCTCACCCCGACCACTTTTACAATTTCACGTGGGCTCGTGAGGAGGAGCGCATGAGGCAGGGACTGGCCATCGCGTTGACCGTGGCGGTCGTGCTGGCCGTGGCACCTGGCGGGGCGCTCGCCTGGAACTGCCCCGTGCAGATCAAGGCCGCCGAGGAGGCGATCAAGAAGGCCGAGGCGATGAAGCTCGGGCCCGAGGCCAAGGGGCTGGTGGAGGACGCCAAGAAGCTCCTGGCCGAGTCCAGGAAGCACCACACCGACGCCAAGGCCAAGATCGATCACGCCAACGCGATGTGGAAGGCCAAGGCCGCGCTGGCCGAGGCCGAGGCGGCCGCCGCGATCTCGACGCCCTAGCGCAACCCGCGCCGCGCCGGTTCCACGGCTCCGCGGCTCCAGCCCACCGCGTGGTGTATCGTAGGGCCTTGGGCGCCTGTAGCTCAGTTGGATAGAGCATCGGCCTTCTAAGCCGAGGGTCGCAGGTTCGACTCCTGCCAGGCGCACCATTTGATCTCGCACACTTCCGCGACAATTTGCTCTCACGCCTCACGAGGGTCCTCCGGCTGACCCCGCGAAGAAGGGCGCCGACGGCCGAGGTTCACCCGATCGGCGAACATGCGCCGAGAATCCCTCCAACCGGGCGCGGGGCGCTACGATCGTCGTTGCGATGACGCGGGCTGCGGTCGCACCCACAGCCCGCGGTGGCCCGCTACTTGGGATTGTCCATCCCACTACGCCGGGCCTTTCTGAGCTCGGCTTCCCGGCGCCGGCGCGTGAGACGGCGGAGTCGCCGCACGGCGCGTCGGGTCTTCGAGTGCGTAGCCACGATCCTCACCTCCTCGATCACGACGGATTCACGTGCTGCCACAGTAGCACTGACGTACGCGGCGCGTTCAACATTGGCATTCCCCGCCCATTGACGACACAAGTAATACAGACGGGCCAAGCCGGGGAAGGTCGCGGTGCGCATGCCGAAGTCCGCTGAGCCGCCCTGCCCCTAGTGCTTCACGGAATCACGTGGCCCGCGCCCCTCAGAAGCGCATTTAACGGAATCCCATGTAGCGGACCCAGCCCAGCGCCTGCCAGGCGATCCCCAGCAGAAAGATCACGAAGCCGGCGACGCTGAGCGCCCACAGGGCGGAAGGCGGGCGCTCGCCGGCGAAGGGCTCGGGCCGGCGGGAGAACCAGACGGCCGCCGCGAGCAGCAGCCCGGCTCCCAGGATGGTGACCAGCAGCCCGGCGCTGATACTCATGAAGAACCGGTCGTAGTAGGTCGCCGAGTGGCTCATGGGAATCCTCCGATGGTGATCCTACTCTTCTAGCTTTTCCCCCGCCACGCTCAGCGCCCGAAGAAGGTCAAGGGTGAGCAGCCCGAGGGCGGCGAGGATGGTGAGCATCCCGACGCCAAGGGTCAGCCCGGCGAGGGTTCCCGTCCAGTTGAGCAGCCCCAGCGCGGAGAGCAGATAGTTCCAGTCGTGCATGACGCCGTCGCCGCCCAGCAGCGGCAGGGCCCGGATGCGGGCGTCGGCCATGTAGATGGCCACGTCCGTGATGCTCTCGCCGGTCCAGAACAGCGCCGCGGCGAAGGAGGCCGTCTGCCGGTGGACCAGGAAATAGCCGGCGCAGACGGCCGGCACGATCACCTGCAGCGCCGAGCCGCCCAGGATGTGCAGGAACTGGCCGAAGAAGAGAAACAGGGTGTGCCCGGCCTCGTGGAAGATCAGGTTGACGCCGTGGAGGAAGCGGAGCGAGGCCGAGGCGCGAAGAAAGTCGAGGCCTCGGGCGAAGACCTGCCAGCCGAGGATCACCAGGGCCAGGAGGCCCAGGGCCCGGCCCGCGACCGGGATGAGTCGGGCGGGGTTCGCGCCTAGCCTCCGGTCTTCGAAGTGGGCGTCCCGGTCGGGGCCGGGTTGCCGTTGCCGTCGATGGCGCAGGCCGCGGCGCTCCCCTCCTTGTGGATGGAGAGGTCGGTGATGCTCGGGTTCTCGCCGCAGAGCGGGCACTTCGGATCGCGGCGCAGCTTGACCTCGCGGAAGCGCATGCCCAAGGCATCGTAGGTCAGGAGCCGCCCGATCAGCGGCTCGCCGATGCCCAACAGCACCTTGATGGCTTCCGTCGCCTGCACCACCCCGATCACTCCTGGGAGCACGCCCAGGACGCCGGCCTCGCTTCAGCTGGGGACCAGGCCCGGCGGCGGGGGGATGGGGTAGAGGCAGCGGTAGCACGGCCCCGCGTCGGGGGCGAAGACCGTGGCCATGCCCTCGAACTGGAAGATGGAGCCGTGGACATTGGTCTTGCCCGCCAGGTAGCAGGCGTCGTTCATCAGGTAGCGGGTGTCGAAATTGTCCGACCCGTCCACCACGAGGTCGTAGTCCTTGATGATGTCCATCACGTTGTCCACGTCGATGCGCATGGGCAGCCGGACGACGTTCACGTCCGGGTTGAGGGCCCGGATCATCTCGGCGCCGGACTCGACCTTGGACCGTCCCACGTTGGCCGTAGTGTGGAGGATCTGGCGCTGGAGGTTGGAGACGTCCACGATGTCGCCGTCCATCAGCCCGATCGTGCCGACGCCGGTGGCCGCGAGGTACACCGCGGTCGGCGAGCCCAGGCCGCCCGCCCCGATGAGGAGCACCTTCGAACGCAGGAGCTTGCGTTGTCCCTTCTCGCCCACTTGGTTCAGCAGGAAGTGCCGGCTGTAACGCTGGATCTGCTCGGTGGTGAGCGGGCGGTCCTTGACGACCGGCAGGCCCGACTGGGCCCACTTCTGGAATCCACCCTGGAGGTTGACGACATTGGTGTAGCCGAGATCGCGGAGCGCCTTGGCCGCCAGCACGGAGCGCAGCCCGGTCTGGCAGTAGAGCACGATGGGCGTCGCCGGGTCCGTCACGGCCGCGCCGATGCGGAACTCGAGGAAGCCGCGGCTGATATTGGTCGCCGGCTCGATGAAGCCGTCGCGGTATTCGTCGGGATCGCGCACGTCTACGACCACGACCGGCTCGCCGGCCTCCAGGCGCTTTCTGAGTTCGGCCGGCCCCTGCTCGGGCACGACTTGCCGGGCCTCAGTCAGCATTTCCTTGAGCGTCTTCATCCTCGAGCTCCTTGATCGGAAATGGCCTGTCAGATCAGGTAGTTCATAATACTACCATTCCCGGTCGGATCAAGGGTGAATTCTCTCGACCCTGTTGGCGACACCGTTAAGACTGCTATAATTGGCTGAGAAATGAAAGGGTTAATCCTCTCCGGGGGGCGCGGCACCCGCCTGCGGCCCATCACCTACACCTCGGCCAAGCAGCTGGTCCCGGTGGCCAATAAGCCCATCCTTTTCTATGGCATCGAGGCTCTGGCTGCCTCTGGAATCCACGAGATCGGCATCGTGGTGGGCGACACCAAGCAGGAGATCAAGGACGCCGTCGGCGACGGCAGCCGTTTCGGCGTCCAGGTCACCTATATCGAGCAGGAGGCGCCGCTCGGGCTGGCCCATGCCGTGCTCGTCTCCGAGCCCTTCCTCGGCACCGACTCCTTCTGCATGTATCTCGGCGACAACCTGATCCGCGAGCGGCTGGAGCCGCTGGTCACGCGCTTCCGGGAGGAGAAGCCCAACAGTCAGATCCTGCTGGCCTCCGTGCCGAACCCGAGCCAGTTCGGCGTGGCCGAGCTGCGCAACGGCCAGGTGGTGCGGCTGATCGAGAAGCCGAAGAACCCGCCCTCCAACCTGGCCCTGGTGGGCGTCTACATGTTCGACGCCACGGTGTTCAAGGCCGTCAAGGCCATCACACCCTCGGCGCGCGGGGAGCTGGAGATTACCGACGCCATCCAGTGGCTGATCGACCAGGGGTATCTCGTCCGGCCCCACGTGATCGAAGGCTGGTGGAAGGACACGGGGCGGCTCGAGGACATGCTCGAGGCGAACCGCATCATCCTCGACACGCTGCTGCCCAGGAACGAGGGCGCCGTGGAGGACAGCGAGATCCTGGGCAAGGTGGTCGTGGAGGCGGGCGCGCGCATCAGCAAGAGCACCGTGCGGGGACCGGCCATCATTGGCAGGGGGGCCGTGATCGAGAACGCCTACATCGGTCCCTTCACGTCCATCGGCGACGGCGCCATCGTGCGCGGCAGCGAGATCGAGCATTCGATCCTGCTCGAGGGCGCGAGCGTGTCCGACGTGGGCGGCCGCATCGAGTCGAGCCTCATCGGGCGCAACGTGTCGATCTATCGGACCGCGTCCAAGCCGCGGTCCTTCAACTTCATGCTGGGCGACCGCAGCGAGGTGGGGCTCATCTGATGGATCTCAACGACGACGCGAAGCGGGCCTTCTCGCTGCAGGACTACCGGCCGGCGCCCGAAATCGACGGCGTCCAGTTGGTGGAACTCAAGCGCCTCACCGACGACGGCGGCTCCTTCACCGAGCTGGGGCGGCTCAGCGGCGGCGTGTCGGCGGCGTTCCCGGGCTTCGAGGTCAAGCAGATCAACTACAGCGAGATGGACCCGGGCGTGGTCAAGGCGTTCCACATCCACCGCCGCCAGACCGACGTCTGGTTCGTGCCCCCGGGCGACAAGATGCTGCTGGTCCTGCTGGACGTCCGCGCCGAGTCCAAGACCCGCACCGTCCAGCGGCGGCTCGTGCTGGGCGACGGCGGCTCGCGGCTCGTGAAGATTCCGCCGGGGGTGGCCCACGGCGTCAAGAACCTGGCCGCGGTCCGCGGCCGCATCATCTATTTCGTGGACGCCCAGTTCTCCCCGGACCCCAACCAGGGCGACGAAGGCCGCCTGCCCTGGGACTTCGCCGGCGCCGGTATCTGGGACGTCACCCGCAGCTAGTCGGCCCATGAAGATCCTCGTGACGGGCGGCGCGGGCTTCATCGGCTCCAACTTCGTCCGGCACGTCCTCACGGCGCACCCGGAGGATTCAGTCGTCAACCTCGACAAGCTGACCTACGCCGGCAACCTCGAGAACCTCCGGGACGTCGAAGCCGGCCCCCGCTATCGCTTCGTCAAGGGCGACATCTGCGACGCCGCGCTGGTGCGCGACCTCATGCGGGGGGTCGACGCGGTCGCGCACTTCGCCGCCGAGACCCACGTGGACCGCTCCAACACGGGCGCGGATGACTTCCTCCGGACCAATGTGACCGGGACCTACATCCTGCTGGAAGCCGCGCGGGAGCTTAAGGTGGGCCGCGTCGTGGCCGTCAGCACCGATGAGGTCTACGGCAGCATCGCCCACGGACACGCGCGCGAACGCGACCCGCTGAACCCGTCCAACCCCTATTCGGCCTCCAAGGCCGCGGCCGATCTCCTGGCGCGGGCCTATTGGATCACCCATCGCCTGCCGGTCGTGATCACCCGGAGCAGCAACAACTTCGGGCCCTACCAGTACCCGGAGAAGATGATCCCGCTCTTCGTGACCAACGCCTTGGAGGACAAGCCGCTGCCGCTCTACGGCGACGGCAAGAACGTGCGCGACTGGCTCTACGTCCTCGACAACTGCGCGGCCATCGATCTGGCGCTCCGCAAGGGCAAGGACGGGGAGATCTACAATATCGGCGGCGGCACTGAGGTGGAGAACGTGGTGCTCACGCGCCTCATCCTCAAATTGGTCGGCAAGCCGGAGAGCCTCATCACGCCGGTGGCCGACCGGCCGGGGCACGACCGCCGCTACGCGCTCGACAGCGGCAAGATCCACGGTCTCGGCTGGAAGCCGGCCCACGCCTTCCCCGCCGCGCTCGCGGCCACCGTCGACTGGTACCAGACCCACGAGGCGTGGTGGAAGCCGATCAAATCGGGGGCCTTCCGCGCCTACTACGAGAAGCAGTACGCCGCAAGGTGATGGCACGATCCGTCCCGGCAGTCCGCTACCGCTTCTTCCGCACCGCCGACAACTAGGTTAGGCTCTGGTCATGAAGGGCGTGGACACCTACCAGGGACGCGGCCTCATCGCCGACCCCATCCACCAGTACATCCTCTACACCCGCCCCGACGGGATCCCCGGGGAAGCGACCGAGCAGGACCTGATCGACTCGCCATGGATGCAGCGGCTCCGGCGGGTGCCCCAGCTCCAGTCGGCGCGCTGGGTGTTCCCGGCGGCCGAGCACAGCCGCTTCCAGCATTCCCTGGGCGCCATGCACCTGGCGGGCCGCTTCGCCCAGCAGCTCCATCCGTCGCTCAAGGCCGAGTTCCCCGACGCGCCCTCGGCGGCGCTCCTGGAAGAGCTGCTGCGGATGTCGGGGCTCCTCCACGACATCGGGCACGGGCCGTTCGGTCATTTCTTCGACGACAACTTCCTGGCAGATTTCCGTCTCACGCACGAGATCGTCGGCCAGCGGATCATCCGCGAGCAGATCGCCGACTTGATCCGCGGGCTCCGGCGAAGCCCCTCGGCGCCGTTCGAGACCGGCGAGGCCATCAACCCCGACTGGATCTGCTACCTCATGGGCAAGGACCGGACGCGGCCCGAGGCCGAGCACCCGCGCTGGCTCGCCCACCTCAAGCCGCTGCTGTCGGGGATCTACACCGCCGACAACATGGACTACGTGCTCCGCGACTCGTACATGTGCGGCGTTGCCGTCGGGCCCATCGACATCGAGCGGATCATCTATTACTCGTTTTTCAGCGACAAGGGGCTCACGCTCGACCGCGGGGGCATCCAGGCCTTCATCATGTTCCTCAACGCGCGGTTCTATATGTACACCAACGTGTACTACCACCGGACCACGCGAGGCATCGACCTGCACCTCAAGGAGATTTTTCGCAACACCATGCGCCTCGTCTTCCCGTACGACCTCAACAAGGACCTGGCGCCCTATCTTCACCTGACCGAGTGGACCCTCCTCGAAGAGGTCGCGCGCTGGCAGGACACCGGCGATGCAGAGCAGAAGACCCTCGGCCAGGAGTGGCGGCACATCCTCGACCGGCGGCTCAAGTGGCGCATGTCCCACGAGGTCGTCCTCGATCTCTTCGAGCCGCGCCGAGGGCACAGCTTCATGAAGGCCGAGGACGTCGAGCGGCGGGTGCGCGAGCTGCTCCCGGCCGCGCTCAAGAACTTCGACTTCAAGATCGACATGGCCCAGCAGGACCCGCGGCCGCTCAATCCCATCGGGATGCAGGACCGGCAGATCTACGTCTACGACTCGGCCGCGCGCACCGTGTCGGCCGAGCCGCTCAAGGAGCTACTCAAGTATTTGCCCGGCAAGGTCGCCCAGTGCCGGATCTTCGCCATGAGCCACGAGCACGACCAGCTCCTGGCGCGGGCCCTCGACGAGGCGCTGAGCGAGGACCGTCCCACCCACCCGACGAACCTCTGAGCCGGAAGGACATCAGCCATGGAAAAGTTCCGCGGCGTCGACTACTACGCGTTCGAGGAACTGCTGACCGAAGAGCAGCGGATGGTGCGGGACGCCGTCCGCGACTGGGTGGAAGCCAAGTTCCTGCCGATCGTCGCCCAGCACCACCGCGACGGCACCTTCCCGATGGAGCTGGCCAAAGACCTGGGCGAGATGGGCGTCTTCGGCGCCACGCTCAAGGGCTACGGGTGCGCGGGGCTGGACAGCGTGGCCTACGGGCTGATCATGCAGGAGCTCGAGCGCGGCGATTCTGGGCTGCGCTCGTTCGCCTCGGTGCAGAGCGGGCTCGTGATGTACCCGATCTATACCTACGGCACGGACGGCCAGAAGGACCGGTGGCTGCCGCGGCTGCAGTCCGGTGAGGCGCTGGGCTGTTTCGGCCTCACCGAGCCGGACTACGGCTCGGACCCCGGCGGGATGAAGACCCTCGCCGTCAAGAAGGGGAAGGAGTACGTGCTCAACGGAACCAAGCTCTGGATCACCAACGGGTCCGTCGCCGACGTGGCGGTGGTCTGGGCCAAGGGCGACGACGGCGAGATCGGCGGCTACCTGGTGGAGAAGGGGACGCCCGGCTTCTCGACGCTCGACATCCACGGCAAGTTCTCCATGCGCGCCTCCATCACCTCCGAGCTGGCCTTCGCCGACTGCCGCATCCCGCTGGAGAACAAGTTCCCCACCATCAAGGGCCTCAAGGGGCCGCTCGGCTGCCTGAGCCAGGCGCGCTACGGCATCGCCTGGGGCGCCATCGGCGCCGCGATGGCGTGCTACGACTGGGCGCTGCAGTACGCGCAGCAGCGCATCCAGTTCGGCAAGCCCATCGCTTCGTTCCAGCTCGTCCAGCAGAAGCTGGTCTGGATGATCACCGAGATCACCAAGGCCCAGCTCCTCTGCCTCCGGCTCGGCCAGCTCAAGGATGCGGGCAAGGTGCGCCCGCAGCAGATCTCCATGGCCAAGATGAACAACGTGCAGATGGCGCTGGACGCGGCCCGCCTGGGCCGAGACATCCTGGGCGCGGCCGGCATCGTGGACGAGCACCCGATCATCCGCCACATGATGAACCTCGAGACCGTCAACACCTACGAGGGCACGCACGACATCCACACGCTGATCATCGGGCGCGACATCACGGGCCTCGACGCCTTCGGAGCGTAGCGGCCCGCGGAGCCCGTCCGCGCGGGCCCGCCCGCCGGCTCAGGCTGAGAGCTGGACGTAGAGCTCGACTTGGTGGCCGTCCGGATCCTTCACGCTGAGGGACGGCGTCTCGCCGTCCGTCTCGCCGAAGGGCGCGAGGCCGCGGGCCTCGATCTCGCGGCGCGCGGTGTCCAGGTCCTCGCGGCGCGTCCCGACGCAGAAGGCGATGTGGTAGAGTCCCGGCGCGCCCTTGACGGGCGCGGGGCCGTCGGTCCGGGCGACCTCGAGGGAGACGTCGTGATGGTGCGCGCCCGCGGAGAGAAAGACGATGCGGCCGCCCTTGCCGCGCCCGGTCTCTTTCAATCCGAGCAGATCGCGGTAAAAGCGTACGGAGGCGTCGAGATCTTGAACGAAGAGGGAAACGTGGCCGAGCTCGGTGACCTTCACGGCGCAGTTAGTGTAGCATAGGGCCCATGACCCCGGACCCGGCCGCCCCGGCCGTCGCGCTGCCGACCCCCGTCGCCGCCGCCCCGGCCGAGCGGGTCAGGCCGAACATGCGCCTGCTCGGCCTGCTGGCGCTCGGCCATCTGGTGATCGACACCAACCAGGGCGCGCTGCCGGCCATCCTGCCGTTCTTGAAATCGTCGCTGGCGCTGTCCTATACGGCGACGGGCGTCATCGTGCTCGTGGCCAACATCACCTCGTCGGTCATCCAGCCGCTCTTCGGCTACTTCGCGGACAAGACGTCCCGGCGCTGGCTGCTGCCTTTGTCGGTGCTCCTTTCCTCGCTGGGCATCGGATTCACGGGGCTCGCCCCGTCCTACCCTGTGGTGCTTGGGTTGGTCTTGATTACCGGGTTCGGCGTCGCGGCCTACCACCCCGAGGGCTACCGCACGGCCACCGCCGTCGCGGGAGACCGCAAGGCCACCGGCGTGAGCATCTTTTCGACCGGGGGCAATATCGGCATCGCGGCCGGCCCGCTGTTGATCACCGCGCTGCTCACGAGCCCCTTCGGGCTGCAGGGCAGTCTCGGCATGCTCGTGCCGGGCATCCTGGTCGGCGGGCTGCTCACCGCCGCGCTCCCGATGCTCTCGGCGCCCGCGCAGGCCCAGGCTAAATCGGCCGCGGCCGGCGGAGCCCGGAACATGGTCGGCGCCATGACCCTGCTCATCATGGTGGTCGCGGTGCGCTCGTGGACCCAGCTCGGTTTCACGACCTATGTGCCGTTCTACTACCTGGAGGTCCTGCACGGCGACCCGCGGATGGTCGGCACCTTGCTCGGCGTCTTCCTCGGCGCGGGCGCCGTCGGCACCCTCGTGGCCGGGCCCATCGCCGACCGCGTCGGCGTGCGGCGCTACGTGGTGAGTGTCTTCCTGCTCGCGACGCCCATCGCCGTCGCGTTCTTGTTTGTACAGGGGCCGCTCGCCTTCGTCGTGCTGGGCGGGTTGGGCTTCGTGCTGGTCTCCACGTTCACGGTGTCCGTCGTCCTGGGCCAGGCCTACCTGCCGCGGAATCCCGGAATGGCGTCGGGCCTCATCGTGGGCTTCGCGATCGGCGCGGGCGGTCTCGGCGTGACCATGCTCGGCTGGGTGGCGGACCGCTATGGGCTCATGACGGCCCTCTGGATCTCGGCAGTGATGCCGCTCGTGGGCTTTTTCCTCGCGATGTTCCTTCCCGAGCCGCGGTCGCGCTAGAGGACAAGATGGGCATCGCCGATCGGTTCCAGGACGGCGACCAGGCGCTGCTCATCGATCAGCGCGGCAAGCGGCATCTGCTCCTGCTGCGCAAGGGGGAGACCTTCCACTCGGACCGCGGCTGGATCACGCACGACACGATCATCGGCCAGCCCGACGGCTCGTGGGTGCGCACGTCAAAGAACACGCGGTACCTCGCGCTGCGGCCCACCCTGTCCGAGTACGTGCTCGACATGCCGCGGGGCGCCCAGGTCATCTACCCCAAGGACCTGGCCATGGTGATGTTCTGGGCTGACATCTTCCCCGGGGCGCGCGTGCTCGAGGCGGGCATGGGCTCGGGCGCGCTGACCCTGGCGCTCCTGCGCGCCGTCGGGCCCGAGGGCCGGGTGGTGAGCTACGAGCAGCGCGAGGACTTCTGCCGCCGAGCGCTGGCCAACATCCAGCTGCGGATGGGCGAGGTCACGACGCTCACGGTCCGCCTCCGGCCCGTCGAGGAGGGACTGGCGGAGGAGGAGCCGGTGGACCGGGCGGTGTTCGATCTTCCCGAGCCGTGGCGGCTGGTGGAGCCGGTCGCGCGCGTGCTGCGCTCGGGCGGGATCTTCCTGTCCTACGTTCCCACGATCATCCAGTCGCACCAGCTGACCGAAGCGCTCCGGCGCCACCCGGGCTATGCCCTGGTGGAGACGTTCGAGACGCTGTTCCGCCCCTGGAACATCGAGGGCACGTCGGTGCGGCCGTTTCACCGCATGGTCGCCCATACCGGCTTTATCACCGTGGCCCGCCGCGTGGTGCCCGAAGCGGGCGCGGCGCCGCCGCAGGTCGGCGAGGCCGAACCCGAGACCGACTGAGCGGTGCTCGAGCGCTGCTTCGGGCTGGCGGGCCGCGGCGCCACCGTCGGCGGTGAGGTGCGCGGTGGGCTCACCACCTTCATGGTGATGGCCTACATCATCTTCGTGAACCCGGCCATCCTTGCCTTCGCGGGCATCCAGGCGCTCGAGGGCCAGGGCCCCCCATTCGCCGCGACCCAGGCGGCGACGTGCCTGGTGGCGGGCGCTCTCACCATCGCCATGGGACTCGCGACCAACTATCCGCTGGCGCTGGCCTCGGGGATGGGACTCAACGCCGTCGTCGCCTTTCAGCTCGTGGCCGGCATGAAACTGCCCTGGCAGTCCGCCATGGGGGTCGTCTTCCTCGAGGGCATCGTCATCACGGTCCTCGTGCTGACCGGATTCAGGGAAGCGATCATGGACGCCATCCCGATGGCCCTCAAGCACGCGATCGGCGTGGGCATCGGGTTGTTCATCCTGTTCATCGGTCTGGTCTCGGCCGGCATCGTGAAGCCCGGACCCGCCGGGGTGCCCGTCACGCTCGGCGACCTCACCTCGGCGCCGGTGGCAGTGGCGCTCTTCGGGCTGCTGCTGACCATCTGGCTCCAGGCGCGCGGCGCCCGCGGCGCGCTCCTCGTCGGCATCCTCGCCACGACGGCGCTGGCCGTGGCGGTCAACACGGCCACGTCGGGTCGGGCCTTCCCCACGCCGGGTCAGGCGGTGATCCCCGGCTCGCTGCTGGCGCTGCCCGACTTCTCGACGCTGGGGGCCGGGCTCGACCTCTCCGTGTTCGCGCGCGTCGGGATCCTCACCGCGTCCGTCACCGTCTTTTCTCTCATGCTCTCCGACTTCTTCGACACCATGGGCACGGTGATCGGGATCGGCGGCGAGGCGGGCTGGCTCACGCACGACGGCAAGCTGCCGCGCCTCAACCGGGTGCTGCTGGTGGACTCGCTGGCGGCGGTCGCGGGCGGCGCCGCCGGGGCGTCGTCGGCGACGACGTACATCGAGTCGGCCGCCGGCGTGTCGGCCGGGGCCAAGACGGGCCTGGCCTCGGTGGTCACGGGCGTCTGCTTCCTGCTCTCGCTCTTTTTCGCGCCGCTCGCCGGCGTGGTCCCCGCCCAGGCGACGGCGGCCGCCCTCGTGTTGGTCGGCTACCTGATGACGACCATCGTGCGCAACATCCCCTTCGGCGACTTGGACGAGGGCCTCCCGGCGCTCCTGACCCTGGCGGTGATGCCGTTCACGTACTCGATCACCAACGGCATCGGGGCCGGATTCATCTCGTACTGCTTCATCAAGCTGGTCCGGGGCCGGGGCGGCGAGGTGCGCCCGATGATGTACGTCGCGGCGGCTGCCTTCGCGGTCTACTTCGCGCTGCCGGGGATCCAGGCGCTGCTCCGCTGGTAACGATCTGCGCGCGCTCCGCCGGAGGGCCTGTGATAGGCTAGGCCTTCGATTGACGTTCACCCTGCGTTCCTCCAGGAGGCGGTGTCCGTGATCAGCATCATGCGGGAGTACGCAAGGAGCCTGAAGGTCGTGCTCCTGGCCGTCATCGTGGTCTTCATCCTCACCTCGGGGGTGCTCTTCTACTTCGGCTCCGGCGGCATCACCGGCGGAGCCAAGCCCAACGTGATCGCCACGGTCAACGGGGAAGAGATCCCGCTGGACCGATTCCGCCGCGCGCAGGAGAACTACATCGCGGCATACGAGCGCATGACCCGGCAGCGCGTGACGCCGGAGTTGGCCGAGCGCATGGGCCTCACCCAGCAGGTGCTGAACGAGCTGGTAACCGAGGCGGTGGTCGTCCAGGGAGCGGAGCGCGAGGGCATCCGCGTCGGCGACGACGAGCTGCGCGCGCGGATCCAGGAGATCCGGGAGTTCCAGGAGGACGGGCGCTTCACGCGGGAGCAGTACGTCAAGGTGCTGCGCCAGATCCGCACCGACCCGGGGACGTTCGAGGCGGAGGTCCGCCGCCAGCTGATCCGGCGGAAGGCCGAGGGGCTGATCAAGGAGGGCGTGAAGGTCTCCGAGGCCGAGCTGCGCCAGGCGTACGAGCTGCGTCGCGAGAAGGTCAGGGCCGTGTGGGCGTTCGCCGAGCTTCGCCCGCTGATGGCCCAGATCAGCGTGGGCGAGGCCGAGCTGGAATCCTATGCGAAGAGCCACGCGGACCAATTCACGCGCCCCGGGCGCCGCCGGCTGCAGTACGTGGTGGTGAGCCCCAAGCTCTTCGCCCAACCAGTATCGGACGCCGACGCCGAGGCCTATTACAAGGAGCACGGCGCCGACTTCGAGCAGCCGCGGCGGATGCGAATCGCGCACGTGCTGGTGCGCGTGCCCCCGGTCGGCGGCAGCGAGGCTGAGAACCAGTCCAAGGCCAAGGTCGAAGGAGTGATCAAGCGAGCGAAGGCCGGCGAGGACTTCGCCATGCTGGCAAAGGAGATCTCCGACGACAAGGCCAATGCGGCCAAGGGCGGCGACCTGGGCTTCGTCGGGCCGGGAGAGCTGGTGCCGCCGTTCGAGCAGGCGGCCTTCGCGCTCAAGAAGGGGGAGATCTCGCCAAGCCCGGTGCGGACGTCCTTTGGGTACCACGTCATCAAGGTGCTGGACGTGAAGGAGGGCGGCCGCACGCCGTTCAAGGACGTGGCCGCCCGCATCAAGGAGGCCCTGCTCGCCGAGCGCAGCGACCGTGCGGCGCGGGCGCGGGCCGACGACGTGAAGCCCAAGCTCCAGGCGGCGGCCGATTTCGGCGCCGAGGCGCGCCGGCTCGGCCTCGAGGCGCGCGAGGCGACGGTCGGCCGGGGCGATGCGCTGGAGGGGGTTGGGCGGGACGCGCAGCTCGAAGACGCCGTGTTCTCGCTGGCCGTGGGCGGCGTGTTGCCCGCGACCAAGACGGCCGGCGGCTACACAATCGTGAAAGTCCTTGAGCAGATCCCGGCCGGCCTGCCGCCCGTGGCCGAGATCAAGGAGCGCGTCACGGAGGCCATCAAGCGGGAGCGGGCCGAAGCGCGCGCCCTGGAGAAGGCCAAGGCGCTGGTGGCGGCGCTGGCCAAGGGTGGTGAGTTCCGCGCCGCGGCGCGGCTCGAGGGGCTCACGACGGGCGACCTCGGGCCCTTCACCCTCGCGGAACCGCCCAAGGATCGTGGGGGGCTCCCGAACGGTGTTTTCCTAGCCGCCGTCCAGACGGCGGTGGGCCAAGTGGCCGAGCCCGTTGCCGCCGGGTCCGGTGTCTACGTGGTCAAGACCCTCGAGCGCCACCTGCCGGACGCCGCCGGCTTCCTGAAGGAGCGCCCGGAGGTTGAGAAGCAGCTGCTCGAGCAGAAGCGCAGCCTGGCGTGGGAGAGCTGGATCCGCAACCGCCTGGTTTCCGCAAAGATCGAGGTCGGCGGCGAGAAGCTGCCGGCCCGCTAGCGGCGGGCTGACGGGTTAGCGCGCCTCTCTGGGCCCGGCCGCCGCGCGCGCGCGGCGCGCGGACAGCCGGCTCTGGCCCCAGGCCACGCGGTCCGCCAGCGCCGACTTCCAGCGGGGGAACCGGATGCGGGAGAAGGGACGCAGCCCGCGCATGTCGTCGAAGGTCGAGTAGATCACCGGCGTCACCAGCAGGGTCACCAGCAGGCAGAGCGCCTGCCCGCCCACGACGGTGGTGGCCAGCGAGGCGCGCGACGCCGAGCCGTCACCCTTGCCGAGCGCCACCGGCAGCATCCCGGCGATGATCGCCAGCGTGGTCATCAGGATGGGCCGCAGGCGGGCCCGGTCGGCCTGCATCTGGGCCTCCGCCCGCGGCAGCCCGCGCTCCCGCAGCACGTTCGTGTAGTCCACCTGCAGGATCGCGTTCTTCTTCACCACACCCATCAGGAGGAAGAGCCCCATGATCGAGTAGATGTTCAGGCTCTTGCCCACCGCGAGCAGCGTGACGACCCCGAACGGGATGGCCAGGAACATGGACACCATGATGGTCAGCGGATGCACGAAGGATTCGAACTGGGCGGCCAGCACGATATAGATGAAGGCCAGCGACAGGACGAAGGCGATGGCGAAGTTCCGGAGGGCCTCCTGGAGCAGCTTGCCGCGCCCGGTGGTCAGGATGCCGTACTCCGGCGGCATGCGCTGCTGGGCCACGGCGGCGTAGGCATCCGTGTACGCGTCACCCAGCGGCTTCGCGTAGAGGTTGGCAATGATGGTGGTGGACCGCTCCTGGGCGTAGCGGTCGATCTGGCCCGGGCTCATGCCCGTGCCCAGCACGGTGACGTTCGACAGCTTGACCAGGGTGCCGTTGGCCCCGGGCACCGTCAGGGGCGCCAGGACCGAGGCATCCGAGCGGTACTGCTCCTTGAGTCTCAGCCGGACGTCGTACTGCTCCCCGGCTTCCCGGTAGAAGCCGACCTTCTCGCCGCCCACCATGGTGCGTAGCGCGGTGGCGACGGCGTCGACCCGCACGCCGAGGTCGGAGGCCTTCTGGCGGTCGATGTGAACCTGCACCTCGGGCTGGCGAAGCGCCTCGGCCGTGTCCAGATCCACGAAACCGGGCTTGGTCTTGAGCTCTTTGATGACGGCGGCGGCGAACTCGCTCAGGCGACCCAGGTCCGGGCCGCGCAGGATCAGGTTGAACGGCGTCTGGCGGAAGCCGCCCCCGCCGATCAGGGAAATGTTCTGCACGCTGCCCCGCAGGCCGGGGAAGACAGTCAGCCCGCGGCGCACCTCCTGCATGATCTCCTGCTGGGAGCGTTTGCGCTGGGTGAGGTGGGTGAGGCCCACGTAGATGGAGAGATCGGTCACGTTGGACAGATACTGGCCGCGGACGCCCACCGTGGTGAACAGCGTGACCACCTCGGGCACCTTCCGGATCTCGGCCTCGATGGCCTGGGTGATCTCGGCGCTCCGCTCGAGCGATGAGCCGGGCGGCGCCTCGGCCACCACCTCGAACTCGCTCATGTCGTCGTCGACCACGAAATCGAGCGGAGTGTTCTTCATGAGGATCACGCCGGCGACCAGGATGGCGACGGCGCCGAGGAGGCAGACGGCTCGGTGGCGCAGGCACCACCCGAGCGCCTGCTCGTAGCGTGATTCGAGGAGGTGGTAGAGCCCCGTGGCCTTGGACGCCGCGGCCGCGTGGTCGCCGTGCTCGCCGGCCGCGGTGTGGGAGAGGATGCGCGCGGCGAGCATGGGCGTGAGCGTCATCGCCACGACCAGGGACACCAGGATGGCGAAGGTCGCCGTCAGGCCGAACGAATTCCAGAACTTGCCCACCAGCCCGCCCATGAAGGCCACGGGCAGAAAGATCACCACGAGCGACAGCGTGGTGGCCGTCACGGCGAGGGAGATCTCCTTGGTGCCTTCGATGGCCGCCTCGAAGGGCGGCCGTCGCTCCTCTTCTGTGTGCCGGAAGATGTTCTCCAGCACGATGACGGCGTCGTCGATGACAATGCCCGTGGAGAGCGACAGGCCCAGCATGGTCAGGTTGTTGAGCGTGAAGCCGGCCACGCGCATGGCGGTGAAGGTGGCAATGATGGAGCAGGGGATGGCCACGGCGGCGACGAAGGCGGGGCGCAGCTTCTTGACCGAGAGGAAGAAGACCATGGCGGTCACCGTCGCCAGGCCGGTGACCTTGATCAGCAGCTCGGGGTCGGCCCACACGAACGCCATGCCCACGGCCGCGACGATGGCCACGAGGACGCCGCTCTCCCACCAGAGCAGCCGCCCGATGAACGCCGCCACGATGAGGCTGGCCAGCAGGCCGCCGAGCAGCAGGTGGTCCTGGACCTCGTGGAAGGAGCGCTTGATGAAGCGCGAGAGGTCCCGGACGATCTCGAACCGGATGTCCTGAGGCAGGCCCTTCTGGATTTCCACGAGCCGGGCCTTGACCGCGTCGACCACCGCCACGGTGTTGGTGCCCGACTGCTTGCGGATCAGCAGCGACACGGCCGCGCGGCCATTGAGGCGGGATAGCGTGCGCGGCTCCTCCTCGCCGTCCACCACGGTGGCGACGTCGTGCACGTGGACCGGGCTGCCCTTGAAATCGGCGACGATCAGGTCGTTGAAGGCGTCGACCGACTCGATGCGTCCGAGCGTGCGGAGCCCCTCCTCGGTGCGGCCGGCGGTGAGCCGCCCGCCGGGGATCTCCACGTTCTGGCGCTGCAGCGCGTCCTTGAGGTTCTGGATGGAGAGGCCGAAGGAGACGAGCTTGTCCGGGTCGGCGAAGATCTGGATCTCGCGCTTGCGGTCGCCCACGAGGGTGATGGCGCCTACGTCCTTGACGGTCTCGAGCACCCGCTTGACGCGCTTGTCGGCGATTTCCGTGATCTCGCGCGCCGAGCGCTGGCCCGAGACCACGACGGCCAAGATCGGCGCGGAGTCCGGATCCACTTTTTCGACGATGGGCGACTCGGCGCCGGCCGGGAAGCGGGAGAGGACGGTGCCGACCTTCTCCCGCACGTCGTTGGCCGCCTCCTGCACGCTCCGTTCGAGGACGAAGGTCACGAAGACCTGCGACTGCCCCTCGATGGTGGAGGAGCGCAGCTCGTCGAGGCCGCTGATGGTGTTGACGACTTCCTCGATGGGCTTGGTGATCTGGCTCTCGATCTCTTCGGGGGAGGCGCCGGGCAGGCGCGTCGTGATCGTGATGGTGGGCAGGTCCACCTTGGGGAAGATGTCGACGCCGAGTTGGACGAAGGAGGCCAGGCCGAGCACGACCAGGGTGGCGATGATCATGGTGGTGAAGACTGGACGGCGGACGAAGACTTCGAGGAAGCCCATTACTTGACGATCTTGGATTCCAGGAGGGTGACGGGGACCCCGTTGAAGAGCTGGGAGAGGTTGGACACCGCCACGGTGTCGCCGGGCTTGACGCCCTCGATGATCTCCACCCAGGCGCCCTGGCGGGCCCCGGACTTGACCAGGCGCTCCTCCGCCTTGTTGTCGGCCACGACGAACACCTTGCTGATGCCGACGAAGTACACGACGGCCTCGGCCGGGACAAAGGCCACGTCACGGTCCCGGCGCGTGAGGACCGAGCCCTTGGCGAAGAAGCCCGGGCGCAGCCGCACGTCCGTATTGGGCACCCGCCCCTCGACCGCCAGGCTCCGCGTCTGCACCTCGACGGCGGGCGACACGCGGGTCACTTCGCCGGTGAAGGTCTGACCCGGGTAGGCCTCGACCGTCAGCTCGATCCGCTGCCCGATCTTGAGATCGGGGGCGAAGCGCTCCGACACCGTGCCCGTGTACTTGAGCGGGTCGAGGGCCACCAGGGTGTAGACGGCCGTGTTCTCCTTCACGTACTCGCCCGCGTTGATGTGACGCTTGGCGATGAAGCCGCCGAAGGGCGCGCGGATCGTGGTATCGCCGAGCCGCTTGCGCATGATGCCCAGCATCGCGTCCCGGCGCCTCACCTCGGCCTCGTCCACGGCCACCTGGGCCGCGGCGACGTTGTGCAGGTTGCGGGCGTTGTCGACGTCACGGGCCGCGATGAGCTGCTTTTCGTAGAGGGTTTTGTTGCGGTCGAACTCCGACTTGGTCCATTCGACCTGGGAGCGGGAGCGCCCGAGGGCTTCCTGCGTGGACGCCAGGTCGGCCTCGGCCTGCCGGACGGACAGCTGGAACTCGCGCGCGTCGTATTCCGCGAGCACCTGCCCGGCGCTGACGCGGTCGCCCAGGTCCACCAGCAGCTTGGCCACGGTGCCGGGCTGCTCGGTCTTGGCAATGGTCTCCTGCCAGGCGACCACGCTGCCAACGGTCTCCACCGCGCGCTGGACCTCGCGGCCCTCGGCCCTCGCCACGGTGATCGGCACCGCCTTGACCGCGGGGGCGCCGCCCCGTTGGGCCTGGGGGGCCTGCGCGTCGGACTTTCCGCAGGCGGCCGCGAGCAGCAACGCCAGGGGCAGGGCGATGAGGGTAACCGGGCGCGGGCCCATAGGCCGTCAGTTTACTCTAGGACGGCTCGGGCAGCGAGTGCTCGACCGCCGCCCGCAGCCTGTCGTAAAATACGAATCCATGGCGATCCAGCGCACTCCGATGACGCGGGCGGGCTACGACCGCCTGAAATCCGAGCTCGAGCGGCTCAAGAAGCAACGACCGCTCCTCAGCAAGGCCATCGGCGAGGCGCGCGCCCACGGGGACCTGTCCGAGAATGCCGAGTACCACGCCGCGCGTGAGAAGCAGGGCTTCATCGAGGCGCGCATCAAGGAGCTCGAGGGCAGATTCAGCACCGCCGAGGTGCTCGATCCGCCCACCTCCGGGGACCGGGTGACCTTCGGCTCCACCGTCAGGCTCGAGGACGAGGCTGGCAAGGAGGCCCGCTATCAAATCGTGGGGTCGGACGAAGCGGACCCGACCCACGGCCGCATCTCGATCATGGCGCCCCTGGCCCGCACGCTCATCGGCAAGAGGGTGGGCGATACGGTGGTGGCTGAGCTGCCCGGCGGCAAGAAGACCTTCGAGATCCTGGAGGCGAATTTCCCCTGGCCGGAGGACGGCCAGCCGGGCTGATCAGGACCTCAGCGCTTCGCGCAGCTCCCGCGTGAGGGCTTCGACGGTGCCGCGAGTGCCACCCGCCAGCTTGGCCTTCCACTCCTTCTCGGTTTCGAAGCGGCGGTCCTTGAGCCGCTCGCCCCAAGGCTTGACGGCGTCGCGGATCGCGTGGAAGTCGAAGGCGTCGCGCTTGAGCTCCCGGGCGCGGGCCATCACGTCCGGGGCCACGCGGATGAAGGCGCGCAATGCGGCGCCAGTCTTGATCGAGTACTTCCGTCCCGCCCAAGCCGTCGGGAAGGCGGCGGCCACCGCCTTCATGTAGCTCAGGAAGAAGCGCTTGGCGTTCTGTCGCAGCTCGTTCATGCGCGCGCCGCCGCCGATCTTCTCCACCGCTTCGAGGAAATCCACGATCTCCTCGGCCAGCGGCGCCTGCGAGACGCGCCCGCGGCCGGTGCCCAGCATCTTGATGTCGCCGTGCAGCGGCGAGGTCTCGTCCTCGTTGAGCGAGCGGATCACGTCGTGGGCCAGGGCCTGATTGGGGTCGGGGTAGAGCTTGCGGCCCGCGAGGCTCACGATGTGCGATGGGTTCAGGCGCGTGTGCTTGGCGTTGATGGTGACGAAGAGCTCCACGATCTGCCGCGCGTCGAGCCGGTCGAAAAGGACGGCGGGCACTTCGATCCCCAGGTTCTCGCCGGCCTGGGTCAGCGCGTGGAGGGCCAGCAGCCGGTGCTGGCCGTCGAGCACGCGGAGCACGCCGTGCTCCTCCGGGATCTGCAGCAGGCCCAGGTCGTGCTGGCTCGCCATGGGCGTGAAGGTGAAGCGCTTTTCCGAGGTGATGATGACGGCGCCCGGGATGGCCGGCAGCGTGCCCGCGTCTTTGCAATCCCGGTAGTAGCCGACGAGCTCGTCGATCTTGCGCCGGATCACCGGCCGCTGGTAGGCGGTCTCGCTCTCGCCGATGCGCTTCTCGAGGGCCTCCCAGTTCACGCGCGCCCGGGTCGAGCGCTTCGGCTTGGCGGGTCCGGCCTCGGCGCCCCCGTAGCCCAGCACCTCGAATTTGACGAGGCGGTCGATGTCCTTGGCCGAGAAGGAGGCCTGGAAGAACTCGACTCCGAACTGCTTCACGCGATGCGCGGGGACCGTGATCATGAACGCCTCCAGCTCGTAGGAGCCAACTGCGAAGACCGATCCTAGGCTCGGCTACTCTAATCGAAGCCTAAACGCACGTCAACATTTACGTTTTCGCCGCTTGGCCGACTGGCGCCACCCCTAGATATTGTGCTCGATCTCTGGCTTATCCACAAGATGTGGGTAACCTGTGGATGGACAAATCCCTACCAATAGAGGTGGATTCGAGGACATTTGCTGAGCGAGAGCCGGCAACCCGAGCGGTTGAATCAAACGGACGCGGCCTTCCCAATCCGGAGAGAAGCGAGAACGGGCGATCGTGCGAAACATTAGGCGCAGTCGGCACACTGGGCGAAGTCCTATTGCGTTCGGCTCTCTTCGCGCGCGCCCCGGTCATATCGAGGCCTCCACACCGGGCCTCCGCCCTTGACGAGACCGACCGGCGGGATATCATCGTCGCGCCGCGGCAGCGCGAGACGGGACACGAGCGGCAAGGAGGCTCCATGAATCCCGAGGTTTGGAGCGCCATTCAGACGGCCCTCGACGACTACGTCAAATACCTCTGGCCCATGGCGGTGGCCCTCGCGGGGGTCGGCATCGCCACCATGGCGGCGCTGCAGATGGTCAAGGATCTTTTCCGACTTCAGTGGTATTTCAACCGGTGGCAGGTCCGCCGCTGGCTCGGCCAGCGGGCCCGGCGCTGCCACGAGCACGACGCGAGCTTTTCGCCCGACGCAGGCTGGGCTCACGTGCAGCTGATCACGCTGGCGACAGCCGGCGACGAGGACGCCTTCTACTCGCTCGACTGCCAGCAGATCGCGGCCCAGATGGCGGCCGCCTCGCAAATCGCGCTCGATTATCCCCGCCTCTACTCCCACCTGTTCCTGTGTCTGGCGGCCGAGGCCGAGCCCGCCGACGTCAGGCGGGTGCTGGGGCCGCCGCCCAGGCCGGCGGCGAAGGACGCCTGGATCGCGGCCCGGAACCGGGTCGGCCACCAGGTCCAGCGGACGCTGGACGGTCTGCAGATCTCGATCACGAACCGTTGGAAGCGCTCGAACCAGCTCGTCTCCTACCTGCTCAACGTGCTGTTCGTGATGCTCGCGTTGCGATCCCTCAACGCGCGGCTGACGTCGATGCCGATCGTTGACTCCATGCTGGTCGCCCTGCTGAGCGGCTTCCTGGCCCCAGTGGCCAAGGACCTCGTGACCGCGCTGCAGCAGCTCCGGTCGCGGGCGCGATGAACCCGGAGACCTGGCATGAGCTGAGCGTCCGCACCCTCCCGGTCGGCGGTCCCGTGGCCCCCGAGGTGGCCGAGGGGCCGCCCCTCTTCGTCCAGGGGCGGAGCCGCCTCGTCGTTTTCGTCCACGGGTACAACAACACCCTGTCGGTCGCCCGCGGATACTACACGGTGTTCGGCGGGCACCTCCAGGACGCGTATTCCGACGGGGGGCCGCTGGTGCCGGATCTGCTGGCGAAGTTTCACTGGCCCGGCGACGCCGGCCTGGGACCTATCTCGTTCATCAGTTACCCATTCGAGATCGAAGACGCCGAGAATTCGGCGAAGAAGCTGGCCGGCTTCCTGCGCGGTCTCCGGGGTCCCGGGGGCGCGCCGATGCAGCTCGACATCGTGGCCGCGTCGCTCGGCTGCCGCGTCCTGCTCGAGACGATCCACGAGCTCTTGCCCACCCTCCAGCAGCTCGCGGTCCATTTTGGCGTGGTCTGCCTCATGGCCGCCGCGGTGCCGGTTGACATGATGGACCCGGGCGAGCGGCTCGAGGGCACCTTGGAGGCGCCGCGGCGGCTTCTGGTGCTGCACTCGACGGGGGACCGCGTGCTCCACTACGCCTTCCCGCTCGGCCAGACCGCCGCCGGCGAAGGGTTCTTCCCCACCGCGCTCGGCCGCTTTGGCCCGCCGCCCTGGGCGCCGGGCGAGCACGTGCCGGTGGACGAGCTCGACCACGGCGAGTACTGGGGCGCCGAGGTCTCCGCGTATGAGATCGCGAAGCGGCTCGGCCTGGGCCCGGTCCGCGAGCGCGTCCCGGCGCGCTCGCTGCCGCGCTATGACACGCCGGCCCGCGATCTGCCCACGCGAGACCTCCCGAATTACCAAGGGCCCTGATCAAGGAGCGAGACATGGCCGGCAAGCTGTTCGAGGAATTGACGGTGGGCCAGGTGTTCCAGCATCAACCGGGCCGCACCATCACCGAGGCGGACAACGTGTTTTTCTCCTGCCTCACCATGAATCCGCAGCCGCTGCACGTGGACTTCCACGCGGCGCAGCAGGCCGAGTTCGGCAAGCCGCTGGTCAACAGCCTGCTCACCCTGGGCGTGGCCGTCGGATTGAGCGTCGGCGACACCACGCTCGGCACCACGGTGGGCAACCTGGGGTTCGAGAAGATCGAATTCCCCAAGCCGGTCTTCCACGGCGACACCATCTATTCGGAGACCGAGGTCGTGGACAAGCGCGAGTCCCGGTCGCGCCCCCAGTGGGGCATCGTGACCTTCGAGCACCGGGCGAAGAATCAGCGCGGGGAGCTGGTGATGAGCTGCCGCCGCGCGGCCATGATGCGCCGGCGGGCCGCCTAGTCATGCGGCGCTCACTGCACTTCGTTCCCGGCGGCAACGAGAAGATGATCGCGAAGGCCCTGACACTGCCGGCGGACGGGCTGATCCTCGACCTCGAGGACGCCGTGACGCCCGACAAGAAGGCGGCGACTCGCCCCGTCGTGAGGCGGTGGCTGGAGACGCTCGATTTCGGGAAGCGGGAGCGGTGGGTGAGGATGAACCCCATTGTCGGCGAGTACGGCGAGGCCGACCTCGAAGAGACCATCGCGGGACGCCCCGACGGCTACGTGGTCCCCAAACCGCGCCGGGCCGAGGACATCCGGCGCATCGCCGCCATTCTCGACCGGCTCGAGCAGAAACACGGGCTGCGGTTCGGGTCCACGCGGCTTCAGCTCATCGCCACCGAGACTCCCGAGGGTCTGCTGAACATCGCCGAGGTGGCGGCCGCCAGCCCGCGGATCGCCGCGATCTCCTGGGGGATCGAGGATCTCTCGGCGGCCATGGGGCTGCCGCGGACGCGCGACGCCGAAGGCCGCTACCTCGACATCCCGCGCTATGCCCGGGTCATGTGCGCCGTCGCGGCGTCAGCGGCGGCAGTGGACGCCATCGACACCGTGTACACGGACTTCAGGGACCTGGACGGGCTCCGGCGCGAGTGCCGCGAGGCGGTGGCCATGGGCTTCGCCGGCAAGATCTCGATCCACCCGGGGCAGATCGAGGTCATCAACGAGGAGTTCACGCCGTCGCGCGCCGAGGCCGAGGAGGCCGTGGCCCTCATCGCCGCTTTCGAGGAACACGCCAGACGGGGGGCGGGCGCCTTCGCGTGGAAGGGGCAGATGATGGACATGCCCCATCTCACGCGTGCGCGCAAGATCGCCGAGCGCGCGCGCGGCGCGGGCGCGCTCTAGCGTCCCGTCGTTCGCGGCGGCCCCGCGGCCGGGGGCTCGAGCTCTCGCGTCCCAGCCAGGGGACCGGTGGCGGTCCAGTAGCGGGTGCCGGCGACGATGAGCGTTTCCGCGGGGAAGCGGGTCAGGATCTCGTGGCCCGTCTCTGTGACGAGGATCTCTTCCTCGATGCGCGCCGCCGACCAGCCGTCGGCGGCCGGCCAGAAGTTCTCCAGCGCGAAGACCATGCCGGGCTCGAGCGTGACCGGATGGTCGAGGGAGACGAGCCGGCTGATCACCGGCTGCTCCCAGATGGAGAGCCCCACGCCGTGGCCGTACTGCAGGCCGAAACAGGCCTCCTCGTCGGGGAAGCCGAACTCCTGCGCGCGCGGCCAGGTGGCCGCGATGTCGGCGGTGGTGACGCCGGGCTTGACCATGGAGATCGCGACGTCGAGCATGTCGCGGCAGCGCTTGTAGGCGTCCACCATGGCGTGGGAGGCGCTGCCCACGGCGAAGGAGCGGTAGTAGCAGGTGCGGTAGCCCATGTAGGAGTGCAGGATGTCAAAGTAGGCCGGGTCGCCCGGACGGAGCACGCGGTCCGAGAAGACGTGCGGGTGCGGATTGCAGCGCTCCCCCGCGATGGCGTTGATGGCCTCCACGTCCTCGGAGCCCAGGTCGTAGAGCTTCTTGGCCGCGATGCCGACCAGCTCGTTCTCGCGGATGCCCGGGCGCAGCGCCCGATAGAGGTCGTCGTAGGCGGCGTCCACCATCATGGCCGCGGTGTTGAGCAGGATGATCTCGTCGCGCGTCTTGATCCGGCGGGCGGCCTGCATGAGCTGCTGGCCGTCCACCACGGTGAGGCCTTCCTTCTGGAGCGCGTGGAGGATGGGCATCTCGACCACGTCGACCCCGAGGGGCGCCTTGTGCAGGCCCCGCGCCTCCAGCTCCCGCTTGATCTTCCGCGCCAGGTCCTCGGCGCGCCCCATTTCGGGCGTCATTGCGCCCCGCAGCAGTGAGATGCCGGCGCGCGAGCGCTCGCCGAGCCACGGGCAGTAGAGCTGGTGGTGCTTCGCGGCCGAGCCGAAGTCCCACATGATCGGCAGGTCGCTGCGGGGCAGGAGCGCGAAGCGCGAGAGCTTGTCGCGGGCCCACTCCCCGATGGTCGTGTTCGTGATGTAGCGGATGTTGTACATGTCGAAGCAGAGCAGGCCGCCCAACTCCGACCGATCGAGCTGAGCGCGAACCTTCGCAAGCCGGTCCGTGCGCAGGCGATCGAAGTTGACGCGCTCTTCCCAGTCCACCGCCATCGTGCCGTAGGTCGGCAGTGCCATTACGTACCCTCCCTCTGCTTCAGGCTGTCACGGAGTCCGGCGAGGCGCGCCAGGACATCGAAGACCACCGCGAAATCGTAAGCGCCGAGCCCCAGCGCCCGGGCGGCGGTGAGAAACTCCTGGGTCAGCGCCGTCATGGGCAGCGGCATCCCCCGCTCCCGGGCGAGCTCGAGCGCCAGGCCCAGATCTTTCTGCATCATGCCCACGTCGAACCACGCCTCGGCCGGCATGCCAAGGACGAACGGGCCGCGGTACTTGACCATCGGCGAGGCGATCACGCTCTTGAGCAGGGTCTCGACGGCGCGCTCGCGCGCGATGCCGGACTTCTCGGCGAGCAGCACGGCCTCGCTGAAGGCCAGCATCTGCACCGCCAGGCCCAGGTTGGTGGCGATCTTCATGGTGACGGCCAGGCCGTTGTCTCCGAGGTGGGTGATGGTGGGCCCGATGGCGAGGAGATACGGCCGGACCCGCTCCAGAGCGGCCGGGTCGCCGCCCACCATGAAGGACAGCTGGCCCTGCTCCAGCGTCGCCACGCTGCCCGACACCGGGGCGTCCAGCAGCGCGGCGCCGCGCGCCCTCACCTCCTCGGCAAGGCGCCGCGTGGCGGCCGGGCTCACCGTGCTCATCTCCGCCCAGACGCCGCCACGCCGGAGGCCCGCGAGCACGCCGTCGGGGCCGTGGGCGATGGCGTCGAGCGCCTCGGTGTTGGTCACCATGCTGAAGACGACGTCGGCGGCCTCCGCCACCTGCCTCGGCGATGCCGCCAGCTTCATGCCCGTCGCGACCAGCGGCTGGGCCTTCGCCGCGGTGCGGTTATAGCCGACCACCGCATGGCCCGCGTCGAGCAGCCGCTTGGCCATGCGGCCGCCCATGGCGCCGAGCCCGATGAAGCCCAGGGTTGCGCGGCTCATCGCTGGCTCCTGCGGCGCTTGCGCCTCGGGGGCGCTGTTCGGCGAGCCGCAGCCGCACGGCGAAGCGGGCGGAGCTGCGAGTCGGCGACGGCGATGGCGCTGATCTCGACTTTACAGCGCGGGTGGGTGGCGAGCCGGGAGACCTCCACGGTGGTCGTGGTGGGCAGGTGACCGCCCAGGTATTCGGCCCAGACGCGGTTGAGGTCGTCCTGCTCGCGGGCGTCGGTGAGATAGCGCGTGGCGGAGACCACGTCCGCCATCGTGCAGCCGGCCGCCGCCAGCGTCTTCTTGAGGTTCTCCATGGCCAGGATGGCTTGCTCGCGCATGCCGGCCGGCAAATCGAACTCCTCCTCGCGGTGCGGATGGCTGTGATAGACCGGCGCCGCCGTGACTCCGGAGAGGAAGACGAGGCTCCCGCGCCGCACCAGGAGGGCCGGGGCGTAGGGCATCAGCACATCGCGCCGCCGGTCGGGATGGTGCACGGCCCGCACCTCTTTCGCCATGACGACGGCATGATTCACGTTCCGCGGCGGCGCGTCAAGCGCCTTCGGCGGCCGGGCGGCGCTCACAGCCCCAGGTAGGCCTCGCGGACCCGCGTGTTCGCCAGCAACTCCTGCCCCGTGCCCGACAGCACCACCCGCCCGGACTCGAGGACGAAGCCCCGGTGGGCCAGGGCCAGGGCGTGCTCGGTGTTCTGCTCGACCAGGAGCACGGTGACGCCGCCGCGGTTGATCTCGCCGATCACGCGGAACATCTCCTGGACCATGATCGGCGCCAGGCCGAGCGAGGGCTCGTCGAGCATGAGGATCTTTGGGCCCGCCATGAGGCCACGGCCGATCGCGACCATCTGCTGCTCACCGCCCGACAGCGTCCCGGCCAGCTGCCGGCGCCGCTCGGCGAGCCGCGGGAACACCGCGAACACTTCTTCGAGCCGCCGGGGGCGTCGGGCGCGGGCGGCGCGCGCGTAACCCCCGATCAGGAGATTGTCGAGCACCGTCATCTCGGGGAAGAGTTTCCGCCCCTCCGGGACGTGCACGACGCCCAGCTCCACGATCTCGGCTGGCGAACACTCGTCCAGGCGCCGGTCGCCCAGGCGGATGCGGCCGGCCTTGGGGCGCAGGAGACCGGACAGCGTTTTGAGCGTCGTGGTCTTGCCCGCGCCGTTGGCGCCGACGACGGCGACGATCTCGCCCTCGGGAATGTCGAAGGTGACGCCCCAGAGGGCCTGGATCTTGCCGTACGCGACCTCCAAACCCTCCACGCTGAGCATGCTAGGCCACCCGGGTGCCGAGATAGGCGGCGATCACGCCCGGATCGCGGACCACGCGGTCCGGCGCGTCGTCGGCGATCTTCTCGCCGTGGTGGATGACGACCACGCGGTCGGAGATCCGCATGATGGCCTTCATCACATGCTCGACCAGGACCACGGTCACCCCGTCGTCGCGGATCCGCTTGACGAGCGCGGAGGCCTGGTCGACCTCGCGCGGGTTGAGGCCGCCCATGGGCTCGTCGAGGAGGAGCAGCTTGGGGCGGGTCGCGAGGGCGCGCGCCATCTCCAGGCGCTTTTGCTCCGCCAGGGTCAGGTCGGCGGCCGGCGATTCCAGTTTGTCGGCGAGCCCCACCGACTCCAGCATGCGGCCGGCTTCGGCTTCGGCGTCGCGGCGCGCGGGCAGGCGCGAGAAGGCGGCCAGGGTCACGTTCTCCCGCACGCTGAGCTTGGGGAAGGGCTTGACCAACTGAAACGTCCGCGCGATTCCCCGCCGTGTCACCGCGTGGGGGCGGAGGCCGACCACGCTCCGGCCCTCGAGTAGGATCTGCCCCGAAGTCGGGCGGAGGAAGCCGGTGATCAGGTTGAACACCGTGGTCTTGCCGGCGCCGTTGGGGCCGATGAGGCCGAGGATCTCGCCCGGCTCGACGGCGAATGAGAAGTGGGCGACGGCGCGGAGCCCGCCGAAGTCCTTGGTGAGATCGGTCACCGTCAGCAGCGCCACGGCGCGAATCCCCCCCCTCAGCGCCGGCCCGTCCAGGCGCGGCGCGCGCCGCCCCAGATGCCCTCGGGCAGGTAGCGGATGGCCAGCATCATGAAGAGGCCGTAGAAGATCAGGTGCCCGACCAGGAAGCGCTCCCGGAACAGCTCGCCGATCGTCGTGAGGAAGACCGCCCCGATGACGGGCCCGACCACGGTGGCCAAGCCGCCGACCACCGCGATGAAAACCATTTCCACGGACAGGGCGATGGGGAAGACGGCGTCCGGGTCCACGTAGCGGTAGTAGAGACCGTAGAAGCCGCCGCCAAGCCCCGTGAAGAAGGCGGACAGCGCGAGCGTGACGACCTTGGCGCGGACCGTGTCGATCCCGACCGCCTCGGCGGCGTCCTCGTCCTCGCGGATCGCCAGGAGATAGGCGCCGAGCCGCGCTCGTGAAAGGCGCCAGGTGGCGGCCATGGCGAGCGCCGCCAGCGTGGCGATGATGTAGTAGAAGGGCACCTTGCTCTCCCAGTTGACGGCCCGTCCGCCGAGGCTGACCTGGGGGAGCGTCGTGATCAGGAGGCCCACCGGCCCATCGGTCAGCCCCTCCCAGTTCAGCGCGACCAGCCGGACGATCTCCGCCACGGCCAGCGTCGACAGCGAGAAGTAGGGGCCGCGCAGCCTGAAGCAGATCAACCCGATCGGGAGAGACACGAGCACGGCCACGAGGCCGCCCAGGATCATCCCGTACCACGGGGCGAGCCCGCCCTTGAGGTAGAGGATCATGGTCGTATAGGCGCCCACGCCGAAGAACGCGGCGTGCCCGAATGAAACCTGCCCCGCAAAGCCGCCCAGAAGATTCCACGCCACGCCGAGCAGGGTCCAGAGCAGCACCGTGATGCCCAGGTGCAGGAAGAACTGGTTCCCGGTGAGGAGCGGGGGAGCCAGCATCAGCAGCAAGACCCCGGCGGCGGCCGCGGCGCGAGTCATGACTTGCAGACGCCGAAGAGCCCTGACGGCCGGAAGCGCAGCACCAGCAGGAAGATCACGAAGCCGATGGTGTCCTTGTAGGCCACGGACACGTACACGGCCCCGAGGGACTCGACCAGGCCGAGCAGAAGCCCGCCGGCGATGGCCCCCACGACGGAGCCCAGCCCCCCGAGCACGACAATGACGAAGCACTTGGCGATGAGGATTTCGCCCACCGTGGGGTAGAGGTAGAGCGACGGGCCCAGGAGCACGCCCGACGCGCCGGCCAGCGCGGCCCCCAGTCCGAACGTGACCATGGAAATCCGCTCGACATCGATCCCCATGAGGGCCGCCGCCTCAGGGTTCTGGCTCGTGGCGCGGATGGCGCGCCCGACGTCGGTGCGGGCGAGGAAGACGTAGAGCGCCAGCGTGATGAGGATGGCCAGGGCGAAGGCGATGGCGAGCGGGATCGGCACGGCGATGCCGAAGGGGCGGAGCGGCGTGACCGCGTACGGAAGCTTGATGGTGCGGTAGTCGCCGGTCCACGTGAACAGGGCCAGGTTGGCGATGAGCAGCGAGAGGCCCGCGGTGTAGAGCAGGGTGTTCAGCTCACCTCCCGGGATGATCGCCCGGAGGAGGAAGCGGTAGACGACCATGCCGCCCAGGAACATCAGCGGGACCCACAGCACGATGGACACGAACGGGTCGACCCGCCACAGCACGTGGGCCCAGAACGCCCCGTACATGCCGAGCATGACCAGGTCGCCGTGGGCCAGGTTGATGATGCGCATGACGCCGAAGACCACGGTCAGTCCCACGCCGATCATGGCGTAGAGCGAGCCGGTCAGCACGCCGCTGACGATGCTCTGGAGAAGGGTTTCCACGGGATCGCTGGACGGCGCGCGCCGCCCGCGCCCCCGGCAGGGGGCGGGCGGCGCGCGAATGGAGCGTCAGCGCTTGACGGTGTTGTCGGGGAAGACGTAGTTGGTTTCGGCGTTGGACTTGGGCCAGACGTTCATGAGCTTCCCGTCCAGCCACTGCGCCAGCACCGAGTGGTCGGCGGAGTAGATGTTCTGGTTCGTGTACTTGTCGCCTAGCGGGCCGCTCCAATTGCCGAACTTGACCTTGCCGAACACCGTGGTCATGTCCGTCTTCAGCAGCGACTGCCGGATCGCCTCGCGGTCGGCGTCCACATTGCCCGTGAGCTGGGCGCGCCGCAGCGCGTCGGCGATCACGAAGACGATCGAGTAACCCTCGACCTCGTGCTCCTTCGGCCAGATTCCGTACTTGTCGTGGAACTTCTTGTAAAACTCCTTCACGGTCGGGTCGTTGGGGTTGCCGGACCATGCCGCCGAGGAGAAGACGTTCTGGCTCTGCGGCCCGAGCTCCTTGGCGAGGTCTTCCACGCCGAACCCGCCGCCGAACCCGACGAAGGCCCGCGGGGCCACGCCGATCTCTTTGGCGTGCTTGGTGAGCAGGATAGCGTCGGTGGTGGCCACGGCGACCATGAGGAGGAAATCGGGATTGTTCGCCTTGACCTTGGTCATCAGCGGCTTGAAGTCCAGGCTGTTGACCGGGTAGGCCTCGTCGTTGACGATCGGCACGTTCTTGGACTTGAGGAAGGTCATCACCGAGTTGGAGATGGTCTTGCCGAAGACGGAGTTGTCGTAGACCACCGCGGCCGACTTCGGCATGGCCCCCGGCACCTCGCTGATGAACTTGTTGAAGGCCTGCGGGTAGATGGAGCCGGTCGGGTTGTTGCGGAACACCCACTCGAAGCCCTTGGCGGTGATGATGTCGGCCGACGGGTGATCCACCACGTACGGGGTCTTGAGCCGCTGCGCCACCGAGGCGATCTCGACGGCCTGCCCCGAGGCGCGCCCGCCCGTGAGGACCAGCACCTTCGTCTGCGTGATGAGCTTCTCCGCCACCGTGGCCGCTAGCGCGTTCTTGGCCTGGTGGTCGTCGATGATGACCTCGATCTTCTTGCCGTTCACGCCGCCCTTCGCGTTGATCTCCTCGACGGCCATGCCGTACGCCTTCTTGAACTTGTCGCCGAAGGGCGCGTCGGGGCCGGACATCGGCTGCGGGGCGCCGATCTTGAGCGTGTCCTGCGCCGGCGCGGGCGCCGCCGCGGCGAGGAGAAGAACTCCGAACACGAGGCCGAAGACAAGGAATCGTCGCATCGCCAGGCCCTCCTTAGGGGTTGACGGGGTGGTGGGGCAGGCCGACTCTAGAATCGCGCCAGGGCCTTGTCAAGACTCGGCCGCCCGGCCCGGCCGGGCGCCTTGACAGCCACGGGCAAGTCTGCTAAAAACAAAGCCCATTCCGCCTGGACCGAGGTCCGCTCGACTATCTCTCAGAGGAGGATTCGTATGCGGATGATCTCCTGGAAGCTCCCCGTCGCCGTCCTGGCGGCGCTTGCCGTCCTGGCCGGAGCCCTGCCGGTCCAGGCCCAGGTGCCCATCAAGATCGGCGCGTCCCTGTCGCAGAGCGGGACCTACGCCAAGCTCGGCAGCTACCAGAAGGAAGGCTACGAGCTTTGCGCCGAGCAGGTGAATGCCAAGGGCGGGCTCCTGGGGCGGAAGGTGGAGTTCGTCGTCTATGACGACCAGTCCAATCCGGCCACGGGCGTGCGGCTCTACGAGAAGCTCATCACCGAGGACAAGGTGGACGCGGTCATGGGGCCCTACTCTTCCCCGATCACCGAGGCCGTCGCCAACGTGACCGAGAAGTACCAGAAGGTCATGGTCTCGCCGCTCGCCGCCACCACGTCCATCTTCAAGAAGGGGCGGAAATACATCTTCATGGTGATCTCGCCGGCCGAGGTCTACCTGGAGGGCGTGATCGACATGGCGGCCAAGCGAGGGCTCAAGACCGTCGCCATCGTCAACGAGGACACGCTGTTCACCAAGGCCTCCGCCGAGGGCATCGCCGACCTGGCGAAGAAGAAGGGAATGCAGGTGGTCTTCCGCGAGGCCTATCCCAAGGGCAACACCGATTTCTCCGCGCTCCTGGTCAAGATCAAGTCGCTCAACCCCGACGTGATCGCCGCGTCCACCTATTTCGACGACGCCATCGCGATCACTCGTCAGATGAGAGAGCTCAACGTCAACCCCAGGATGTACGGGGTGACGGTGGGCGGCGACCTCCCGGAGTTCTACACCCTGCTCAAGCAGAACGCCGAATACATCTACGGCGCGACCCAGTGGGAGGGCGGGCTGCCGTACCCGGGACAGCAGGAGTTCGTCGGGGCGTACACGAAGAAATTCGGGCGGGAGCCGGTCTATCACTCGGCCGCGGGCTATGCCGGCTGCCTGATCTACGCCGAGGCGATCCGGCGCACGGGGACCCTGGACTCCGACAAGTTGAGGGAGCAGCTCCTGAAGATGGAGACGCGCACCGCCTTCGGCGACTACAAGGTGGACGCGGACGGCTTCCAGACCGCCCACAAGATGGTCATCCTCCAGTGGCAGGACGGCAAGAAGGTTACGGTGTGGCCGGATGAGCTGGCCAGCGGGAAGGCGCGCTTCCCGATGCCGCCGTGGAACCAGCGTTAGCGGCGTGAGCGGCTGACGAGCCAACCCGGGCGCGCCCGTCGGGTCTCCGGCGGGCGCCGCTGTGTTTCCGGAACCCCATGACCCTCGTGATCACACCCGCGATGATCGGCCAGGTGGTCATCTCCGGGCTCCTGGCCGGCTCGCTCTACGCTATGGTGGCCCTGGGGCTGGGGCTGATCTTCGGCGTCATGCGGGTGCTCAACGTGGCCCACGGGCCGCTGCTGATGCTGGGCGCCTACACGACGTTCTGGCTCTTCCACTGGCTCGGCCTGAACCCGTATCTTTCGCTCCTGGTGTCCATGCCGGTGCTGTTTGTCGTGGGCGTCGTCCTCCAGCGTCTGCTCGTGCGACGGGTGGTGGACGCGCCGGAGCTGTCCTCGCTGCTACTCACGTTCGGCGTGTCCATCGCCATCGTCAACCTGGCTCAGCTCGCCTTCACATCCGATCTGAGGTCGGTGGAATACCTCACCGGGTCCTTCATCCTGGGGCCGTTCGCCTTCTCCAAGTCTCGCGTGATCGCCTGCGGCTTCGCCCTCGTGATCACCGTCGGCGCGTTCGTACTTCTGAAGAAGACCCGGCTCGGCAAGGCCATCCGCGCGGTCTCCCAGAGCCGCGAGGTGGCGCAGGTCTGCGGCATCAACGTCCAGCGGATCCACCTGATTACCTTCGGCGCCGCCTCGGCGCTGGCGGCCGCCGGCGGCACTCTGGTCGCCGTGATGGTCGCCATCCAGCCCGAGATGGGGCAGGTCTACACCTTCAAGTCGTTCCTGGTGATCGTGCTCGGCGGCGCCGGCAACTATCCGGGCGCGCTGCTGGGCGGCCTGCTCCTCGGCCTCATCGAGCAGCTCTCCTCGTTGTTCATCACCACCCAGGTCAACGAGGCGGTCGCCTATATCCTGCTGGTTCTGATGCTGCTGGTGAGGCCCACGGGCCTCCTCAAGGGACGCTCGGAATGACGCGCTGGCTGCTGGCCGGTTTCCTGGTGCTGCTCGTCCTCCTGGCGCTCTACCCGCTGCAGGCGACCGGCTACGGCATCCGCTTCATGCTCCAGCTGTTCATGTGGGTGGCCCTCGCCCAGTCCTGGAATCTCATCTCGGGGCTCACCGGCTACGTCTCGTTCGGCCACGTCGCCTTTTTCGGGATGGGCGCATACACCGCGGGCATCCTCATCGCCAAGGCCGGCTGGCCGTGGCTCGCGGCCTGCCTGGCCGGCGGCGCGATGGCGGCGGTGCTCGCGCTTGTCATCGGCTGGCCCTGCCTGCGGCTCAAGGGTCCCTACTTCGCCATCGCGATGCTGGGGCTCAACGAGGTCCTGCGCGTGATCGTGTCCTATTACGAGGGCCTCACCGGGGGCGGCAGCGGGCTGTCGCTGCCGACGCTCTACGCCAGCGTGGCCATCTACTACGCGATGGGGCTGGCGGCACTGGCGGTGACGGGGCTGGTCTACGTCATCGTGACCTCCAGATTCGGCCTGCGGCTGATGACGATCCGGGAAGACGAAGTCGCCGCCGAGTCCATGGGCATCGACACCCTCCGCTACAAGCTCTACGCCTTCCTGCTCTCGGCCGTCGGCCCGGGCATCGTCGGCGGCCTGGCCGCGCGCGACCAGGGCTACATCGAGCCCATCTCGGTCTTCCCGCTGCTGACGACGATCACGATGATCGTGATGGTGCTCTTCGGGGGCAAGGGCACCATCTGGGGCCCGGTGTTCGGCGCCGTCATCCTGTTCACCTTCCAGGAGTTTGTCTGGGTCAGGTTCATTTACCTGCACCAGCTCTTCTTCGGCGCCATCATCGTCGCGGTCGTGCTGCTCATGCCGCGCGGCATCCTGGGCGTGCTCCAGCAGAAGTACAACCTGCCGCGAACGATCTGATGGCGCCCATCCTCGAGATCAGCGGCGTGGTCAAGCACTTCGGCGGCGTCACCGCCGTCAACGGCGTGTCGCTGGCGCTCGAGCCGGGGAGGATCTACGGGCTCATCGGACCCAACGGGTCGGGGAAGACCACCCTGTTCGACTGCATCACCGGGGTGCAGCGGGGCGACAGCGGGCAGATCCGCTTCAGGGGCGAGCGCATCGACGGGCTCAAGCCGCACAAGATCTTCCACCGGGGAATGGGACGCACGTTCCAGGTGATCCGCGTGTTCCCGGAGCTGACGGCGATCGAGAACCTGCTGGTGGTGACGACGTCGGGCTACGCCGAGGCGCGGGGGCGGGCCGAGGAGCTGCTGCGGTTCGTCAAGCTCGAGCGGCTGGCGGACGAGTACGCGGGTAACCTGTCGTACGGCCAGCAGAAGCTCGTCGAGTTCGTCCGCGTGCTCATGACCGATCCCGAGCTGATCCTGCTCGACGAGCCGGCGTCCGGCGTCAACCGGACCTTGCTCAACGAGCTGCTGGAGGCCGTGCGCGCGCTCCGGGACCGGGGCAAGACCGTGCTGCTGGTCGAGCACGACATGAAGGTCGTGATGGGGCTCTGCGAGACCGTCTTCGTCCTCGACCACGGCGAGAAGCTCGCCGAGGGGCCGCCGGGCGCGATCCAGGCCGACGAGCGGGTCATTGAAGCTTATTTTGGCCGCTAGCGCCGGGCTCCTGGCGTATTTGGGGTGGCGGTCGCTGGGCTGGCCGCTCATCCACGACGCGCCGCTCATGCACTACATCGCCTGGCTCATCATCCAGGGCGCGGTGCCCTACCGCGACGCCTTCGACATGAACGTGCCCGGCGTCTACCTCGTGCACCTCGCGGTGCTCGCGGTGGGCGGCTCCGGCGACTGGCCGTGGCGTCTCTTCGATCTCGGTTGGCTTGCCGCCACCTGCGGGCTCGTCTACGGCTACTGCCGGCCGATGACGACCCGCTGGGCGGCGGCCGCCGGCGCCGCGCTCTTCGCCCTCTACCATCTGAGCGGCGGCGCCTGGCGCGCCGGCCAGCGCGACTTCCTGCTGGGCGCCTTCCTGCTGGCCGGCGCCTGGGGCGTGGCGCGCTCTGTCGAACGGGGAGGGGTGCCGTGGCCGCTCCTCTGGAGCGGGCTTGCCCTGGGAGCCGGCATGACGGTAAAGCCCCACGCGGCGCTCTACTGGGCGATCTGCGCCGTCGCCGCAGCCTGGGCGTGGTGGCGGCGCGGGCGGCCGGTGTGGCTGGCGGCCGGGACGGTGCTGGGAGCCGGGTGTCTCGTGCCCGCGCTCGTCTTCGGCTGGCTCGGCTGGCTCGGCGGCCTGCGCCCCTTCATCGAGATTCTCACGGGCTACGTCCTGCCCCTCTACAGCCACGTGGGGCGTGTGACCGCGCTCCAGTCGCTCCGCTGGTACGCGTACGGTTGGGAGCTCTGGCTCCTGTTCCTGCCCCTGGGAGCGCTGGCGGTGCTCGCGCCCGTGCCGAAAGCGTTCACAGCGCGGAAGATCCTCGCGGTGCTGGGGGCGGCCTACGGGTGGCTGCACTTCGCGCTCCAGGGCAAGGGCTGGGAGTACCAGCTCTATCCGCTCGCCCTCTTTCTCTGCGCGCTCGCCCCGACGGCCGTGGCCCGCGCGCGCCGCGATCCCGGACCCGGGGCCCGCGTCGCGTTCGAGTACCGGCGCGGCGTCGCTCTGGCGCTCTGGGCGCTGCTCGTGGTCGTGCTGGGCGTCAAGGGACTGGATGCCCTCGAGGCGCCGTGGATCGCCGCCAAGGAGCGCCGCGTCGCCGCGGTGACCCGCGAGCTCGGCCGGCTCGTCCCGCCGGGCGCCACGGCGCAGGTCATGGACGTGACCGAGGGCGGCATCCACGCCCTCCTCAACCTCCACGTGCGCCAGCCCACGCGCTTCGTGTACGACTTCCACTTCTTCCACGACGAGGCGGATCCGCGCATCCAGGCCCTGCGGGCGGAGTTCGCGGCGGCGCTCGAGGCCGGGCGGCCCGCCGTTATCGTCATCTTCAAGGACACTTGGAATCGCGCGGGCTACGACCGGCTCGAGGAGTTTCCCGCGGTGTCGCGCCTGCTCGGGCGCGCCTACGGCGTGGCCGTGGACGGTGACGGCTACCGCATCTACGTGCGGCGAAATCATGCGGCGTATGGCGGCATCATGAGACGTAAAGCGGCATCATGAGAAGCGACGCTATTCTTCGCGTCATTCGCGCTTACGACGATCTGGTCGTGCGCGCATACTCCTGGGGGCGCTTCTGGATCCTGCGCCAGCGCTTCCTCGACGAGATCGGCCAGTACCTGCCCGAGCGGGGCCGCGTCCTGGACCTGGGCTGCGGCTTCGGCCTCTTCTCGCTCTACTACGCGAGCGTGCGCCCCGGGCTCGAGATCCAGGGGCTCGACCTCAACCCGCGGCGCATCGCGATGGCGCGCGCGGCCGCGGGGCGGCTCGGCCTCGCCAACGTCCGCTACGAAATCGGCAATGTCATGGACTTCCGGGGCGGCGGGCCCGTGGACGCCGCCTATATGCTCGACATCGTCCACCACATCCCCGAGGACACCGTGCGCCCGCTGCTCGAGCAGGTGGCCAAGGTCCTGCCCCCGGGGCGGCTGCTCCTCATCAAGGACGTGGACACCCAGCCGGCCTACAAGCGGTGGTTTACCCATGCCCTCGACTGGCTCATGGATCCCGGGACCCCGGTACGCTACTGGGGGGCGGAGGAGCTGCAGCGCCTGCTCGAAGACGTCGGCTTCACGGTCCGGCGCCACCTGATGGTGGATTTCCTGCCGTACCCCCACATCCTTTATATCTGCGAGCGCCAGCCGTGACCCCGACCCTGCTCCGCGCCGAGGGGCTCACGGCCGGCTACGGCAAGCTGACCATCCTGCACGACGTCACCCTCGAGGTGCGTCAGGGGGAGCTGGTCGGTGTCATCGGTCCCAACGGCGCCGGCAAGTCCACGTCGTTCAAGACCATCGTCGGATTTCTCCGGCCCGACAGCGGGCGCGTGGTCTTCGACGGCCAGGACATCGCGGGGCTCCGCCCCGACCAGGTGCTGCTCCGCGGGCTGGCCTACGTGCCCCAGGGGCGCATCGTGTTCCCCCAGATGACCGTGCTGGAGAACCTGGAGATGGGCGCCTACATCGAGCGCGACCCGCGGCGCGTCCGCGACGCCCTCGAGCGCGTGTACGCGCTCTTCCCGGTGCTGGCCGAGCGCTCGCGCCAGCTGGCCGGCACCATGTCGGGCGGGGAACAGCAAATGGTCGCGATCGGCCGGGCGCTCATGACCACACCGAAGCTCATCCTGCTGGACGAGCCGTCGCTGGGGCTGTCGCCCAAATTCGTGTCGGCCATCTTCGACAAGCTCATGGAGATGAAGCGGGCGGGCTTCACGTTGATGGTGGTGGAGCAGAATGCGGCGCGGGCCCTGGCCGTGGCGGACCGCGGGTACGTGCTCGAGCTGGGGCGCAACCGCTTCGAGGGCACCGGGCCGTCGCTGCTCAACGATCCGGACGTCAAGCGCCTTTACCTTGGCGGCTAGACCGAGTATATTCCGCTGGTGCGTCTCGCACGACCCGCCCTCATCGCCGGCACAGTGACCGCCGTCGCCCTGACCGGAATCCTGGTCGGACTCCAGATTTCGGCGGCCAAATCGGCCACCCCCGCCGCCCCCGCGGCGACACCGGGCCACCCGGCGCCGGCCAACGCCGCCCTAGTCCAGCGCGGCCAGGCGGTGTATACGCAGTACTGCGCCGCGTGCCACGGCACCCAGGGCAAGGGCGACGGCGTCTCGGGCCAGAGCCTGCCCATCAAGCCCCAGAACCTGACCGAAGGCCGGGTTCTCAACCCGCTGCCCGACCACTTCCTGTTCGGCATCATCGCCCACGGCGCCCAGACCGTGGGTCTTTCCCCGCTCATGCCCGGCTTCAAGCCCTTTCTCGCCGACAGCCAGATCAACGAGGTCATCGCCTACGTCCGGACGCTGGCTCAGCCGGCCTTCGATCCCAAGGGCGTGCTGCCGGTGGCGACCACGCGCGAGGGCCCGGAGCAGCCGATCTTCTTCAGCCACGTCATCCACGCGGGCTCGTTCCAGATCGCCTGCCAGTACTGCCATGCCGGCGCGCGGCGGTCGAGCGCGGCGGGCGTGCCGTCGGTCGAGCGGTGCATGGGCTGCCACAAGATCGTCGCCGCCCAGGGCAACCCCGAGGTGGACAAGCTCCGGGGCTACTGGGAGCGGAAGGAGCCCATCCCGTGGGTGCGCGTCTTCAAGATCCCCGAGCACGCCCAGTTCACCCACAAGCGCCATGTCCAGACGGGCGTGCAGTGCCAGACCTGCCACGGGCGCGTCGAGGCCATGGAGCGCGTGACGGCGCAGACGGGCCAGAACCCGATCAACGACCTCCAGAACCTGGCCGGCATGCCCGTCGCGCCGCCCGCGCTCACCATGGGCTGGTGCGTCGAGTGCCACCGCTCCGTGAACGCGCGGGGCGTCGGGGCCATCCAGAACGTGGCGGAGCTGCCGGTACCGTCCGTGGCCATCGCGCCCGGCAGCGAAAAGGAAAAGCGCAAGGCGCCGCTCGAGTGCGTCACTTGCCACCATTAGTTCTCAACATGGCCAAGCCATGTTGACCGTGGGCGGCTCGATCGGGGCGACCCGCCGCCGACGCGTCTAGAGGATCGCGGTCAGGCTTCGGAGATCGGGGCAGGCGTCCAGGCGTTCGACCATCTCGCGTACCGAGTCGACGCGGTCCGGCGGCAGCGCAAGGCCCGCGCACTCGACGAACTTCTCCCTCAGGGCCTCCAGCGGCAGCGGATTGCTCGGGTGGCCCCGCACCTCTCGGGGCCCGACGCTCACCGTCCGCCCGTCCTGGAGCCGGATCGTGACGCGCGTCCAGACGTGGTGCTCGAGATCGCCCGGAATATCCCGATCCACGACCATGCGCACCCGCTTCATCAGCGCGCGGATGCGCGGGTCGCGGGTCTTGTCGTCGCGGAAGGTCGCGATGCCCGCGCGGCCCTCGGCCAGCGCGGCCGCGGCCGAGAACTCGGCGGAGAATTTGGCCTCGAGCCCGGTCCGGGGGTCCGGGTGGATGAGGATTCTCGGCACCGTGGCATGGACTCCCACGGTGACTTCCGCCACCTGGTCCGGCTCGATCCCATGCACCCGCCTGAGCTCGAGGGCGCCGTCGATGATGGAATGGGTGCAGGCGCACGAGGGGTAGGGCTTGACCGCGACACCCGTGGTCAGGATCTTCCACGGCTGCCCCAGCGTGTCGAGCGCCCCGAGCTCGCGCTTCCCCGCGCCGAAGACCTGGAGGAAGCCCTGCGGGCCCTCGAGCGCCTGATCGGAGGCCGTGAACCCTTCACGCGCCAGCAGGGCGGCCAGCACGCCGCTGCGGGCGGCGTGGCCCGCGTGAAAGGGCTTGGTCATCGTCCCGAAGTTTTCCTTGAGCCCCGACGACTGGGAGGCGGCGACCGCGAGCGCGGCGCCGATCTGGCCGGCGTCCAGCCCCAGCAGCCGCGCGGCGGCCGCCGCCGCTCCGAGCGTGCCCAGGGTACAGGTGGCGTGCCAGCCGTGCTCGTAGTGCGGAGGGTTGACGACTTCGGCCAGCGTGGTCTCGACCTCGAAGCCGAGCAGGAAGGCGTGCACGACGGCCTGACCGTCGGCAAGAGCCAGCTCGCCGGCGGCCAGCGCGGCCGACAGCACGGGCGCCGACGGGTGCCCCATCATGGCGAAGTTGGTATCGTCGAAGTCGAGCGCATGGGCCGCCGTGCCGTTGCAGAGCGCGGCCCACACGGCGCCGGTGCGGCGCCCGGCGCCCACGATGGTGCAGAGCGGAGCGCCGCCCTCAGCCTCGGCGACCCTCTGGACGATGCGAGCCGGCGGCTCCAGCGAGCCCGCCAGCATGACGCCCAAACAGTCGAGGATGGCTCGGCGCGCGGCCTCCACGGCCTCCGCCGGAGCGTCCTCCCATCGGCTCTTGGCGATGAACTCGGCCAAGCGGGATGTCACGGGCATGCCCGGAGCCTATCACAGCGCCGGGCGCACGCCGGAAAGTGATATCCTAAGCGCCCTATGCTGACGCTTCGTCGGAACTCGGTGGTCAGTTACGCGCCGGGCCGCTGAGCCGGCGCTGGCCTTGCGCCGCATGACCTCCCGCTGGCGGTCCTGGCTTCTGGCCCTCGCGCTCATTGCCGCTGCGCCCGGCGCCGCCCAGGCCCAGCTCTTCTTCGGCTCGCGCCCCAACCCCGGCTTCACGATCGGCCCCCTTCTCATCCGCGCCAACGTGACGCCCGGGCTCGGCCCGGTGGAGATCCACGTGCTCTGGAGCGTGGACCTGCCGCCCAACCGCAGCGCCGCCGACTTCGAGCAGGACCTCTACCTCCTCTGGCCCGGTGAGGTGCGCAGCGAGCTGGCGCCCGAGAAGCCCGACCCGGCTCTCGCGCGGTACGTCGAGGCGCGCGGCTTCAGCGTGATCGGGGAAGGGCGGCTGCCGCTGGCGGCGCAGAACCTCTACGCCGCGGGCGGCGAGGGGCGGCCGGAGCCGGTCTCGGGCGGCGCGCCCTTCGTCACCTTCGTCCAGGACAGCCCGGCCTTCGGGCTGAGCCCGCCCGCGACTTGGATCCGCATCCCGTGGAACCCCCGGCTCGCCAACCGCACCTGGCTCATGGATTTGCGGATGCGCGCGCCCGCGTTCGTCCGGCCCAAGAAGGCGACCTTCCTCGAGAGCCTCTTCGTCGGAGACCGCCACCAGGTCTCGCTCACCTTCAACGAGGTGCGCGACCGTCCGCTGTTCCCCATGTACTTCGCCCATCGCGACCGCGTGCTCCACCTGGCGGACGCGCCGTCGGAGCTGGTCGTGAACTTCGCCCACTCGGACCGGCTCAAGATCGACCAGGTATTTCCGCCCACGAGCATTCGGCGGCTGAGCGAGTCGATGGAGAGCACCGAGGTGGTCTCGCTCTTCCTGGGGACCGGCGAGGGCCTCGTGCCCCAGAACCTGTCCGTACAGTTCGGCTACTTCTCGCGCCTCGAGGGCGTGGCGCTCGTGGCCATTCCGCTCCTGCTCCTGGTGCTGGGACCCGCCCTCGGGCCCCTCATCGGCCGCCTCTCGCTCCGGGTCGCCGACGTTCTGCACGCGAGGATCCACGTCGGCGGCTGGAGCGATGGGCCCCGGGCCCGGCAGAGCGGCGTCATCCTCTCGCCCGAGGCGCTGGCCCAGATGGTCCCCGAGCAGACCACGAGGGCCGAGGTGATCCGGCTCTGCGGGCCCGCGTTCGAGGAGCGCGAGGAGTTGACCACTCCTGACCGGCGCACCCTCGTGTACCACGGCCGGCGGTTGATGCCGGAGGCGCGCCGGATCATCGGCTGGTTCTCGGCCGTCCGTCACTGGGAGGCCGAGGAGCACGAGGTGCGGATCGAGCTGGAGCACGACCTCGTCCGTGACGTGCAGGCCCAGGTGCGGCGCTACCGCCTCGGTCCCGGGAAGACGGCCTGAGAGATCCCGGCACCGCACGGAATAGGCACACCCCGCCGCTGCGTTGGGCCTTGACCGCCCTGCCCGGCGCGGCTAAGCTGACCCATCCTGAGTCCGAGCGCGGCCGCCCCGGGGACGTTGGGCCCCGCGCGGGCGCGGTGGGAGGGGCGACGTGAATTGTCCGCGGTGCCAGTCACCGAACCGTGACGGCGTGCGGTTCTGCGAAGAGTGCGGCGGCCGCCTCGCGCTGAACTGCGCCGGCTGCGGCGCGGAGCTCCTTCCCGACAAGCGCTTTTGCGGCGCGTGCGGCGCCCCCGTCGGCGCTCCCTCGCCCGAGCGCTACGCCTCGCCCCAGGGCTACACACCCAAGCACCTCGCCGAAAAGATCCTGACGTCGAAGGGCGCGCTCGAAGGCGAGCGCAAGCAGGTCACGGTGCTCTTCGCCGACCTCAAGGGCTCCATGGAGCTGCTCGCGGACCAGGATCCCGAGGAGGCGCGCAAGATCCTCGACCCCGTGCTCGAGCGGATGATGGAAGCCGTCCACCGGTACGAGGGCACGGTCAACCAGGTGATGGGCGACGGGATCATGGCGCTGTTCGGCGCGCCGCTGGCCCACGAGGACCACGCCGTGCGCGCCTGCCACGCCGCGCTCCGGATGCAGGAGACGGTCGGCTGGTACGCCGAGGAGCTGCGCCGCAACCAGGGCCTGGACGTCCAGATCCGCGTCGGGCTCAACTCCGGCGAGGTCGTGGTGCGGGCCATCGACAGCGACCTGCACATGGACTACTCCGCCATCGGCCAGACGACCCACCTGGCGGCGCGCATGGAGCAGCTCGCCCGCCCCGGGACCACCTTGGTCACGCGGGACACGCTCAGGCTGGCCGAGGGCTACATCGAGGTCAAGCCGCTCGGGCCGGTGCCGATCAAGGGCCTGCCCGAGCCCGTTGAGATCTTCGAGTTGATCCGCTTCGGGCCCGTGCGCTCGCGCATGCAGGCGGCGGCGGCGCGGGGCCTCACGCCGTTCGTCGGCCGCGAGCAGGAGGTCGAGGCGCTGCGCCACGCGCTCGACCGGGCGGGGGCCGGCCAGGGCCAGATCGTCGCCGTGGCGGGCGAGCCCGGCGTGGGGAAGTCGCGGCTCTTCTGGGAGTTCACCCATTCCCACCGCACCCACGGCTGGCTCATCCTCGAAAGTTCCTCCATGTCCTACGGCAAGGCGAGCTCCTACTTGGCCGTGACGGAGATGCTGCGCGGCTATTTCCAGATCGATGAGCGGGACGACGCGCGGCGCATCCGCGAGAAGGTCACCGGCAAGCTCCTCACGCTGGACGAGAGCCTGCGCCCGACGCTGCCCGCCTTCCTCCTGCTGCTGGACGTGCCCGTCGAGGACCCGGAGTGGCAGACGCCGGATCCGCCGCAGCGCCGGCAGCGCATGCTCGACGCCGTCAAGCGGCTGCTACTGCGCGAGAGCCAGGTCCAGCCGCTGCTGCTGATCTTCGAGAGCCTGCACTGGGTGGACTCCGAGACCCAGGCCCTCCTCGACAGCCTGGTCGAGAGCCTTCCCAAGGCGCGGGTCCTCCTGCTCGTCAACTACCGGCCCGAGTACCAGCACGGCTGGGGCAGCAAGCCCTACTACACCCAGTTCCGCATGGACCCGCTGCCGCCGGCCAGCGCCGACGTGCTGCTGCACGCCCTCATCGGGGACGATCCGGGGCTCGCGCCGCTCAAGCAGCTGCTGGTCAGCCGCACCGAGGGCAATCCCTTCTTTCTCGAGGAGAGCGTCCGCACGCTCGTGGAATCCAAGGCGCTGGTGGGCGCGCGCGGCGCCTACCGGCTGGCCAAGGAAGTGCAGATCACCCAGGTGCCCGCGACCGTCCAGGCCGTGCTGGCCGCGCGGATCGACCGGCTCTCCGTCGAGGCCAAGCGGCTGCTCCAGGCCGCCTCGGTGATCGGCAAGGACGTGCCGCTGGCCCTGCTGGAGGCTATCGTCGAGCTGCCGGACGACGCGCTCCGCCGCAACCTCTCCCAGCTCCAGACGGGCGAGTTTCTGTACGAGGTCAGCCTGTTCCCCACCGTGGAGTACACCTTCAAGCACGCGCTGACCCACGAGGTGGCGTACGGCTCGCTCCTCCAGGACCGGCGGCGCGCGCTCCACGCGGGCGTCATGGACGCGATCGAGCGCCTCAACGCCGACCGGCTGGCCGAGCACGTGGAGCGCCTCGCCCACCACGCGCTGCGCGGCGAGGTGTGGCCCAAGGCGGTCGCGTACCTGCGCCAGGCCGGCGCCAAGGCCGCCTCCCGCGCGGCCAACCGCGAGGCGGTGATGCTCTTCGAGCAGGCGCTGGCCGCGCTCGGGCGTCTGCCCGAGGGGCGCGAGAGCATGGAGCGGGGCATCGACCTGCGACTGGACCTGCGCCCGCCGCTGCTCCAGATGGGCCAGCTCGAGCGCGTGCTGGCGCTGTCGCACGAGGCCGAGGGCATGGCGGAGAAGCTGGGCGACGAGGAGCGCCTGGCGCGCGTCTACACCTACCTGATCAACTACTACTACCTCAAGGGTGACCACGAGCTGGCCATCGAGTACGGCGAGCGCTGCCTGCGGATCGGCGAGGCCGCCCAGGATCCGGCGCTGCAGGCGCTGGCCCGCGGCTACCTGGGCTACTCCTGCCACGCCCAGGGCCAGTACCGGCGGGCCGAGAGCATCCTGCGGCAGAACGTCGAGGCGCTCGAGGCGGCCCAGGCGGACGCCCCGGGCTCCCAGACCGGGATCTCATTCGTGACGTCCAGCGGCTGGCTCGCCTTCACCTTGGCCGACCTGGGCGAGTTCGACGGCGCGGAGGTGTTCCTCGACAAGGCGCAGCGCGCGGCCGAGGCCAGCGGGCACGCCTACACCCAGACCATCGGCCGGACTCTCGCCGGCCTCGTCTGGCTGCGCCGGGGTCAGCTCGGGCGGGCGCTGCCCTTGCTCCAGACGAGCCTCGACGCCTGCCGCGAGAAGGGGCTCGACGTCTGGCGGCCCATCCCGTCCTCGATGCTCGGTCTCGCGTGCGTGCTGATGGGCCGCGCGGACGAGGGGCTCAAGCTGCTCGAGGACGGCGTGCGGCTGACCGAGGAGCTGGGCGTGCGCGCCTACCTGTCGCTCTGGACGGTCAACCTGGCCGAAGGCCTGCTCGCTGCGGGCGAGACCGAACGGGCGCGCACGGTGGCCCAGCAGGCGCTGGAGCTGGCGCTGGCCCACAAGGAGCGCGGCCATCAGGCGCTGGCCCTGCGGGTGCTGGGCGACATCGCGGGCGCCGGGGCGCCGGCGGAGATCGGCGAGGCCGAGGCCTACTACGGCCAGGCGCTGGCGCTGGCCGAGGAGCTCGGCATGCGGCCGCTCGTGGCGCGGATCCAGCTCGGGCTGGGCCGCCTCTACGCGGTGGCGGGCCGCCGTCCGGTGGCCGAGGAGCATCTGTCGGCAGCGCTGGGGCTGCTGCGCGAGATGGACATGCGTTTCTGGCTCGCGAGAGCTGCGGAGGGCCTGATGGCACTCGGTCACTTGTTCGTGGTCGCACGGTACGACGTCCAGCTCTGCGACTATCTCAAGGCGGAATTCGCCAATGAGCCGGTCACCGTGATCCTGGACCGCCGGGAGGGTGAGCGGCGCGGGGAAGGGCAGGCGGCCGGCGACGACCGCCGCCGGGCCGACCGCCGCAGCCGGCCCGACGTCGATGAGAGCCTGCGCACGCGCGGGTTCGCCATCATTCCTCGCGAGAGCTGACCCGCCGCCGCGGGTAGAAGGCGACCGCCGCGCACGCGGCGAGCGTCAGCAGTCCCAGTCCCCCCAGCACACCCGCCGCCCGTCCCATGCTCAGATCTCCGGCAATCGACGCCTTGAGCCGCACGACCCGCAGCGCGGGCTGGTACACCCAATCGGGCCGGGCCAGTGGGTGGCCGCCGGACCGGACGAAGAGCGCGGCCAGCGGCAGCGAGCCCACGGTGCGCGCCGGGGGCCGCAATTCTTTGACGGCGGGCTCTAAGTGGCCGGCCGTCAGCCCGGTGAGAATCGGCACGGGCTGGGCCGACCACGCGCCGTCCGGAGCGAGGAAGGCGACGCCGCCGCTCACGAACCAGATGATGTACACG
>JBGPZD010000093.1:0-8455 GCA_041493605.1 Methylomirabilia bacterium
CACGGCCACCACGGGCCCCACGTAGTTCTCGGTCCCGAAGCGGGCCATGTTGACCGCGCTCTGGAGCGCCAGCACCATGCCGGTGAAGATCGCCGCGGTCAGCGCGACCGTCAGCGACCGGACCCCCATCAGGTCGATTTCTCGGGCGACGATCCAGAGGTAGGAAGGCGGCAGCGCGAGGTTGCGCGCCACCCGGACCATGAGCAGCCCCAGGCCGCCGTACCAGACTGCCGTCTCCCGCCCGTGCGTCTTCAGGTACTCCGTCGCCGTCATTCCGTCGCCCCCGAGAAGCTCCCCACGAACGCCTTGAAGTCGCCGCGCCCGATCTCGAAGGCGGCCGTGGGCGCCACGTAGAGAAAGTCGTAGACGCAGCGCTGCCCCTTGAGCACCACCGCTTCCACGGTCACCTCGGCTCCGTCCGCGCTCCCGCGCACGACCATGTGCCCGGCCTCCCGGCCGCCCATCACCGCTCGGTCGTTCTCCAGCGTGACCCGGTGCACCAGCCCGAACGTCAGATGCCGCGCGAGCAATCCTGGCGACCGCCCGGCCTCGCGCCCGTCGCACGTGACATCGGCCAGCATGCCGCCGGGCGGGGCCTCGCGCCGGAGCTCCAGCTCGGCCCGGCCGCCCGGCTCGACCCGCCAGCCTTCACGCGGCAGCGTCACCTGGTACCCCTTGGCCGAATAGAACACCCCGTTCTCGATGCGCCCCGCGGCGCACGCCGACAGCACGAGCGCGAGGCCCAGGGCCGCCGCGCGCTTCACCTGCCGTCCTTTCGCTCTTCGTGCCGCCGCGCGAGCTCGTTGAAAACGCGCCGGAGCGGAATCCCCCGCGCTGCCAGGAGCACCATGCTGTGGAACCACAGGTCGGCGACCTCCGAGACGAGCCGGTCGTCGCCTTCGCCGCCGAGAGCGGCCGTGACGACCTCTGTCGCCTCTTCGCCGATCTTCCGGCAGATGTGCGCCTCGCCCTTCTCGAAGAGGCTCGCCACGTACGAGCCCGGCGGCGGCGCCACCTTGCGGGACTGCAGCACGCGCTCGAGCACCTCGAGCATGGCGGGACCCGCGCCGCCGACCGCCGCGGTCTCGCCGTCCGTGCCGGACAGCCGGGTGAAGAAGCAGCTGCGCGCCCCCGTGTGGCACGCCACGCCGTCCTGGTGAACCTGGACCAGCAGGGTATCTCGATCGCAGTCGGCGTAGATGCCGTCCACGTGCTGGGCGTGGCCCGAGGTCTCGCCCTTGCGCCAGAGCGCCTGCCGCGAGCGCGACCAAAAGTGGCTCAGCCCGGTCTTCAGGGTCGCCTCGAGCGCCGCCCGGTCCATCCAGGCGACCATCAGCAGCTCGCCGGTCTCGGTCTCCTGGACCGCGGCCGGGATCAGCCCGTCCCGGTCCCACTTGAGCTCGTCGGCCACGCTCACGGCTCGAGCCTCACCGCCACCCCGCGGTCGCGCAGGTACTCTTTCGCCTCGCGGATGCTGTGGCGGCCGAAGTGGAAGAGCGACGCCACCAAGGCGGCGTCGGCTTTGCCGTCGACGACCCCCTCACGGAGATGCTCGAGCGAGCCCACTCCGCCGGAGGCGATGACCGGCACGGACACCGCCTCGGACACGGCGCGGGTGAGCTCGAGATCGTAGCCGTCCCCGGTGCCGTCCCGGTCCATGCTGGTGAGCAGGATCTCGCCCGCGCCCAAGCGCTCGACCTGCCGGGCCCACTCGAGGGCGTCACGCCCCGTCGGCCGGCGGCCGCCGTGCGTGTAGACCTCCCAGCGCGGCGGCGGCGCGCCCGGGTTCCGCTTGGCGTCGATGGCGACCACGATGCACTGGCTGCCGAAGGCGTGGGCCGCCTCGCTCACCAGCTCCGGCCGCTCCAGCGCGGCCGTGTTCAGCGACACCTTGTCCGCCCCCGCGCGCAGCAGGGTGCGGATGTCCGCGAGCGTACGAACCCCGCCTCCCACGGTCAGCGGCATGTAGATCCCTTCGGCCGTCCGCCGGACCACGTCCAGCATGATCGCCCGGCCCTCGTGGGAGGCGGTGATGTCGAGGAAGACCAGCTCGTCGGCCCCCTGCGCGTCGTACGCCTGGGCGGCCTCCACCGGATCGCCCGCGTCCCGCAGGTTGACGAACTGCACTCCTTTGACGACGCGGCCGTCCTTGACGTCCAGGCACGGGATCAATCGCTTGCACAGCATCAGGACACCACCGCGAGGGCCTGCCGCAGATCCACGGCGCCGCTGTAGAGCGCTCGGCCGACGATGACCCCCGCCACGCCCCGGAGGCCCGCGATCTGGCGGATGTCGTCGAGCGAGCCCACCCCGCCCGACGCGAAGACCGGGACGCCCGCCGCCCGGGCCACGGCTTCCGTGCTCCAGAGATTGGGGCCGCCCTGGGTGCCGTCGCGGACGATGTCCGTATAGATGATGGCCGCCGCGCCGGCGGCGGCGGCGTCCCGAGCCAGCGCCGCTGCGTCCAGCTCGAGCACGCGCGTCCAGCCGTCCACGGCCACGCGCCCGTCGGAGGCGTCCACGCCGACGATAACGCGCTCCGCGAACCGCCGGCACACCTCGCCGAGAAAGACCGGGTCGAGCGCGGCCCGGGTCCCGACGATGGCCCACCGCGCCCCCGCTTCCAGCACGGCCTCGACGTGGGCCAGCTCGCGGAGCCCCCCGCCCACCTGCACCGGAATGCCGAGGGCCTCGATGAGCGCGCGCACGATGCGCGACTGCGCCGGCCGCCCCTGGAAGGCGCCGTCCAGATCCACCACGTGGAGGCGCGGGGCGCCGGCCGCCTCCCACTGCCGCGCCGTCGCCACGGGATCCTCGGAAAAGACGGTCTCCGCGTCGGCGCGGCCCTGGAGCAGGCGCACGCAACGGCCGCCCTTGATGTCCACCGCCGGCACGATCTCGAAGCTCACGCGTGGCCCCGCCTCTGGTCCCGCACGAACGCGGCGAAGTTCTCGAGCAGCCGCAGGCCCCAGCGCTGGCTCTTCTCCGGGTGGAACTGGGTCGCGAACAGCGCGCCGCGGCCCACCGCCGCCGGGAACGTCACGCTGTAGGTGCACGTGGCGACTCGGAGCGACGGGTCCGACGTCTCCGGGTAGTAGGAGTGCACGAAGTAGAAGTGCGCCCCGCTCGGGATGCCGTCGAACAGGCTCAGATCGCCCCGGTGCTCCACCTGGTTCCAGCCCATGTGGGGCACCTTCAGCCCCGGCGGGAAGCGTCGCACCGCGCCGGCGATCACGTCGAGGCCCTTGCCCTGGCCGAACTCCTCGCTTTCGGTGAACAGCAGCTGGTATCCCAGACAGATGCCGAGGAAGGGACGTCCCCCGTCGAGGCAGCCGCGCAGCGGCTCCAGCAGTCCCAGCGCCTGGAGATTGCTCATGGCGTCGTGAAAGGCGCCGTCGCCGGGCAGCACGACGGCCTCGGCGTCGGCCACGACGTGCGGGTCCTGGGTGACCACGGCCCGCATGCCCAGCCGGCCGAAGGCCTTCTCCACACTGCCCAGGTTGCCCCGGCCGTAGTCGATGACGGCGATCAAGGACGCCACGCTCCTAGAGACTCCCCTTGGTGGACAGCACGTCGGCGATGCGCGGGTTGAGCCGCGTCGCCTCCGCCAGGGCCCGCCCCACGGACTTGAAGACGGCCTCGGCGATGTGGTGCAGGTTCTCGCCGTAGTGCATGGTCACGTGCAGCGTGATCTCGGCGTTGAACGCGAAGGCGCGGAAAAAGTCCTTGAGCAGGTCCAGGTCGAAGTTCGCGATCCGCGTCCGCCCCAGCGGCACGTTGAAGACCAGGTACGGCCGGCCCGACACGTCCACCGCCGCGTGCAGCAGCGCCTCGTCCATGGGCAGGAAGGAGGCGCCGTAGCGGGCGATGCCCTTCTTGTCGCCCACCGCGTCCTTGAAGGCCTTGCCGAGGCAGATGCCGACGTCCTCCACCGTGTGGTGCAGGTCCACGTCGAGATCACCCTTGGCGTCCACGGTGAGGTCCATGAGGCCGTGCCTCGCCCAGGCCTCCAGCATGTGGTTGAAGAACGGAATGCCGGTCTCGACCTTGGACGCGCCGGCGCCGTCCAGGTTGAGCTGCAGCTCGATCTGGGTCTCCTTCGTGTTGCGCTCGATCCGGGCCTCTCGGTTCCCTGATTTCATGCTGTCCCTCCCGTGCGTGCGATGCGGATCGCGGCGGCGGCGCCGTGCCCTTCCAGACCCTCGACACGGCTCAGCTCGGCCACATGGGGGCCCGCCTCGGCCAGGCCGCGGGCTGAGTACTGAATGACGCTCAGGCGCTTGACGAAGTCCTCCGTGCTCAGCGCGGAAGCGAAGCGCGCCGTGCCGCCCGTTGGCAGCACGTGGTTCGGCCCGGCGACGTAATCGCCCACGACCTCGGGCGTGTAGCGGCCGAGGAACACCGCCCCCGCGTGCCTCACGCGGGGCAGCAGCGCCTCCGGCTCCGCAATCTGGAGTTCGAGGTGCTCGGGCGCGAGCCCGTTCGCCACCTGCACGGCTTCCTCCACGCTCGCCGTGAGCACGAGGGCGCCGTTGGCCTCCAGCGCGCTGCGCGCGATCTCGCGGCGGGGCAGCGCGGCGAGCTGTCGCTCGGCCTCGCGCGCCACGTCGTCGGCCAGCCGGGCCGACGGGGTCAGCAGCACCGCGCGCGCCATGGGATCGTGCTCGGCCTGGGCCAGGAGGTCGGCCGCCACGAAGGCGGCCTCCGCGCTCTCGTCCGCGATCACCACCACCTCGCTGGGTCCCGCCACCATGTCGATGCCCACGTCGCCGAAGACGTGGGCCTTGGCCAGCGCCACGTAGATGTTGCCCGGCCCGACGATCTTGTCCACGCGGCGGATGGTGTCGGTGCCGTAGGCCAGCGCCGCGATGGCCTGAGCCCCACCCACCCGGTAGGCTTCGGTCACGCCCGCCACGCGCGCGGCCACGAGCACGGCCGCATTGAGTGTCTTGTCCGCCGCCGGCGGTGAGACCAGCACGATCTCCTTCACGCCGGCAACACGGGCCGGCACCACCGTCATCAGCACGGTCGACGGATACGCGGCGCGGCCCCCGGGCACGTAGACGGCGACCCGGTCCAGCGGGCGCACGTCCTGGCCGAGGCGCGAGCCGTTGGCATCCGTCATGCTCCACGACTTGGGCGCGCAGGCCCGGTGGAAGCGCTCGATGCGCTCGGCCGCATAGCGCAGGGCCCGAACCGTGGCCTCGCCCACCTGCCGCTCGGCGGCCGCGTACTCGCCGGGCGTCACGGGCAGCTCGGCCGCGGTGAGCGACACGCGGTCGAAGCGCTCGGTGTGCTCGAGCAGGGCTGCGTCGCCTTTGTCCCGCACCGCGGCGACGATCTCGGCCACGCGGCGCTTGATCTCGGGGTCCACGGCGCCCGGGGGCCGCTCGAGCGCGCGAACGACCCCGTCGACGCCCAACGTGCGGGTCTCGAGGCGCCGGATCACCGCGTGACCTCCTGGCGCATCGCGCTCACCAGGGCGTTGACCCTGGCGTGGGCGGTCTTGAGCGAGGCGCGGTTGACGATGAGCCGCGCCGTCGAGGTCATGATCTCGGCCACCTCGACCAGTCCGTTCGCGCGAAGCGTCTCGCCCGACTGCACGAGGTCCACGATCCGCTCCGCCAGGCCCACGAGCGGCGCCAGCTCGATGGAGCCGTCCAGCCGCACGATCTCCGCCTGGATGCCGCGCTCGGCGAAGTAGCGCTCCGTGAGACGCGGGTACTTGGTGGCCACTCGCACCCAGGACCACTTGGCCGGGTCGTCGCGCTCCCAGAGCTCCTTCGGCTCGGCCACGACGAGGCGGCAGAACCCGAAGCCCAGGTCCACGGGCTCGTAGACGTCGGGCTGCTGCTCGAGGAGGATGTCCTTGCCGACGATGCCCAGGTCGGCGGCTCCGTACTCCACGTAGGCCGGGATGTCCGACGGCTTGAGGAAGATGAAGCGCATGTCGGCCTTGGGGTCGGTGACGAGCAGCCGCCGCGAGTCGGCGTCCACGCCGCGGATGCCCATGCCGGCCAGCAGGGCCAGCGCCGGCTCCAGCAGCCGCCCCTTCGGGAGCGCGAGCGTGAGCGGACCGCTCATTTGACCCTCGTGATGCGCGCGCCGAGGGACTGGAGCTTGGCCTCGAGCCGCTCGTAGCCACGGTCCAGGTGGTAGACGCGCGAGACCTCCGTGGCGCCGCGCGCCGCGAGCCCCGCCAGGACGAGGGAAGCCGAGGCGCGCAGGTCGGTGGCCATCACCGGCGCGCCCTGGTAGGCGCTGACCCCCCGGACAACCGCGATGGGCCCGTCCGTCTCGATGAGCGCCCCCATCCGGCACAGCTCGGCGGCGTGCATGAAACGGTTCTCGAAGATGGTCTCGGTGATCTTGGACAGCCCGTCCGCCAGCCCCAGCAGCGCCATGAACTGCGCCTGCATGTCGGTGGGAAAGCCGGGGAACGGGCTCGTGATCACGTCCGCGGCCTGCGGCCGCTCGGGCCCCCGGCAGCGGACGCGGTCGCCGGCCACGCTGATCTGGGCGCCGCATTCCTCGAGCTTGGCGAGGGTGGCGGTGAGGTGGCGCGGCGCCGCGCCCGCGACCGTGACGTCGCCGCGGGTGATGGCGCCCGCGACGAGCAGGGTGCCCGCCTCGATGCGATCGGGGATGATGCGATGGCGCGCGCCCGCGAGCTCGGTCACGCCCTGGATCTCGATCCGCTCGCTCCCCGCCCCCTCGATTTGGGCGCCCATGGCGACCAGCAGCCGGGCCAAGTCGGCCACCTCGGGCTCGCGCGCGGCGTTCTCGAGCACGGTCGTGCCCTCGGCCAGGGCGGCGGCCATCATGAGGTTCTCGGTGCCCGTCACCGTGACCAGGTCGGCGGTGATCCGCGCCCCCTTGAGGCGGCTCGCCCGCGCCTCGACGTATCCGTTGACGATGGCGATCTCGGCGCCCAGCTTCTGGAAGCCCTTGAGGTGTTGGTCGATGGGGCGCACGCCGATGGCGCAGCCGCCGGGCAGCGCGACCCGCGCCACGCCGGTGCGCGCCAGCAACGGGCCCAACACCAGCACCGAGGCGCGCATCGTGGACACCAGCTCGTACGGCGCCTCGTGGCTCGTGACCGTGCGCACCCGGATCGTCGCGCTGCCGTCGGGCGCGGTGGAGACCACGCCGCCCAGGCGCTCCAGCAGCGAGCGGGTCGTCGCCACGTCGGCCAGCGCCGGCAGGTTCTCGAGGATGATCGGCTCGGACGTCAGCAGGGCGGCGCAGAGCGCCGGCAGCGCCGCGTTCTTGGCGGCGCTCACCGTCACCTCGCCCCGGAGGGGCGTCCCGCCTTCGATGACGAGCCGGGCCGCCATCAGCAGGCGCTCCTGCGAATGCCGGCGGCCAACTCCCCGGCCGGATCGCCCCAGGCGCCCCCGATGTAGCGCTCCACCCCGCGCAGGTCCCGGCGAGCCCGGATCCCGCTGAAGCCCTCAGCCGCCATCAGGGAAGCCAGCGGGCCGGCCTGTTCCTCGCCGATCTCCATCAGCAGCCAGCCGCCAGGCCGGAGCGCAGCCGGCGCGCCGGCGATGATCCGGCGGATGACCGCCATCCCGTCCGGGCCGCCGTCGAGCGCCAGGCGCGGCTCGAAGGCCGACACCTCGGTGGGCAGGGTGGGCAGCACCGCGCTTGGGATATACGGCGGGTTGGCGACCACGAGGTCCAGCGCCGAGCGGATCGAGCCGAGCGGCTCGAAGAGGTCGCCGGCCAGAAGCTTGACGCGCTCACCCAGGCCGAGCCTGCGCACGTTGTCCGACGCCACGGCGAGCGCGCCCAGCGAGCGCTCCACGGCCAATACCTCCACGCCCGGCAGGCTCGCGGCCAGGACGCAGGCGATGGCGCCGCTGCCCGTGCCGAGGTCGGCAGCAACTGCGGAATTTAGGTCCTTGAGGAGTTCGATGGCCCACTGCACCAAGCCCTCGGTCTCGGGGCGCGGGATGAGCACGTCGGGCGTGACGGCGAGCCGCAACCCGTGAAAGTCCTCGAAGCCCAGGATGTACTGGAGCGGCTCGTGGGCCGCGCGACGGTCCACGAGGGCGCGGTAGCGGACCACGCCCGCCGGGGCCGCCTCCCGGGTGGGTTCCACGTACAGGCTGAAGCGGTCGACGCCCAGCACCGACGCCAGCAGCCACTCGGCGTCCTGGCGGGCGGTCTGGATCCCGCGCCCCGCGAGGGCCTCCCGGCCCTCGCGCAGCAGGGCCAGCGTGGTGGTCTCGGAGACAGCGCGGCTCACGGCACGCTCTCCGCCGCGAGCTTCAGCTTCTGCTCCTCGGCCGCCAGGGCCTCGATCAGCTCGTCGAGGTCGCCCTCGAGCACGGCGGGAAGCCGGTGCAGGGTGACGTTGACCCGGTGGTCGGAGACCCGCCCCTGAGGGAAGTTGTACGTGCGGATGCGCTCGCTCCGCTCGCCGGTGCCCACCTGGCTGCGGCGGTCG
>JBGPZD010000034.1:0-23382 GCA_041493605.1 Methylomirabilia bacterium
TCGGCTACCACAAGATGATGCTCTCGGCCTTTCCCTTCAACCAGGCGGGCATCGCGCTCTACGAGCGGATGGGCTTCGCCACCGTGGGCATCTGCCACGAGATGGGGCTGCTCGACGGGAAGTGGACCGACACGATCATCATGGAGAAGCTGCTCTAGGCCGGATGGCGCTGCTCTGGAGCTTCCTCGACGTCCTGCTGCACCTGCACGACCACCTCGGCGCCGTCATCGAGCAGTACGGGGTCTGGACCTACCTGATCCTCTTCCTGATCGTCTTCTGCGAGACCGGCCTGGTCGTGACGCCCATCCTGCCCGGCGACTCCCTGCTCTTCATCGTCGGGGCCTTCGCCGCGCTCGGCGCCCTGGATCTGGCCGTGACGATAGCGCTCCTTTCCGCGGCGGCCGTGGCCGGGGACACCGTCAACTACGCCATCGGCTACCGGGTCGGTCCCAGCGTCTTTCGCAAGGAGCGCTCGCGATTCTTCAATCCCGAGTACCTGGACCGTACCCATCGCTTCTACGAGCGCCACGGCGCCAAGACCATCGTGATCGCGCGCTTCGTGCCGATCATCCGCACCTTCGCGCCGTTCGTGGCGGGCATCGGGCGGATGACCTACTCGCGCTTCCTCGTCTACAACGTGGCGGGCGGCGTCGCGTGGATCGTGATCCTGGTCTTCGGCGGCTACCTCTTCGGCAATATCGAGTGGGTGAAGCGCAACCTCACGCTGGTGATCCTGGGGATCGTCGCGCTGTCGATGCTGCCCGGCGTCATCGAGGTCCTGCGCCAGCGCAGGCGCTCGTCTTCGGCCGCCTGACGCCCCGCCCGGCGGCCGCCGGCCCGCGTCCCCATGCGATGACCGGGGCGCGCCCGGGACTCCATTGACAAGGGGCCCGATTTGACGATAATCACGCCAACCTGCCGACCCGCTCCAGGCGCTGCGCACCCAGCGACCCGCGACCCTTCCGCTCCAGACGGAGGAGGCGACGGCCACGACCGGAACCAGGCGGCTCGGATTGACGATCCCCCGCACGGCCGCACTGGCCGCTCTGCTGGTCCTCGCGTCGCTGAGCCTGCCGGGCGCTCACGCGGCCGCCGCAGGGCCAGCCAGCCCCGCAGGGCCAGCCAGCCCCGCAGGGCCAGAAGCCCAGTTGACGTGGGCAGTCCACATCTCCATTGCCCCAACCTGGTTCGACCCTGGGGAGCATCCGGGGACCATCACGCCGATGATGACCTACTACGCGCTCCACGACGCCCTCGTGAAGCCCATGCCGGGCAAGGCCATGGCCCCGAGCCTGGCCGAGTCCTGGAGCGTATCCAAGGACGGCCTCGTCTACGAGTTCGTGCTCCGCAAGGGCGTCAAATTCCACAACGGCGACCTCATGACGGCCGAGGACGTGAAGTTCTCCTTCGAGCGCTACAAGGGCGCCGCGGCCAAGCTGCTCAAGGAGCGGGTGGCGGCGGTCGAGATCGTGGATCCGCTGCGGGTGCGCTTCAGGCTCAAGGCCCCGTGGCCCGACTTCATGGCCTTCTTCGGCACCCCCGCCACCGGCGCGGCCTGGGTGCTCCCCAAGGCCTACCTCGACAAGGTGGGCGACGAGGGCTTCAAGAAGGCGCCCGTGGGGGCGGGGCCATACAAGCTGGTCTCGCACACGCCGGGGGTCGAGCTGATCTTCGAGGCCCACGAGGGCTTCTGGCGCAAGATTCCCGGCGTCAAGCGCTTCGTCTGGCGGATCATCCCCGACGAGTCGACCCGGCTCGCCATGCTCAAGCGGGGCGAGGTGGACATCGCCTACTCGCTGCGCGGCCCGCTCGCCGAGGAGGTGAAGCGCACGGCCGGGCTGCGACTGGCGCCGTCCCTCACCTCAGCCACGTTCTGGGTGGATTTCCTGGCCGAGCCGTGGGATCCGAAGTCCCCCTGGCGCGACCAGCGCGTCCGGCTCGCCGCCTCGCTCGCCATCGACCGCAAGGCGATCAACCAGGCCGAGACCCTCGGCTACTCCAAGGTCTCCGCGAGCATCATCCCGGCGGGCTATGAGTTCTACTGGGCGGCGCCGCCCATCCCCTACGACCCGGCCCGGGCAAAGAAGCTCCTGGCCGAGGCCGGTTACCCGAGCGGCTTCGACGCCGGCGACTTCACCATGGACGGCTCATACGCGAACGTCGGCGAGGCGGTCGCCAACTACCTGAGCGCCGTCGGCATCCGCGCGCGGATCCGGACGCTGGAGCGCGCCGCCTGGACCTCGCAGTGGCGCGAGAAGAAGATCAAGGGCGGCATCTTCCAGGGAGCGGCCGGCGGGTTCGGCAATGCCGCGACGCGCGTCGAGAACTACGTGATCGGCACGGGGCCCTTCTCCTCGGGCGCGCATCCCGAGATCGACGACCTCTTCCAGCAGCAGGCGAAGGAGCTGGACCGGAAGCGGCGCGAAGCCCTGCTTCACCAGATCCAGAAGATCATGTACGACCGCGCGCTCTTCGCGCCGATCTGGGAGCTGGCCTTCGTCAACGGCGTGGGCCCGCGCGTGGAAGAGGCGGGACTCGGGCTCATCGAGTACCAGCCCTACACCTGCCCCTATGAAGACATGAGGCTCAAGGGGAAATAGGGGGAGATTTATGTCGATACGCAGACTCTCGGCCGCCCTTGGCCTGATCTGGCTCGCGCTCTCGCTGCCGGCCACGCCGCGCGCGGAGGCCGCGCCCGAGGGGACCTTGACGTACGGCGTGCACGTCACCCTGGCCGCCCGCTGGCTCGACCCCGCGGAGGCCGAGGGCCTGATCACGCCGTTCCTGGTGTACTACGCCATCCACGACGCGCTGGTGAAGCCCATGCCGGCAGGGGCCAATACGCCGAGCCTCGCCGAATCGTGGAGCGCGTCCAAGGACGGGCTCACCTACGAGTTCGTCCTGCGCAAGGGCGTCAAGTTCCACAACGGCGAACCCGTCACGGCGGAGGACGTGAAGTTCTCCTTCGAGCGCTACAAGGGCGCCGCCTCGACCCTGCTCAAGGCCAAGGTCCGGGAGGTGCAGGTCGTGGACCCGGGCCGCGTGCGTTTCCTCTTGAAAGACCCGTGGCCGGACTTCATGACCTTCTACGGCACCTCGGCCACCGGCGCCGCGTGGATCGTGCCGAAGAAGTATGTGGAGAAGGTGGGCGACGACGGCTTCAAGAAGGCCCCGATCGGAGCTGGGCCCTACAAGGTGGTGAGCTTCACGCCGGGCATCGAGCTGGTCATGGAGGCCTTCGAGGGCTACTGGCGGAAGACGCCGTCGGTCAAGCGACTCGTCTTCCGCAGCATGCCTGAGGAGACCACGCGGGCCGCCGCGCTCAAGAAGGGCGACGTGGACATCGCCTATCTCCTGAGCGGGCCCGTGGCCGAGGACATCCGGAAGACGCCGGGGTTCAAGCTCGTGGCCGCCAAGCCCCCCGGCGTGTTCTGGATCGACCTGCCCGACCAGTGGGACCCGAAGTCACCCTGGCAGGACAAGCGCGTCCGGCTCGCCGCGAGCATGGCCGTGGACCGCCAGGCCGTCAACCAGGCCGAGACCCTGGGCTTCTCCCGTCTCACCGGCAGCATCATTCCGCGCAACTTCGAGTTCGCGCTACCCTTCGACCCGCCGGCGTACGACCCCAAGCGGGCCAAGCAGCTCCTGGCCGAGGCCGGCTATCCGAACGGCTTCGACGCCGGCGACTTCTACCCGTTCCCGCCGTACGTCTCCATGGGCGAGGCCCTGGCCGGCTATCTCCAGGCCGTGGGCATCCGGACGAAGATCCGGACCATGGAGCGCGCGTCGTTCCTCACCGCGTGGCGCGAGCACAAGCTCAAGGGGCTGATCGTGGGCATCACCGGCGCGTCGGGCAATGCGGCGACGCGGCTCGAGGCCTACGTGAGCAGGGGAGGCATTTACACCACCGGCGTGCTCCCGGAGGTGGAGGACCTCTTCCAGCGCCAGGCCCGCGAGATGGACCGGACGAAACGGGAGACGATGGTCCACCAGATCCAGCAGGTCCTCCACGACCGGGTGACGCAGATCCCGATCTACGAGCTGGCCTTTCTCTGGGGCGTGGGGCCCCGCGTGGAGGAGGCCGGCGTGGACCAGATCAAGGGCTTTGCGTACTCGGGGCCGTACGAGGACCTGAGCCTCAAGCGCCAGTGAAGCGTTTCATCCTGAGGCGGATGGGCTACGCGCTGGTCTCGCTCTTCTGCCTCTCTCTGACCATCTTCGCGTTTGTCCGGCTCACGGGCGATCCGGCGGTCCTCCTCGTCGAGCCCGGCGCGAGCCAGGCGGACATCGACGCCGTCCGGACACAGTTCGGGCTGGACCGGCCGCTCTGGGTCCAGTACGGCAGCTTCATGTCGGCCCTGCTCCGCGGGGATTTCGGCCATTCGTTCTACTACCGGACGCCGGTGCTCGAGCTCTACCTCTCGCGGCTGCCCCACTCCCTGCTCCTCGCGGTCGCGGCCATGGCTTTCTCGCTGCTGATCGGCATCCCCACCGGGATCATCGCCGCGGTGCGCGTCAACCGCTGGTGGGACAGCGCGGGGAAAATTTTCGCCCTGCTGGGGCTTTCGATGCCGTCCTTCTGGGTGGGGCTGCTCTTGATTCTCTTCTTTTCGGTGTACCTGGGCTGGCTGCCCTCGTCGGGCTCGGGCACGGCGCTCCACCTGATCATGCCCGCGTTCGCCCTGGGCTGGTACTTCGCGGCCGCCCATATGAGGCTCACGCGCTCCTCCATGCTCGACGTGCTGGGCTCGGAGTACGTCAAGCTGGCGCGGCTCAAGGGGCTGCCCGAGGCGCTGGTCATCGGCAAGCACGCCTTCAAGAACGCTCTGATCCCGGTGATGACCCTGGCCGGGATCAACCTCGTCATCATGGTCAACGTGGCCGTCGTGGTCGAGACGGTCTTCGCCTGGCCGGGAATCGGGCGGCTGCTCTACGAGGGCATCGCCTTCCGCGACTTCCCGGTGGTCCAGGCGACCGTGCTCCTGGGCGGCGCCATGATCATCGTCGTGAACCTCGTGGTGGACGTCCTCTACGCGGTCGTCGACCCCCGCATCCGGTATGAACGGTAGCCGCGCGGCCGCCCTCACCCTGGCCTGGCGCTTCGCCGCCCTCCGCACGGGGGGTTTCCCGGTGATCCCGACACTCATCATCGGGATCATCGCCGCCGTGGCCGTCTTCGCCGATGTCCTGGCCCCGTTCGACCCCGAGGTGGGAACGCTCGGCGCGCGCTTTCACCCGCCCTTCTGGCAGGTGGGCGGCGACACACAGCACCTCCTGGGCACGGACCACCTGGGCCGGGACGTGCTGTCGCGGCTGATCTTCGGGGCCAGAATCTCCATGATCGTCGGCTTCACCGCCGTGATCTTTGCGGGCGTGCTGGGCACGGCCCTGGGGATCCTGTCGGGCTACCTGGGCGGCTGGGTGGACCAGCTCATCATGCGGGTCACCGACACGTGGCTGGCGCTGCCGGCCCTGACCTTCGCGATCTTCCTGGCCGCCGTCGTGGGCCCGAGCGCGATGAACATCGTGATCATCCTCGCCGCGGTGTACTGGACGCGCTACGCCCGCGTGATCCGCGGCGAGGTCCTCTCGCTCAAAGAGCGGGATTTCGTCCGCCTGGCCGTCGTCGCGGGCTGCTCCAAGCGGACCATCATGCGCCGCCACATCCTGCCCAACGTGCTGAACTCCGCCATCGTGCTGGGCACCTTGATGCTGGGCGTGGTGATCGTCACCGAGGCCTCGCTGTCCTTCCTCGGGGTGGGCGTCCCGCCGCCCAAGCCGGCTTGGGGGCTCATGCTGGCCGACGGCAAGAAGGGGATGATGGCGGGCTACTGGTGGCTCACGGTGCTGCCGGGCTGCTGCATCGTGCTCATGGTCCTCTCCGCCAACCTCCTGGGCGACTGGCTGCGCGTCAAACTGGACCCGCAGCTCCGCCAGCTGTGACCTCACCGCCGTCCCCGCCGCTGCTCGAGCTCCGGGGCGTCTCGACCCACTACGTGAGCGCGCGGGGCGCGCGGGTGGTCCGCGCGGTGGACGAGGTCTCGCTGTCGCTCCGGGCCGGGGAGACCCTGGGCGTCGTCGGCGAGTCGGGCTCGGGCAAGAGCACCCTCGCGCTCACCATCCTGAGACTCCTGCCGCCCGCGGCGAAGATTGTCGGCGGAGAGATCCGATTCGAAGGGGAGGATCTGCTCACGAAATCGGACGCCCAGATGCGGCGCATCCGCGGCAAGCGGATCGCCATGATCCTGCAGGACCCCATGGCCTCGCTGAACCCGCTCTTCACCGTCGGTGACCAGGTGGCCGAGCCCCTCCGCGTCCACGAAGGGCTGAGCCGGTCCGATGCCTGGAGCCGGGCCCGCGAGCTGCTCCAGGCCGTCCGGATCCCGGCGCCCGAGGCGCGCGTGGGCGAATACCCGCACCAGATGTCCGGTGGCATGCGGCAGCGCATCGTCGGCGCCATCGCCATCTCGTGCGAGCCCCGCCTGCTGATCGCCGACGAGCCGACGACCAGCCTGGACCTGACGATCCAGGCCCAGTACCTCAACCTGCTGAGAGAGCTGCAGCGGGCCCACCACCTGGCGATGATCTTCATCACCCACAACCTGGGCATCGTGGCGCGGATGTGCGACCAGGTCGCCATCATGTACGCCGGCCGCCTCGTGGAGTCGGGCCCCGTGAAGCGGATCTTCAACGCCCCCGCCCACCCGTACACCCGGGCCCTGCTCGCGTCCATCCCGCGAGTCGGCAGCGGCCAGGAGCGGCTCACCGCCGTCGAGGGCCAGCCGCCCGACCCGGCCGCCCTGCCAGCCGGCTGCGCCTTTCACCCGCGCTGCCCGCAGTCCCACGCCAAGTGCGTCGAGGAGGCTCCGCCCGAGTTCGCCGCGGGGGACGGGCAGATCACGCGGTGCTGGCTCTGGGCGCCTGACCGCGCGGCGCCCTCGTGGCCGTCGAGGTCTCCTGCCTGATGGCGGTCCCGCTCCTCGAAGCGCGCAACCTCGTCAAGCACTTCCCCGTCAAGCGCGGGGCCTTCCTGAAGGCCCACGGGCTGGTCCGGGCCGTGGACGGCGTCTCCTTTGCCATCGGAGCGAGCCGGACGCTCGGGCTGGTCGGCGAGTCGGGCTGCGGCAAGACGACCACGTCCAAGCTGGTGCTGCGGCTGGAGCAGCCCACGGCGGGGAGCATCCGCTTCGACGGCGAGGATCTGGAAGGGCTGGATGCGTCAGGACTTCACCGCTACCGGCGCTCCGTCCAGGCCGTCTTCCAGGATCCGTACGCCTCGTTGAACCCGCGCCTACGGGTGGATGGGATCATCGCCGAGCCCCTGACCACCCACGAGAGGCTCGGCGCCGCCGAGGTCCGCCGACGCGTGCTGCGGCTCCTGGAGATGGTCGGGCTGCCCGAGCGGGCGGCCGACCTGTTCCCCCACGAGTTCTCGGGAGGGCAGCGCCAGCGCATCGCCATCGCTCGGGCGCTCGCCCTGTCGCCCCGCCTCATCGTGCTGGACGAGCCGGTCTCAGCCCTGGACGTGTCGATCCGCGCCCAGATCCTGAACCTGCTCCGGGATCTGCAGAAGGAGCTCGGGCTGTCCTACCTCTTCATCGCCCACGACCTGGCCGCTGTGGCGCACATGAGCCACACCATCGCCGTCATGTACCTCGGGCAGATCGTGGAAGCGGGGGACGCGGCGACCATCGCCCTGCGCCCCAAGCACCCGTATACCCAGGCCCTCTTCGCAGCCGCCCTGCCCTCCCATCCGGACGAGCAGCGCGAGGAAATCATCGTCACCGGCGAAGTCCCGAGCCCGCTCAATCCCCCGGGCGGCTGCCGCTTCCACCCGCGCTGCCCGCAGGCGATGCCCCGCTGCTCGAGCGAAGAGCCTCGGCAGCAGATCGTCGACGGCCGGCTGGTCGCCTGCCACCTCTACGACGGCGCCTGAGTCGCGGCCGGCCCTGAGCCGCCCGGCCGGCCCACGAAGCGCACGGCGGTCACGCCCTCCTCCGTCTTCCGTTCGCGCACCTCGGTCAGCTCCGTCAGCAGCTTCAGCATCCGGTAGTTGTCGGCCAGGCAGTAGGCTTGAAAGCGGTGGATCCCGCGTGCCTCGGCGGCCCGGACCACGTCGGTGAGCAGGATCGCCCCCAGCCCCAGTCCCTGCCAGCCGTCCTGCACCACGAAGGCCACCTCGGCCATTGCCGGCTCCTCGCCGGGCTCGTAGCGGCCGACGCCGATCAGCTCGACCCCCGCGGGCGTGTCGTGCTCGGCCACCAGCGCCAGGCGCCGCCGATAGTCCACGTTGGCGAAGAAGTGCACCCAGTCGGGTGGCAGCCGGCGCATCACGGTGAAGAAGCGCTGGTAGACCGTGTGACGGCTCAGCCGTCCGTACAGCGCGACCAGGCGCTCCTCGTCGTCCGGGCGGATAGGCCGGATGCGCACGTGGGCGCCGTTCCTGAGGGTGACCGCGCGCACCAGTTCTGTCGGATATGGCGCCGGCGGGGGGCTCGGCACGTCCGGTCCGGTCATGGTCGCCCTCATCGCTGATTATGATGCGGGAACTGGTGACGGCGATGCCGGGCCCAGCGCCCGGCCGCGCTCAGGGCAGCAGGACGGCTTTGATGAAGTCGCGGGGCGGGTCGGAGGCGAGCTGGCGGAAGACGCGCGCGCCGTCCTCGAGCGGGAACGGCCGCACCCAGGGCTTGAGCTCGATCTTGCCGTGGGCGAAGAGCCCGATGGCGGTCCGCAGATCCCGCGGCGTGACGGCGTACGAGCCGAAGATTGCGCGCTCGCCCAGGACGACGTCGTGACCGGAAACTTCGGTGCCGTCGGCGTGCAGCCCGATCCACACCACGGCTCCGCCCGGCCGCGCGGCCGTGACGGCCGTGCGCCGGGTGTCCGAGGTGCCCACCGCGTCGATCACCACATCGGCGCCCCGGCCCCGCGTGAACTCGCGCACGGCCGGCACCACCGCCTCGCGCGAGGGATTGAAGACCGGCTCGGCGCCCAGGGCGTGGGCAACCTCCAGCCGCGCGTCGTTGGTGTCCACGGCCACCAGCCTGAAGGCGCCGGCGGCCCGCGCCACCTGCAGCGCCATGAGCCCGATGGTCCCCGCGCCGATCACCACCACGGTCTCGGGGAATCGCTCGCGCACCAGGCCGAAGACGTGGACGGCATTGGCCAGAGGCTCGACCAGGGCGCCCTGGATCGGCGAGATCTTCTCGGGCAGCGGGACCAGGCACGCGGCCGGCACGGCGACGAGCTCGGCGAAGGCGCCGGGCCGGCTCATGCCGAAGACGCCGCGCGCCGGGCAGAGATGGCTCATCCCGTCGAGGCAGGCCGGGCACCGGCCGCACGTGATGAGCGAGTTGACGACCACCCGCTCGCCAGTCTCCACGCCGGGCACGCCCGCGCCCACCGCCACGACCTCGCCGCAGAATTCGTGGCCCAGGATGAGCGGCGGCGGGCGGCGCGGGCTGCGCGAGACGAAGGCTTCGATCTCGGAGCCGCAGATCCCCGCCGCCGCCACGGCCACCACGACTTCGCCCGCCCCGGGCAGCGGTTCGGGGACCTCGCGCACCTCGAGGGCGTCCCAGTCGGAGTAGACGAGGGCTTTCATCGCGCTAGTAGCCGTACAGGCGGAGGATGCCGTAGGCCATCGTGCCCAGGAGGAGCACGGCGGCGATCAGCGTGAGGGCGGCATCCCGGGCGCGGCTCATGGGTCAGAGATAGCTCGGGTTGGCCATGACCACCGCCGGACGCATCTTCTGGATCCACAGGGTGACCGCCAGAAGCACCAGCCCGATGATGTCGGTGATGAAGCCGGGATCGATCAGCAGCAGCGCGGCCGCGACGAACATCCCCCGCTCAAGCCACGTGGCCGGCCGGATGAAGTAGCCCTCGATGCCGGCGGCGAGCGCCGTCACGCCGATGATCCCCGTAACCACGGCCCGCGCGATACCGGTCCACGGCCCTTCGAACAGCAGCGCCGGCGAATAGACGAAGAAGAACGGCACGATGAAGCCGGCCGCGGCGAACTTCACGGCCTGGAGCCCCGCGCCCCACAGCCCGCACTTGCTGATCGACGCCGCCGCGTAGACGGCGAGCGCGACGGGCGGGGTGACGGCTGACAGGCACGCGAAGTAGAACGAGAACATGTGGGCGGCCATGGGCGCGACGCCGAGCTTGATGGACGCGGGGATCAGGAGCGCGGCCAGCATGATGTAGGCGGGCGTGGTGGGCATCCCCATGCCGAGGATGATGGCGGCTAGCATCGTGATCACGAGTGCGACGATCAGGGTCTCGCCCGCCACCGCCACCAGGAAGCTCGTGAAGCGGATGGCCAGCCCGGTCTGGAGGATCACGCCGATGACGATGCCGGCGGAGGCCGTCGCCATGGCCACGGGCACGGTCTGTTCGGCGCCGTCCCGCAGCGCCTCCACCGCCCCCCCCAGCCCCACACGGGTCTCCCGCCGCAGCCAGGACAGCGCCCAGACCGATGCCGTGGAGAGGATGGCCGCGTAGGTCGCCGTGTAGCCCTGGAGCAGCAGGACGAAGATGATCAGGACCGGGATGAAGAGGTGGCCCTGCCGCCACATGAGTTGGCGGAGGTCGGGCAGCTCCTCCTTGGGGATGCCCCGCAGGCCGCAGCGGATGGCGTTGAAGTGGATCGCGGCGAAGAGCGCGCCGTAGTAGAACAGCGCCGGGATGGCCGCCGCCAGCATCACGGACGTGTACGACACGCCCATGAACTCGGCCATCACGAAGGAGGCCGCGCCCATGACCGGCGGCATGATCTGGCCGCCCGTGGAGGCCACGGCCTCGATGGCGGCGGCCGCCTCGGGCTTGAAGCCCGTGCGCTTCATCATGGGGATGGTGAGCCAGCCATCCACCATCACGTTGGCCACGGCCGAGCCCGAGATGGTGCCGAAGAGGCTCGAGGACACGACCGAGACCTTCCCTGGGCCCCCGCGCTGGCCGCCGGCGATCGCGTTGGCGAAGTTCATGAAAAACTGGCCGGCGCCCGACTTCTCCAGGAAGGCGCCGAAGATGATGAAGAGGATGACGTAGGAGCCGGCGACGCTGAGGGCGATCCCGAAGATCCCCTCGGTCGTGAAGTAGGTCTGGTCGAGCAGGATCTCGAGCGAGAGCCCGCGGTGTCTCAGGAAGCCGGGGAACCAGGGACCGCCCAGGCCGTAGGCGATGAAGCAGAGGGCCACGATGGGCAGGGAGGCTCCGATGGTCCGCCGGGTCGCCTCGAGGACCAGGAGCGTGCCGAGCCCGGCGATGACCATGTCGGCCGCGCCGAGGGGATCGGCGGTGGGCATCCGGTTGGTGATGTACTTGTAGTGGACGAACAGGTAGCCGACGCAGGCCAGCGAGACCGCGGCGAGCCCGAGGTCGGTCCACGGGATCCGGTCCCGCGTCGCGCCGCTCCGCCTGGGGAAAAGCACGAAGGCCAGGACCAGGCTGAAGGCCAGCGTGATGATGCGGAGGACGTGGCTGTCGGGCGCCGCGGGCGTGAGCCGGGCGTAGACGTGATAGAGGGACATGCTGACCCCCACCGCGCCTACGACCAACCCGGTGTAGCCGGCGAGCTTGCGCAACGATGCGGGCTACTTCTGCAGGCCCGCTTCCCGGTAGTATCGCTCGGCACCCGGGTGATACGGCATGCCGAAGTTCTGGGCCATGTCTTTGGCCGTCACGCCCTTCATGGCGGCCGTCACGTTGGCGAAGGCCTCCCGCCCTTCGACGATGGCCTTGGTGACCTTGTAGATCACGTCGGCCGGCGTCTTGGACGAGGCGATGAGGATGGTGGGGGCCTGGATGGTGACCACATCCTCGTCGATCCCGTAGGCCGCGTAGGTCGCCTTCGGAATCATGTGCCGGATGAACCCGGGGTTGAACTGGCGCATCTTGGCGATGATGTCCTCGGGCACCGGCACCATGCGGACCTTGCGCGACGAACCCACGTCCAGGACGTAGCTGGCCGGCACTACGGTGAACCACCCCATGGCCATGGCCTGGCGGTTCTTGATGAGTTCGCCGTTATCCGAGATGGACCCGAAGCTCTTCGTGCCCAGATCGTCGAGCTTCATGCCGTGCGCCTTGAGCAAGAGCTCCCAGCCCTCGGCCAGGCTGGTGTTGCCGCGCGGCGGCAACGCCACGGCCTTGCCCTTGAGGTCCGCAAACTTCCTGACATCGGAGTCCACGGGCACGATGAGCTGCCAGACGTTCGGGTAGTAGTTCGCGACAAGGAGGGGCTTGTCGGTCTGCTTGCCCTGCCAGGTGTTGGTCCCTGCCCGCGCGTCGGCCAGCACGGTCGTCATGGACCAGCCGAGGTCGGCCTTGTCGTTGCGGATCTTCTCCATGTTGACCAAGGCCGCCCCGGGCTCCACCTGGACGTCCACCTCGGGGAATCGCTTCTTGATCACGTCGGCGGTGGCGGCGGCCATGGGGGTCCAGCTGCCCCCGGTCGGGCCGGCCGAGAAAACCAGGCTCGCCTTCTGCTGGGCCTCGGCCGGGGCACCGAGCGCCGCGCCCAGCGGCAGGACGATCAGGAGAGACAGCACTCGCGTCACGACCGTCATCATGGGTGGAGCCTCCTTTGCCCTTCTCAGTGGCCGAGCAGGGGGACGATCTGGCCCGCGGCGTCGAAGGCCAGCGGGCGGCCCTCGCCGACTACGGCCAAGTCAGAGCGCTTCGCGATCTCGGGCTGGAACACCTCCGAGCACTCGATCTCGCCCAGCACCAGGGTGTTCTTGATGCGGATGACCCGCGCACGCTCGGGAGGGGTCAGGCCGATGCAGTTCAGCGCGTTCTCCACCGCCTCGCGGTCGGAATCGAAGACCAGCGGCAGCTTGGCGCCGTTGGGCGCGCACGCCGTGAGGCAGTTGATGGCCGTGGGCTTCCAGTCGATCTTCTCGGCCAGCCGCCGGGTGGTGAAATCGGCGTTGCCGATGCCGGTGGCGTTGCCGCCGCTCTCCTCGGTGAGGTCCAGCGCCGCGATCCAGAGGATCTTGGGGTCGGCCGGGAAGGGCTCGTGGGGGTTCGACGGGCGCCCGATGACGTTGGTGTCCATACCGGCGCCGGAGATGTTCTTGCCGATCTCCTCGACGACGAGGACGTCGATGGGCGAGAACGGCAGCCGCGCCATCCACTCGCGCGCGTCCTTGAGCAGCCGGCGCTCGCCCGCCTCAAGGTCGGCGGCGTTGAAGGCCTCGACCTTGGCGGTCTCGTCGTAACCGTTCTCCACGACCCCGAGGCCGAAGCCGATGCGAGCCTTCGTCAGCATCTCGCGCCCCACGGCCGTGATCACGGTCTCGTAGCCGTGGTTGACGTTGGCCCGGTGGTACTGGGTGGCGCCCTTGTACTTGCCGAGACCGATGGTCATCATCTTGAAGAGCCCCGACTCGATGGACCCCTTGAAATCGGTGTGGGGCTTGACGCGGTTCACGAGCCCGATCCAGTCCGCTTCGGAGGCGATCGTGTCGAGCCACACCGGCAGCCCGAGCGCTTCACCCGCCTGCACCACGTCCATGGTGGCGCGGATCTCGCAGCCCATGGTGGCTTCGGTGATGCCGTAGTGGGCGAGGACGCCCCGCTGGCCCTCGACGGTGGCGCCGCCGTGGCTGCCCATGGCGGGAAAGACGAATGGCCGGGCCCCCAACTCCTTCAGCCAGTCCACCGCGGCCTTGACGATCACGTCGATGTTGGCGATGCCCCGGCTGCCGGCCCCGACGGCGACGGCATCGCCGCCCTTGACGGGCAGCCGCGCGGCGCTCAGCGCGCTCCGGACGCCGGCCGGGATGTCGCCGAGGCGAGTCCGCGGGAAGGTTTGCCTGACGCGGAGCATTTTCGGAAGCGACATGGCGGGATAATACGTTCGCCCTCCGGGCCTGTCAATGTCCTTGACTTTGAAGAGTTCTCCCCGTAAAACTGAGGGCCAGTTGAGACCCGACTCCGTGTCGATGCGCCTCACATTCCTCTCGGTTCCCTCGCTCCTGGTGGCGCTGCTCCTGCTGTTGGGAGGATGCGAGTCCCTCGCCGATTTCTTCCGCGCCCAGCCGACGCCGCTCCCGCCCGCGGGCGACCTCTACGCGCAGGGAGAGAACGAGCTCAACAAGAGCCGCTACGAGGAGGCGCGGACGGCCTTCAAGAAGATCGTCGAGCGCCATCCGCAGTCGAGCGTCGCCCCGCGCGCCCGCTTCCTCATCGGCGAGGCCTACTACCGCGAGAGCCAGTGGGACAAGGCGATCACGGAGTTCCAGACCTTCCTGGCGTTCTACCCGCGCCATCAGATCGCCGACCTGGTGCAGTTCCGGCTGGCCATGGCCTACTACGACCAGATGAAGCCCGTCGAGCAGGACCAGGCCATCACCCAGAAGGCGATGGACGCCTTCAAGACTCTCGTGCGCGAGTACCCGGAGAGCCGCTACGCCGCCGACGCGCTGGCGAAGATCGACATCTGCCGGGGCCGCCTGGCGCAGAAGGAGCTCTGGGTCGCCAGCTACTACCTCAACCAGGGCAATCCCGCGGCCGCACGCCAGCGCCTCGAGGGCGTGATCAAGGACTACCCGCGGACCCTGATCATCCCAGAAGCGCTCTTCCGGCTGGGCGAGGTCTACTCCTCCGACGGCCGGACGCGCGAGGCGCAGGAGACCTTCCGCCGGCTGGCCGATGAATACCCCTACACCGAGTGGGGCCGCCGCGCGGCCCAGCAGCTCAAGACCGCCACGCGGTAGCCCCGTGCACGACGTCGTGGATCTGCGCTCGGACACGCTCACCCTTCCGACCCAGGCGATGCGGGACGCCATGGCCCACGCCGAGGTCGGCGACGACGTGTGGGAGGAAGACCCGACCGTCAAGCGGCTCGAGGAGCAGGCCGCGAAGCGGACCGGCAAGGAAGCCGCGCTGTTCGTCTCCTCGGGCACCCAGGGCAACCTGGTCTCCGTGCTGGCGCAGACGCGTCCCAGCCAGGAGATCATCCTCGACGCCGATTCGCACATCTTCAACTACGAAGGCGCCAGCTCCGCCACCTTCGGCGGCGTCCAGACGCTGCCGCTCAAGACCGAGCGGGGCTTCCTCACCCCCGAGCAGGTGCGCGAGCACATCCGCCCGAGCAACATCCACATCCCGGTCACCGGCCTGGTCTGCCTCGAGAACACCCACAACCGGCACGGCGGCACGTGCTGCACCCCCGAGGAGATCGACGCCGTGGCGGCGGTGGCGCACGCCGCGGGCGTCCCCGTGCATCTGGACGGCGCGCGAATCTTCAACGCGGCCGTGGCTCTCAAGCGGCCGGCGGCCGACTTCGCACGCCACGCGGACTCCATCACCTTCTGCCTCTCCAAGGGGCTGGGGGCGCCGGTGGGCTCGCTCGTCTGCGGCTCGCGCGAGTTCGTCGCGCGGGCGCGGCGCGTCCGCAAGATGCTGGGCGGGGGCATGCGCCAGGTGGGCGTGCTGGCCGCCGCCGGGCTCGTGGCGCTGGACACCATGGTGGACCGGCTGGCCGAGGACCACGTCAACGCGCGCCGGCTGGCCGAGGGCGTGGCGCGGCTGCCCCGCGTGCGACTCGACATGGGCAAGGTCCAGACGAACATCATGATCCTCCACGTGGACCGCCCGGGCGGCGTCGGAGAGCTGGTGGCCGGCTGCCTGGCGCGCAAGGTCAAGGTCCACGCGATCGGCCCCACGTCCATCCGCTGCGTGACCCACAAGGACGTGGACGGCGAGGACATCACCCGCGCGCTGGACGCCTTCCGCGAGATCACCGCCGCATGGAGTTAGGCCCGACCACCCTGGGTTAGGAGAGCGCACGACATGGCCGAGCGCCTGCTGGACGTCAAAAACCTCAAGACCTACTTCTTCACCGACGAAGGAGTCGTTCACGCCGTCGACGGCGTGGACCTCCACATCGACAAGGGCGAGACCCTCGGCGTGGTGGGCGAGTCCGGCTGCGGCAAATCGGTGACCGCCCTGAGTGTCATGAGGCTGATCCCGCAGCCGCCCGGCAAGATCGTCGAGGGCGAGATCCTCTACAACGGCATCAGCCTGATCGACCTGCCGCCGAACAAGATGCGCAAGATCCGCGGCAAGGAGATCTCCATGGTCTTCCAGGAGCCCATGACGTCGCTGAACCCCGTGTTCACGTGCGGCGAGCAGATCGCCGAGGCCCTGAGGCTCCATGAAGGGCTGGGCAGGCGCGACGCCATGGACAAGACGGTGGAGATGCTCAAGCTCGTGCACATCCCCAACGCCGAGCGCCGGGTGAAGGAGTACCCCCACCAGCTCTCGGGCGGCATGCGCCAGCGCATCATGATCGCCATGGCGCTGTCCTGCAACCCCAAGCTGTTGATCGCCGACGAGCCCACCACCGCGCTGGACGTCACCATCCAGGCCCAGATCCTCGAGCTACTCAACGAGCTCAAGGCCAAGCTCAAGATGGCCGTCATGCTGATCACGCACGATATGGGCGTGATCGCCGAGACCGCGCAGCGCGTGGTCGTCATGTACGCCGCCAAGGTGGCCGAGGAAGCCTCCGTGGGCGAGCTCTTCAAGGAGCCGCTGCACCCGTACACACAGGGGCTGCTGCGCTCGATCCCGCGCATCGATCTGGCCGCGACCCAGCGGCGCCGGCTCGAGACCATCCCGGGGACGGTGCCCACGCTGCGCGGCGACATCGCTCCCGGTTGCCGGTTCGCGCCGCGATGCCCCTTCGTGAAGTCGGTGTGCACGGAGAAAGACCCGGTGATCAAGGAAGTCAAGCCCGGCCACAAAGTGGCCTGCTGGCTCTACTAGGAAGAGGGCGCGCCCATGGCTGAGACGCCGCTGCTGCGAGTCAAGAGCCTCAAGAAGTACTTCCCGATCCGGGGCGGTCTCTTCTCCCGCGAGGTCGCGCGGGTCCACGCGGTGGACGACGTGTCGTTCGAGATCCTGCGCGGCGAGACCCTGGGCCTGGTCGGCGAGTCGGGCTGCGGCAAGTCCACGACGGGCCGCTGCATCCTGCGCCTGATCGAGCCGACGGCCGGCGAAGTGTGGTTCGGCGACCAGAACGTCACGACGCTCGACAAGCGCTCGCTGCGGCACCTGCGCCGCGACATGCAGATCATCTTCCAGGACCCCTACGCCTCGCTCAACCCGCGCATGACGGTGGGCTCGATCATCGGCGAGGCGCTGGTGATCCACAAGCTGGCCAAGACCAAGCGCGAGCGCGAGGAGCGGGTCGTCCACCTGCTGGAGACCGTGGGCCTCAGCGCCGAACACCTCCGCCGCTACCCGCACGAGTTCTCCGGCGGCCAGCGGCAGCGCATCGGCATCGCCCGCGCCTTGGCCGTGAGCCCCAAGCTGATCGTGGCCGACGAGCCGGTCTCCGCCCTCGACGTGTCCATCCAGGCCCAGGTGATCAACCTGCTGGAGGACCTGCAGAAGCAGTTCAACTTGACCTATCTCTTCATCGCCCACGACCTCTCCGTGGTCGAGCACATCTCGACGCGCGTGGCGGTGATGTATCTCGGCAAGATCGTCGAGATCGCGGCGGCCAAGGAGCTGTACACGAACCCCAAGCACCCCTACACCGAAGCGCTGCTCTCGGCCGTGCCCATCCCGGACCCCGCCGTGAAGCGCAAGCGGATCCTGCTCGAGGGGGACGTGCCGAGCCCCATCAAGCCGCCTTCGGGCTGCCGCTTCCACACCCGGTGTCCGGTCCGCGTGCCCTCCTGCTCGGAGAACGAGCAGGTGCTCAAGCAGGTGTCGCCGGGACACTGGGTCGCCTGCCAGGTCCGCGCCTGATCGTCCCCCTCTCCCTTTCGGGGTGAGGGGCGCGCCTCGCCCGTTCAGCATGCCCAAGATCGCGGTCAGCGGCGTCCACCTCTTCTACCAGGAGGCGGGCGCCGAGAGGGCCGAGCCGCTGGTGCTGATCATGGGCTGGGGCGGGGATCACACGGCCTGGGCCCTTCAGGCGCCGGCCTTCGCCGCGGAGTACCGCGTCGTCGCGCTGGATAACCGCGGCGCCGGCCAGAGCGATACCCCCGACGTCCCCTACACCATCGCGGGCATGGCCGCCGACACCCTGGGTCTCCTCGACCGCCTGGGCGTCGGGCAGGCGCACATCTTCGGGGCCTCGATGGGCGGCATGATCGCGCAGGAGATCGCGCTCGGGGCCCCGGAGCGCGTGCTCACGCTCCAGCTGCACTGCACCCTGGCCCGGCTGGACGCCTACGGGCGCTTTCTGACCGAGGTCTTCCTCAAGGTCAAAGCGCGGGGCGACATCGAAGAGTTCACTCGCTTCGGGCTGCCATGGCTGGTTTCCCGAAAGACGATGGCGGAGAATCCCGAGTTCGTCCGGCTTTGGATCGAGCGGGCGGTCGGCTACCCCTACCCCACGAGCCTCGTGGGGCTGACGCGCCAGGCCGAGGCGGTGGCCGGCCACGACACCCTCGACCGCCTCGGGGCGATCCGCCCGCCGACGCTGATCACGACGGGGGCCGAAGACATCCTGGTGCCGCCGGCCTGCTCCCGCGAGCTGCACGCGCGCATTCCGGGATCCGAGCTCGTCGTGATCCCAGACGCCGGGCACGTGCACTTCATCGAGCGGTCAGGGCCCTTCAACGACGCCTGCCTGGAGTTCTTGCGCAAGCACAGGCGCCGCGGCTGACGGGCGGCGAATCGGGTTCGGGAGCTGGGTCGGGAGGACTAGCGGGAGGCGGTGAGCGGGGCGTCTTCCCAGATGTAGCCGTGGGGATTGACCGCCTGGCCCTTGACCTGGATCTCGTAGTGCAGGTGCGGGCCCGAGGAGCGCCCCGTATTGCCGCTCAGCGCCACCACGTCGCCGCGCTGGACCCGCTGGTTCAGCGTGACCTGAAGCTTGGTCAGGTGGCCGTAGAGCGACTTGGTATCGTTGCCGTGGTCGATGATCAGAGTGACTCCGTACTCGGAGTGCTGCCCGGCGAAGACCACGGTGCCGGGCGCCGGCGCCTTGACCGGCGTGCCGATGGGCGCCCCGATGTCGAGGCCGCTGTGGAATTCAGAGCTGGGCGCCCACGGCGACAGACGCTTGCCGAACTCGGAGTTGACGGGCCCGCGCAGCGGCCACCGGGACGGCAGGGATGCCAGCACCTTGCTGGCCCGGGCGAGGAAGCGCTCCAGCGACCGGAGATTGTCGCCCTCCTCCTTCACCAGGCCGGCCAGCTGGTCCATCTCCTCCTTCACCGCGCCCCCGTCGCCGCTCACGCGGCTCGGCGTGCCGCCGCCGATGCCGGTCCCGCGCTTGGACGCCGGGCCCGCGTCGGGGCCGAAGGGCTCCCAGATGCGCGCATGGAGGTTGCGCCAGCTGTCGATCTCGACGCGAACTTCGCGGGCGCGCTTCTCGGAGTCGTCGATGAGGGTCTGCTGCTCGACGAGGCGCCCCTGCAGCGCGGTGAAGTTCGCGCGCTGGTGGCGGAGGGAGAGGTAGTCGCTGTAGATCGCGCCGAGCGTGGCGGCCACGAAGACGGCGCCACCCACCGTCAGGCCCAACAGCCACCGGGGCAGGCTCAGGCGGAAGACACCACTGCCGTCGCCCTTGACGATCAGCAGGTTGAAGCCCTTGGGTCTCGCCATCGTCCTCCGCGTGTCGGCCCTAACGCTTCAGCGACACGACCGAGAGGTCCCGGCCCGTCGGGACTTCGGCGATTTGGTTCACCTTGGTCATGCGGCAGTGCCCCTCGAAGAGCACGCCCTCCTCGACCACGATGATGGGTGCCTCCACGTCCCCGAACACCCGGGCGGTGCGCTTGAGCTCCACGCGTTCGGTGGCCTGGACGTTACCGACCACCTCGCCGCTGACCAGCACCTGCCCGGCGCGAATATCGGCGTTAATCACGCCCTTCTCCCCGATGATCAGGGTGTCGTTGGACACGATCTCGCCCTTGAACTTGCCGTTCAGCATCACGGTCCCGCTGAACGTATACTTCCCCTCGATCTCCGAGCCTTCGTCGATGAACGCGGTCAGGCCGTTGCGTCCTGGTGACTTTCGCCCGCGCTTAAACATGTCCGGCCCCTAACCCGGGGCCCCGCCTTACCGCGGCGTCCCGGCCCGCACGCCTTCGACGACGTGGATCGGGCGCAGCGCCTTCGCGGCTTCGTCGCCCTTGCTCTTGACCACGTTGCCGTTGAAGAACCCGCCCTTGGAGATGACCAGCGAGTCGGTTTCGATGTTGCCCGTGACGCGGCCCGTCTCGGTGATCTCCACGTTTCCAGTGGCCACCATGTTGCCCTCGTACTGGCCCATGACGACGGCGTCCACGGTCTGGACGTTGGCGTTGACCGCGCCCTTTTCCCCGATGACGAGCTTGCCGCCCACGGTGAGCTCGCCACCCACCTCGCACTCGATCTGGATGGAGTCGGCGATGTCGAACTTGCCCTCGATCTTGGCCGAGGCCCCAACGATGGTGAGCAGGGTCATCCCGCCCTGGGGCTGGCCGTTCGAGACCTCCTGGGCCGCCGCCGGCTTCTGCATTCTCTCGCGTCCAAGCATCACCCTCTCCTTCGCTCCGATGACTGCGTGACCTGGGCTCCTCCCGTCGAGCCCCCACGCCCGGCGGTGGATTGGAAACAACTGCTCAACCAGATACTGCGGGAAGGGAACGGTTCTACGCGTGCCGGCGCTGCCGGTCGAGGGGTTTGTAGCATGCCCTCTCGGGGAGTGTCAACCCCCCATTTCCCGCAGGGCTCGGTGCGCGCTATCTCCGCGCCACAGGGCCGTTTCTTGACAGTTGGAGCTGCGCCGCAGTATCATCATCTTTACCCAAGGACCCCCCATGGACGAGTTCTACCGGATCAAGCGCCTTCCGCCCTACGTCTTCGCCATCGTCAACGACCTGAAGACCAAGGCGCGGACCCGGGGGGAAGACATCATCGACCTGGGCATGGGTAACCCCGACCAGGCCACGCCCAGGCACATCGTGGACAAGCTGGTCGAGGCCGCCCAGAACCCCCGCAACCACCGCTACTCGGCCTCCAAGGGCATCACCCGGCTGCGCAAGGCCATCACCTCCTGGTACCGCGACCGGTACGGGGTCGAGCTGGACCCCGACACCGAGGCCATCGCGACCATCGGCGCCAAAGAAGGGCTGGCCCACCTCGTGCTGGCGATGCTCCAGCCGGGGGACGGCGCCCTGGTGCCAAACCCGACCTACCCGATCCACTCCTACTCGGTGGTCATCGCCGACGGCGACCTGCGCTCGGTGCCGCTGATCCCGGGCGACGACTTCTTCGCCCGGCTCGAGGAAACGGCGCGGCTGGCCTGGCCCAAGGCCAAGCTGTTGATCCTGTCCTTCCCTCACAATCCAACGACGATGTGCGTGGACCGGGCGTTCTTCGAGAAGGTCGTCGCCTTTGCGAAAGAGCACCGGCTGCTGGTCATCCACGACTTCGCCTACGCGGACTTCACCTTCGACGGCTACCGCCCACCCTCCTTCCTCGAGGTCCCGGGAGCCAAGGAGGTTGGAGTCGAGATCTTCTCGCTGTCGAAGTCGTACAACATGCCCGGGTGGCGGCTCGGCTTCGTGTGCGGCAACGCCCGGATGGTCAATGCCCTGGCCCGCATCAAGTCCTACCTCGATTACGGCGCGTTTCAGCCCATCCAGATCGCCGGCATCGTGGCGCTAGAGGGCGACCAGAAATGCGTGGCAGAGATCGTCGAGGTGCACCGCAAGCGCCGCGACGTCCTCGTGGACGGGCTCAACAAGATGGGCTGGTCGGTGCCCAAGCCCAAGGCCACCATGTTCGTCTGGGCGCCCATCCCGGAGGCCTTCCGCGCCATGGGCTCGCTCGAGTTCGCCAAGATGCTCATCCAGGAGTCCAAGGTGGCGGTGTCCCCCGGCATCGGCTTCGGCGAGTACGGCGAGGGCCACGTGCGCTTCGCCCTGGTCGAGAACGAGCAGCGCATCAAACAGGCCCTCCGCGGCCTCAAGAGCCTCACCACCCGGTAGCCCTCGGGGGCCGGGGCGCGGCCCCGGACCCGGGCGGCGCTGGCCGCACCCACACCTCGCGATGAAAGAGATCAAGATCGCCCTTCTCGGGCTCGGCACGGTCGGCAGCGGCGTGGTCAAAGTGCTCCAGAGCCACGGCGCCGAGATGCAGGAGCGCGCCGGCTGCCGGCTCGTCCTCCACAAGGTGGCCGACGCCGACCTCACGCGCCCGCGCGAGGGGCTGGACCTCAACCGGCTGCCGCTCGTGGCCGACGCCAACGTGGCGCTGGACGACCCGGGCGTGCAGATCGTGATCGAGCTGGTGGGGGGGCTCGAGCCCGCGCGCACCTTCATCCTCAAGGCGCTGCAGTCCGGCAAGCACGTGGTGACCGCGAACAAGGCCCTCCTCGCCCACCACGGCGCCGAGCTGTTCGAGGAGGCGCGGCGCAACCGGGTCGCGCTCGCGTTCGAGGCCGCGGTCGCCGGAGGCATCCCGCTGATCCGCGCGGTCAAGGACGGGCTGCCCGCCAATCGCATCCTCTCGGCTTTCGGCATCCTCAACGGCACCTGCAACTACATCCTGTCCAAGATGGCTGACGAGGGGCGCGACTTCGCCGAGGTCCTCAAGGAGGCCCACGCCAAGGGCTACGCCGAGGCCGACCCGACGCTGGATATCGAGGGAATGGACTCGGCGCACAAACTCCAGATCCTGGCCACGCTCGCCTTCCGCACCTCGGTGGACCTCAAGGACATCCACACCGAGGGCATCACCGCGGTCTCCCGGCAGGACGTGGTCAACGCCGCGGAACTTGGCTGCCGGATCAAGCTGCTGGCCATCGCCAAGGCCTCGGACGGCGTGCTCGAGCTGCGGGTGCACCCGACCATGATCCCGGCCAACTCGCCGCTGGCGGCGGTGTCCGGGGTCTTCAACGCGGTCTTCATTACGGGCGACAACGTCGGCGACTTGATGTTCTACGGCCGGGGCGCGGGACAGCTGCCGACGGCCTCGGCCGTCTGGTCGGACACGGTCGAGATCGCCCGCCGCGTGGCCAACGGCATTCCGGCCATGGACGTGGACCTGCCGTCGGTCGGCCGGCGCCCCCTGCCCCTGCGCCCCATGGACGACATCCGCTCGACCTATTACCTGCGCGTGATGGCCATGGACCGCCCGGGCGTGCTGGCCCAGGTGGCGGGCATCCTCGGCAAGCACGACATCTCGCTGGTCTCCGTGCTCCAGAAGGGCCGCGCCCAGGGCGAGGCCGTGCCGGTTGTGATGATGACCCACGAGGCCCGCGAGCGCGACATGCGGGCGGCGCTGGCCGCCATCGACAAGCTGCCGGTGGTCGCCTCGCGCACCACCATGATCCGGGTTGAGGTCGAATCATGAACTCCTGGCCGGGCGTCATCGAAAAGTACCGCAGCTTCCTGCCGGTCACGGCCCAGA
>JBGPZD010000042.1:0-18576 GCA_041493605.1 Methylomirabilia bacterium
GCGTCGCGCGAGTTGATCACCACTCGCGCGCCCTCGCTCACATACGCGCGGGCGATGGCGAGCCCGATGCCCTTGGTCGAGCCGGTGACGATGGCCGTTCTGCCTTCCAGTCGGCGGCCGGTCACCGCTTCACCCCCTTCAAGAAGTCGAGCAGAGCCCGGTTGAACGCCTCGGCGCACTCGATGGTAAACCCGTGGCCCCCCGCGATGACCTTGAGCCGCGCCGTCGGGATCATCGCCGCCAGCGCGCGCGAGAAGGCGGGCACGGTGAGGTTGTCCTCCCGGCCGACCAGCACCAGAGCGGGCACCCTGATGCGCCGGATCTCGCGCAGGCGCGTGCCGTTCCAGTCCAGGAGTCCCTGCGCCTGGCGCTGCAGTGCCTCCGTCTTGGTCGGGTACGGATATTCGAGCACCCGCTGAATGGTCTCGGCGACCTTGGCGCGGTCGGCCAGGAATCCCGGCGTGTAGAGCCACGGCATGAGGAGGTGGCAGAAACGGTCTTCCGCGCCGAGCTGCCCCCACACGGCCCTCCAGGAACGGATGGTGTGCAGGAACCGTCCGTCGCCGTCGGCCCAGGTGCCGCAGAGAGCCAGGCTCCGCACGCGCCGTGGATGCCGGATCGCGAGCTCCATGGCGATTGTGCCGCCCATGGAGTGGCCCACCACGTGCGCCCGGGCGACACCCAGATGGTCGAGCACCGCCGCGGCGTCGTCCGCCATCTGCGAGGTCGCGTAGGACGGCGCCTCCGGCATCTCCGTCTCCCCCACCCCACGGTTGTCAAAGGTGACGACCCGGTAGCGCGGTGACAGCCCCTTGACCTGGTAGAGCCAATTCACCGCGGGCGCCGAGAGCCCGTTGATCAGCAGCACGGGGTCGCCCGCGCCGTAAGTTTCGTAGTGCACGCGAATACCGTTGAGCGTGGCGTTGGGCACGGGAGAGCGTGCGCGAATCAGACGGGTTACGGGAAGACCGCGACCTTGATGGCGTCGGGCGCGCGGTGGGCCACGAAGGCCTCCTGGATCCGGTCGAGCGGAAACTGGTGGGTGAGCACCCGGTCCACGCGCACGGCGCCGACCGACAGGAGCCGGATCGCCTCGTGAAACTCGTTCTGGTAGATCATGGAGCCGATGATTCGGAGCTCGCGCCGCACCACCCAGAAAAAGTTCAACTCGGTGGGCCCGTGCGGCAGCCCGGTGAGCACGACGCGCCCGCCGGGGCGGCAGAGCTCCACGGCCTGCTCCACCGCATGGGCCGTGCCGGCGGTCTCGACCACGAGGTCCACACCCTCGCGCCCCGAGAAGGCGCGCGCCGCGGCGATCTCCTCGCCCATCTCCGCCGTCGTCACCGCGTCGGCGCCGAATTCCTTGGCCAAGTCGAGCCGGCGATCCGTCCGGCCCACCGCCAGCACCCGCACGCCCCGCGTGCGGAGCACCTGGATAGCCAGCAGCCCGAGCGTGCCCACGCCCAGCACGGCGGCGGTCTCCCCCGATTCTGGCGCGCCCCGGCGGACCGCGCGCACGACAACGGCCAACGGCTCGGTGAGCAGCAGCTGCTCGTCGATGATGCCTGGCGGCGCCGGCCAGCAGCAGCCGCTCGGCACACGCGCCTGCTGGGCGAAGCCCCCGTCTACGTCGATGCCCACGGCGGTGCGCGACAGGCAGAGGTTCCGGTTGCCCTCGCGGCAGAGCGGACACTTGCCACAAGAAAAGTTGGGCTCCACGGCCACCTTCTGGCCGACCGACAGCCCCTGCACCTCGGCCCCGAGCGCGATGATCGTGCCGATGAACTCGTGGCCCATCACGCGCGGGTACTGGACCGAGCGCTCGCCGGTCCAGATCCGGTAGTCCGTGCCGCAGAGGCCCGCCGCACGGACCTGGATCACGGCGTCGTGCGGGCCGGGCTTGAGCGCGGGAAGGGATTGGAGCCGGAGATCCTTGGGCCCGTTGAGGACGGCGGCGATCATCGGCCGTATCCTATCGGATTTGGTCGCCGCTCGGCAACCGGCCGGCGGCCCTCACGCGACCTCCGCGGCAGCCGCTCTGGCGGGACCTCGACATCGAGGGCCCGCGACTCGGCCGCGATCCTGCCGTCGGCCAGCCGGGCGACGGCCCGCGACTCGAAGACCCGCCCGCGGCGCGAGAGGAGCCGGGCCTCGAAGCGCACGCGCCGGCCAAGCGGGATCGGCGCGCGGTAGTCCACCTCAAGCCGCGCCGTCACGGCGGACACGACACCCAGCACCACCGGCAATCGGTAGTGCAGGCAGTCGAAGATCGCGCCGAGCAGGCCGCCCGACATCAAGCCGTGGTAGCCCTGGTGAGCCCGCCTCGGCGTGAACGACGCGGCGATGGCTCCGCCGCGGCGCCGGAAGCGCACGCGCAACCCCGCGCGGCTCTCCGGACCGCAGATCACGCACCCGGACACTCCGGGCGGATGGAGAGCGGCCGTGGCCAGGGCCGCCGGCCCGGGCCGGCGCCGGCTAGGTCGCCGAGTGGCCGCCATCGAGGAAGACCGTCTGCCCGGTCATGAAGTCCGATGCGCGCGACGCCAGATAAATCAGCAGCGGCCCGATCTCCTCGAGCCTCCCCGTGCGCCGCATCGGCACGTCCCGGAGCAGGCGCTCGCGGATGCCGGCGTCGGCGAACGCCTCGGCGTTCATGTCGGTGACGAACCAGCCGGGCGCCAGCGCATTGACCTGGATATTGTGCCGCGCCCACTCGGCCGCCAGCGCGCGCGTGAAGGCCATCACCCCGCCCTTGGAGGCGGCGTAGGCGGCATAGCCCGGCAGCCCCACCTGCCCGAGCACCGAGGCGAGGTTGATCACCTTGCCCGACTTCTGGGCGATGAGCCGGGCGGCCGCGGCGCGGCAGCCGTTGAAAACGCCGACCAGGTTCACCTCGAGGGTGCGGCGGAACTCCTCGGGCGGCATCTCGGCCACCGGCCTGACGCCGGCGATGCCCGAATTGTTGACCAGGATGTGCAGCCCTCCGAGCGCCGCGGCCGTCCGCTCGACCAGCGCCTCCACCTGCGAGTAGGAGGTGACGTCGGTCGGGACCGCCAGCGCCTGCCGGCCAAGGCCCTCGATCGCGTGAGCCGTTTCCTCGAGCTCCGGTTTGGACCGCGCCGCCACGGCCACGTCGGCCCCCGCCTCGGCCAGAGCCAGTGCCATGGCCCGCCCCAGCCCCCGGCTGGCGCCGGTCACGATGGCGACCCGGCCGTCCAGGCGGAGCGCGTCCAGCGCGGGCCTATCGGTAGAGGGAATCGAGGGTCTCCCGGTTCTTCTCCGTGATGAGCTTGCGCTTGACCTTGAGGGTGGGCGTGAGCAGCCCATTGTCCACCGTGAAATCGTTCGGCAGGATGGCGAATTTCTTGACCTTGGCGTAGGACTGCAGCTCGGTGTTCCGCTGCTCGACGATCCGCGACACCCGCTCCATCACCTTCGGGTGCCTGGCCAAGGCGGCCGGCTCCGTGTTGAGGATGCCCTGCTCCTTGGCGAACTTGGCCAGCTCCTCCGGGTTGACCGTGATCAGCGCCACCGGATAGGGCCGCTTGTCGCCGTGGACCATGACCTGGCTGATGAACGGGTCACCCTTGAGGAGGTTCTCGATGTTCTGCGGGGCGATATTCATGCCGCCGGCCGTGACGATCAGGTCCTTCTTGCGATCCGTGATGAATAGAAAGCCGTCTTCGTCGATCTTGCCGATGTCGCCCGTCGCGAACCAGCCGTCGGAGAGAAACACCTCGGCGGTGGCCTCCGGCTTCTTGAAGTAGCCCTTGGCGATGTTCTTCCCACGTCCAAGAATCTCCCCGTCGGGGGCGATCTTGAGTTCCACACCGGGCAGCGCCTGACCGACCGAGCCGAACTTGAAGTGGTCCTCGCGGTTATTGGTCAGCACCGGGCAGGTCTCGGTGAGGCCGTAGCCTTCCAGAATGAGGATCCCGGCGGCGTGAAAGAACTCGGCGATCTCCCGCGACAGCGGCGCGCCGCCGGAGACCGCGAAGCGCAGCCGCCCGCCCAGGGCCGCGTGCATCTTGGAGAAGACAAGCTTATGGGCGATGGCATACTTGGCGGCGAGCCCGCCTGGCACCGGCTTCCCGGCCTGCTTGAGCTGGGAGACCTGTTTGCCGACGCCCAGGGCCCAGTGAAAGATCTTCTTCTTGATCGGCGAGCCGGACTCGGCCTTCGCCAGGGCACCCGCGTAGACTTTTTCGAAGACCCGGGGCACGCTGCAGAGGAAGTGCGGCCGCGTCTCGGGCAGGTTCTCCCGCAGCTTATCGATGTTCTCGGCGAACGCGGTGGTGAGCCCGCGGTGCGCGCCGAAGAACGACTCCAGCCGCGCGAAGGAGTGGGCCAGCGGCAGGAACAGCAGGTGGACGTCCCCCTCGCGAATAGTCGTGGTCTTCGCCGCCGCGTCGAGCGCCGCCAGGTGGTTGCCGTGGGTCTGGACCACGCCCTTGGGCGGTCCCGTGGTGCCCGAGGTGTAGACGATGGTGGCGACGTCGTCGGGCCGGGTATCGGCCACGCGGCCGGCGAGCTCGCTCTTGAGCTTGTCGCGGTTTTCCCGCCCCAGTCGGCGCAGGGCCTCCCAAGTGAGGATGCGCGGTGAGGGCTCCTTGCCCTCGTAGCCGTGGATGACCACGATCTTCTCGAGCCCCTCCATCTTCCCCTGCACCTCGAGCACCTTGGCCAGCTGGGCGGGATCCTCCACGATCAGCGTCTTCACGCCCGCGTCGTTGACGATGTACTCGATCAAGTCCGGCGGATACGTCGGATACACCGGGATCGTGATGCAGCCCGCCGAGAAGATCGCGAAGTCGGCCTGCACCCACTCGGCGCGGCTGGCCGAGAGGATGCCCACAGCCTCGCCTTTCTTGCGGCCTAAGGCGATGAGGCCCGTGGCCACGTCGCGAACGGTCTCGCCGACCTGGCGCCAGGTCACGGTCTGCCACTGGCCGCCATGCTTGAACTGTTGGGCGGGCTTGTCCGCGCTCCGCTCCACCCGGTCCCAGAACATCTTCGCCAGCGTGCCGTCGGCCATGGTCTCCCCCTTACACCTGTGTACGAAGTTCCTTGCGCAGAATCTTGCCGATCGGGCTCTTGGGCAACGAGCCTACGAAGCGCACCTGCTTGGGGCACTTGAAGCGGGCCAGGCGGGTCTGGCAGAAGGCCATGATCTCCGCCGCGGTGGCGGCCTCCCCGTCCTTGAGCACCACAAAGGCCAGCACGTCTTCCCCCATCAGCGGGTCAGGCATGCCGACCACGGCCGCCTCGGCCACCTTGGGGTGGGCGTAGAGCGCCTCTTCCACTTCACGCGGGTAGATGTTGAAGCCGCCGCGGATGATCAGGTCCTTCTTCCGCTCGACGATGTAGAGGAAATTGCCGGCGTCGAGGCGCCCCATGTCACCCGTGTGGAGCCATCCGCCGCGGATGGCCCGCGCCGTCTCTTCCGGATTTCGGTAATAGCCGGCCATCACGTTGGGCCCCTTGACGCAGACCTCGCCCACCTCGCCCGCCGGCAGCGGCCGGTCTTCGTCATCCTGAACGGAGACCTCCACACCGGGGATCGGCTGGCCGACCGAGCCCAGCTTGCGGACCCCGGAAAGCCGGTGGGCCGACACGACCGGCGAGGCCTCGGTGAGACCGTAGCCCTCGAGCAGGGTGCCACCGAACTTCTTCTCGAAGGGTTCCACGATCTCCACTGGCAGCGGCGCGGCACCCGATCCCCACACCCTCATGGACGACGTATCGAAGCGCCCGGCGTCCGGGTAGTTCAGCAAGTACACGAACATGGTCGGCACTCCCGACATCGAGACCGCCTTGAACGTCTGGATGGTCTGGAGCACCTCCTCGGGGTTGAACCACCGGAGCAGCGCGGCCCGCGTTCCCAGCAAGTGGCCCGCGTTCATCACCGTGAGCCCGTAGGAGTGCGACAGCGGCAACACGCCCACGGCCCAGTCTTCTCGTTCCAGCTCCCAGAGCGAGGCGGCCGACCGTGCGTTGGACTCGAGGTTGGCGTGGGACAGGGCGACGCCCTTGGGCACTCCAGTAGTCCCGGAGGTGTACAGGATGACGGCCAGGTCCTCGTCGCGGCGGTCCACCGCGGGGAACCGCTCGCTCTCACGGCCCACCTCCTCGGCGAACGCCAGCGTGCCGCCGTCCCCGCCCCCGTCCACCAGCAGCACGTGCCGGAGCGTGGGCAGCGCGCCGATCTGGGGCTCCACCTTCCACAGCATGTCGGTGTTCGTGATGACCACCTGGGCCTCGGAATCGGCCAGGATGTGGGCGACCTCTTTTTCCCCCAACAGGAAGATCACCGGGACGATCACCGCGCCGCATCGGAGGATGCCGCCATAGATCTGCATGACCTCGGGACAGTTGGGCAGCATCACGATCACCCGGTCGCCCGGCCCCACGCCCAGTCGGCGCAGCGCCCCCGCCACGCGGCACGCGCCGCGGTGCTGCTCGAGGTTGGTGTACTCGCGGCCCTCGAACGCCAGGGAGACGAATTCCCCGTACTTCTCGAGGCTCTCTTCGGCCAGGTGAGTTAGCGACATGTCCTTTACTTTCGCTATGTTACTGGCTATTCGGTACAGGTGCCCCAACCCTATACCACGCCCCGATTAACGCAACGCAATAAAACGCTTGACAGGGATTGCCGCAGCGCGTTATGCTGCACCCAGATGGCAAGGCCCCCGGTGGCCTCAACAGCAACGGACCGAACATAAGGAGTGACGCAATGACGAACGTCGCACAGGCCAACGAGCTCTTCTCGCAAATGACCGGCAAGACCGTCGAGGCCTTCTCGCTCTGGGCCGACACCAACCAGAAGATCCTCCGCGAGCTGGTGGACTTGTCGGCCAGCACGGCCAAGGAAGGCGTGCGCCTCTACGCCGAGCTGCAGTCGTCCGCCGTCGAGGCGGTCAAGGATGGGCAGTCCTATCTGCTCCGCCGACAGGGCGAGCTGCAGGAGGCGCCCAAGGACCCGATCAACTTCTGCCAGAAGGGCGTGCTGGAATCCGTCGAGGCGACCCAGAAGGCGTTCAAGCTGTTCGAGGGCGGCGCCCAGGCCATGACCCGCTCTGCCGAGCGCCTCCAGGCCACGGCCGAGCAGACCGGCAAGGAGATCCAGGCGACGTTCGGCCAGCTGGCCGGCCGCGTGAAATCGCTCTACTCCCCGCTGGCCTAAGGTCGGCGAGCAGGCACTGACCGGCGGGCCGGGCACACTCCCGGCCCGCGGGTCATTTCTCGCGCTTCCGCTCCAGCCGCTCTTCCAGCCCCCGCAGCTGCTCGCGTAGCGTCGCCACTTCTTCCCGCAGCGCGTCGGCCTCTCCCGCCTCACCCCGCTTCTCAGGCTTCGGTTCCGGCGGCGCTGATTGGAGCCAACCCGCGCGGGCCGCCCATTCGCGAAAGACCCGGTCCGCCTCGCGCTGGCTCGTCATGAGACCCTCGAGGCTCGACTTGAGCGACTTCTGGATGAAGTCCTGCCAGGTCTCGCCGTGCTTGATGAGCTGGTGGAGGAAGGCCGTGGGCAGGGTGGCGCGGTGGCTGCGCTCGTTCTCGAGGATGATCTGGGCCAGCGTGACCGAGGTCAGGTCCTCACCGGTGGAGACGTCGACGACGGAGATCTCCTTGCCGGCGCGGATCAGCTCCTCGAGCTCCTCGAGGGTGACATAGCGGCTCTCCTGCGTGTCGTAGAGCTTTCGATTGGAATACCGCTTGATGACATACGCCATGGCGGAAGTCTAACACTCCGCGTTAATGCCCACAAGGCTCGGCCCGGCGCCCTCTGCTATACTGGCGCCCGCAGAATCCGGCCATCTTCGACCCCATCCAGGAGGAGGCCTATGCAGCTCAAGGGACGCACCGCCCTCGTCACCGGAGGTTCCCGCGGAATCGGCCACGCCATCGCGCTAGCGCTGGCTGAGGAGGGCGCCGACGTCGCCGTCAACTATGTCTCGAGCGAGGTGCCCGCCAAGCAGGTGGTCGAGCAGATCCAGAAGATGGGCCGCCGGGCCATTCTCGCCCAGGCCGACGTCGCCGATTTCCCGGATACCTTCCGCATGGCCCAGGATGTGCTCAAGGAGTTCGGCCATCTGGACATCCTCATCAACAACGCCGGCATCAACTCCGACAAGACCTTCGTGAAGATGGACCACGCCTCCTGGCGCAAGGTGCTCGCCATCAACCTGGACGGCGTGTTCAACTGCAGCAAGGTCTTCATCGACCAGATGATCAAGCAGAGCTGGGGGCGGGTGGTCAACATCACGTCCGTGATCGGGCAGATCGGCAATTTCGGCCAGGCCAACTACGCCGCCTCGAAAGCCGGGGTGGCTGCGTTCACGAAGTCGCTGGCCAAGGAGCTGGCAGCCAAGGGCGTAACGGTCAACGCGGTGGCGCCAGGCTTCATCGAGACCGAGATGGTGGACGCGATCCCCGAGAAGGTGCGGAACAGGCTGCTCGATCAAATACCCATGCGCCGCTTCGGCAAGTCGGAGGAAGTCGCGCGGGCCTGCGTCTATCTCTGCTCGCGCGACGGCGACTACATCACCGGCGCGGAGCTCAGCATCAACGGCGGCTTATTTATGTAGTGGAGGGCCGGGGACGGCGGAAGCCATCGCCGACCACCCGAGCATGGCCCAGGCGGCCGCGCCCTGCGCCGCCCAAGCCCAGGGCCCGAGCGTCCACAGCGCCAGCAACCCGGTTCCTTCCCGTGGATGATCGTAGACGACGCGCTTCGTCGACGGCATCACGAGCGCCTCGCCCGTCAGCACCTCTTCGCCGCGCTGGTTCGTGCACACGGTGCGCAGCCGCAGGCGGTTCCGCTCGCGGTTCACTTCGAGCACCTCGACCCGCGCCGAGATCACGTCGCCGAACTTCACCGGCTTGAAGAACTTGAGGTCCTGCGAGAGGTAAATGGCGCCCGGCCCAGGCAGCCGGGTCCCGATGACGGCCGAGATCAGCCCCGCGGTCCAGATGCCCGGGGCGATGGGCTCCTTGAACATCGTGCCGGCGGCGTACTCCCGGTCGGAGTGGACCGGGTTGTAGTCGCCGACGGCGTCCACGAACTCAGCGATGTCCTCATCCACGACCTTGCGGGTGATCTGGGCGCTGTCGCCGACTTCGATGCCGTCGATCGTCATCCCGATCATGCACGCTCCTCTTTGGGGGTGGCGGTCAGGTCGGTGAGCCGCTTGAGGATCGTGTCCAGGCGACCCTCGAGGCCGTAGATGGCGCTCTTGAGCTGCGCGACGGACTCCATTCGGTCCGCGATATCGTCCACCTTCTCCTCGAGCTGTATGACGTGCTTGGCGAGCGCGATCACTTGGCTGCGCGACGGGACGCCGAGCCCGGCCAGCGTCGCCTCGATCTGCTGCTCCGCCGCCTTCTTGACGGGGTTCGTCGCGTTGAGGACGGATTCGAGCTGCTTGCCCATGGCCTTCGCAAAGGCGTCGGTTCCCATGGCCTGCTCGAGCGCCTTGGACCACGCCGCGATCCACTGATCCAGGAACTGCTTCCACTGACCCATCAGGTCCGGCGACGGCTGCCCCTGGGTCATCACCTTGGACCAGGCCGCCATGCCCTGGTCCATGAACGGGCGCCAGAAGGCCTGAGGATCCACCGCCTGTCCCTGCCCCAGCATCTTGACCCAGGCCTGGGAGCTCTCCTCCACCTGCTTCTTCCACATCTCCAGGAGCTGCTGGCTCACATTGTCCGCCATATGCGCCTCCTCTACGACCGCGCGGCCAGCCAGTCGGCGACCTTCGGCCAGCAATGAACCGAGGCGCCCCTTCCCGCGATCAGCGAGATGTGCCCGCCCGGCATCTCGATGTACTCCTTGTCCCGGCTTCCGACCGCATCGATCAGCGGCCTCACGCAGCCCGGCGGCGCGATGTTGTCCTCCTTGGCGCCGACGGCCAGCACCGGGCACGTGATGCGCTCGAGCCGGACAGGCCGCCCGGCCATGACCAGCTCGCCCTTGATGAGCCGGTTCTGCTGGTAGAACTCCTTGACCCATTGCCGGAAGAACTCGCCCGGGAACGGCAGGTACTCGTTGGCCCACTTGTTGAGCGCGTTGAAGCCCGCGACGTACTCGGGGTTCCAGAGGTTCCACCAGAGGTTCAGGTTGGTGCTGAGGTCCATGGTGGGCTTGAGCAGCTTGAAGCCCATCTTGATCATGTCGGCGGGGATGCTGCCCAGCGTGTCCACGTACTTGTCCGCGTCGAAGAAGCGCGGGTCCAGCCAAAGGCCGAACAGCCCGACGTGGGCGAAATCGATGGGGCCGGCCATGTTGATGTAGTTCTTGAGGGGGAACTCGGGGTGGGTCGCCACGAAGGAAACCGACAGCGGCGCGCCCATACAGTAGCCCAGCACCGACATCTCCGAGGCGCCCGAGGATTCCAGCGCCTTGCGGGCCAGCCGGGGCAGGATCCGGGTCACCGCGTGCTCGAGGGTGAGATCGTTGTCCTCGGGGCCGAACACTCCCCAGTCCACCAGGTAGAAATCGAACCCCAACTGGGTCATGTGCTCGATGAAGGAGCCCTTGTGCATGAGATCGAAGATGTACGGGCGGCTGATGCCGAGGTTGGGCACGAAGAGGAGCGGCGTCTTGATGGTCCGCTTGGACTCGTAGCGCCAGAGCCGCGACTTGTTGGTGCGGTAGATTTCCTCGCGCGGCGTGGGCCCGACCTCGGGCTCCTTGGGATTCATGATCATCTCGCTGAAGTGTTTCATCCGGAGGACGTTGCGGTTGGCTTCCGCTTTGAGGTGCGCCAGCATCTCCGGCGACAGCGGGGGCATCTCCGGCATCATCGTGAACAGTTCGTCCTTCATGCCATTATCCTAACGCCCAGTGACGCCTCGCGTCAACGATTTCTTCACGCCCCCGCCATACTTTTGAAAGACGTGGTCCTGATGGTAGCCGGCCGGCCGGCAGGGCCATTTGAGCCGTGGCGGCGTGCGCGTCATCCTCCAGGCCGGCATCTGGAGGAGCAGCTTGCCGTAGACCGGGTCGCTGACCCGCTTGAAGCAGCCGCGCTCCCACCAGTGGGCTTCCTCCAGGGTGCGCGTGGGCAGGTTCATCGGGCCGAAGACCACGATCCCCGGACCCGGGTCGGCCAGCACTCTGGCCAGGATCTCGTCCGCCGTATGGTTCACGGACCACTTCTGGATCTCGTCCCGGAGCTGGACTTCGTTTTCGAGCCGGGTGCGCTGAAGCGCGGTGTTGAATCGCGGGTCGCGAGTGAGCTCGGGCCGGTCCATGATCCGGCAGAGCGCGCCGAAGTTGGGATCGGTGTAGCCGGCGATGAACACCCAGCCGTCTCTGGCCCGCACGAAGGTGTACGGGAAGACGGCGATCTCGTAGAGCCCCGTGCGCTCCCGCGTATGGCCCGAGGCGTGCTGGAGCAGCAACGTGTACTCGAGGTAGCGCATCAGCGCTTCGGCCCCCGTGACGTCGATCATCTGGCCGCGGCCCGACCGCCCCCGCCAGTAGAGCGCGGCCAGCGTCGCCCCGGCGCCCCAGGCGGCCTGGGCGTAGGCGCTGATCCAGGAGCCCACCTTGACCGGCGGCGCCGCGGGATCGCCGGTGATGTGCAGCAACCCCGATAAGGCCTGGTCGGTCAGGTCGTACTCGGCTGGCTGCCCCTTGGCCTTGGGGCCGAACTGTCCCCAGGCCGAGCACGCGACAAAGATGAGCCGCGGGTTGATCTTTTTGAGCTGCCGGTAACCCAGGCCGAGACCGTCCAAGTGGCCTGGCGCGTAGCCCTCGACCAGCACGTCGGCGCGGGCCGCCAGCCCCTTGAGCACGCGGCGGCCCTCCGCCGTCCCGAGATCCAGAGTGACGTGGTAACGATTCCGCGCCTCGGCCAGGAAGGCGAGCCCTTCGCCGTTGACCGAGGCATCGGCCGGCCCCCACTGCCGCGCGGGATCGCCGCCGGGCGGCTCGACCTTGATCACCTCGGCGCCCAGCTCGGCCAGATACGTCGCCGTGAGCAGGGCGCCGTAATGGCCGTGGGAGAGATCCAGCACCAGCAGATCGTCGAGCGCTTCGGGCTTGTCGGCCACGCGCGCGGGATCTTCGGCCTGACGGATCCACTCTTCCCAGGCGGGACCGTCGACGGGCCTCGGCCGCTCTCCTCTCACTGGAGCACCCCCTCGCCCTTCCAGTCCTCGGGCGGTCCCGCTCCGCGACGGCCCTCGGCCCAGCGCCCAACGGCGCCCTCGGCGTAGAGCTCCCGGATCCGCTCGTCGTCGAGACCGAGGATGCTCTTCAGCACGAACTCGTTGTGGAAGCCGACCGGCTTGCCCGCCCATCGGATCCGCGCGGGGGTCTCCGACAGCTTTGGCGCCGGCCCGCACTCGACCATCGGGCCGTACACGGGATCGTCGTGCTCCCAGACCGTGCGCCGGGCGCGGAGGTGGGCGTCGGTGATCTGGTCCTTCGCCGTCATGACCGGGGCCGCCGCCACCCCGGCCTTGCGCGCCCGGGCCTCCACGTGCGCGCGGCTACGCCCCACGCACCAGGCGCCGATCGCCAGGTCGAGCGCCCGCGCATGCTCCGTGCGCCGCCGCGCATCGCGGGTCGCGAAGCGCGGATCCTTCGCGAGCGCCGGCTGCCCGATGAGGCGGCAGAGCGCCTTGAACTCTCCGTCGGTTCCCGCCACCAGCGCCACGTAGCCGTCGGCGCACGGATAGACGCCGGACGGCGCGAAGACGTGGTCGCCGTTGCCCACCTTGGCGCGATTACGCCCGGTGAGCCCGGCGTAGAGCCATGTCCAGTCCATGGCGCGCAGCAGCCCTTCGCACTGGGCCATCTCCACGAACTGGCCCTCGCCCGTGCGATCGCGCCAGTGAAGCGCGGCAAGCGCCGCCAGTGCCGACATGCAGGCGCCGAACCAGTCGCCCAGGTAATTGCCGATTTTCGTCGGCACGTCTCCGGCGCCGGTGATCGCGGTCAGCCCCGACACCGCCTGGGCCAGGCCGTCGTAGGAGGCGCGCCCCCGTGAAAACGATCCCCATTGTCCAAAGCCGGTGTTGGCGACGTAGATGAGCCGCGGGTTGATCTCGCGCAGCTGGCGGTAGCCGATGCCGAACTTTTCCTCGAGCGTCCCGGCCTTGAAGTTCTCGACGACGATGTCCGAGCGCGCCGCAAGCTGTCGGATCAGCTCCTGCCCGGCGGCGCGGTGCATGTCGATGCCCACGTGGTACTTGGAATGGTTGGCGCAGAAGAAGGCGACCGAAATGTTCTTCCAGAAGAACGATGCGTTGCCCAGGATGCGCGTCACGTCGCCCTGGCCCGGCATCTCCACCTTGACGACCTCGGCGCCCAGCTCGCCCAGGAAGTCGGCCGTGGCGGGGCCGAAGTAGATCACCGACAGGTCGAGGACACGGATGCCGCGGAGCGCTTCGGGCTTCTCGTGGATGCGCGCCGGGTTGAACTCCCGCGCCGCCCACTCGAAGTAGTCCTTCCGGATGGCCATCGGGCGCCTAGGATAGCACGCTGCGGCGCGGAAACACGCTAGGATGGCCGCGTGGTCGCGTACCTCCCCGGCGCGCTCGTGGCCTTCCGGGTCCTCGTGAGCCCGCTGCTCATCTGGGACGCCTGGGACGGCACGGTGAGCCGCTGGTTCCTCGCCGGCTTCGTCGCGGCCTTCCTCTCCGACGTCTTCGACGGCATCATCGCCCGGCGCCTCGGGGTGTCCACCGCCCGCCTCCGGTCTGCCGACACCTGGGCGGACATCGCGCTCTACGTGGCGGTGCTCGCGAGCGCCTGGCTCGTCCATCGGGAACAATTGCTCGCGCTCGGGTGGCCCTTCGCGCTCCTCCTGGCCAGCACCCTCGTCTCCTGGGGCGTGGACCTGCTCAAGTACAAGCGGCTGTCGAGCTATCACCCGTGGAGCGCGAAGGCCTGGGGCGTCACGCTCGCCATCGCCATCGTGGCGCTCTTCGGCTGGAATGACACGGGCTGGGCGATGCGGCTGATGATCGGCGTCGGGGTGCTCAGCAACCTGGAGTGTATCGCGATGAGCCTGTTGCTGGCGCGCTGGACCCACGACGTCCCGAGCATCGTCCACGCGCTACGCTTGCGCACGGCCGGCGCGCCCTGACCCTCTCCCTCCAGAAGGAGGGAGAGGGTAAAGGGAGAGACTAAACTTGGAAGAGCCCGCCCACCTTCATGGCCAGCCCCATGTCGCCCTTGAGCTTGAGCTTGCCGGACATGAAGGCCATCTGGCCGGAGAGCTTGCCGCCGATCATGTCGAGCCAGTCCTGGGCGCCCATGGAGAGCGTGAGGTTGGGCGTCGCGGCCGGGCCCGAATTCACCGTGCAGGTGCCGTCCTTGATGACGGCGTGCCAGCTCCCGCCCTGGTCACCGCTGATGTCGTACTGAATGGTGGCGTTGATGCCGGTCGCCTTGTCGGCGCGGAACTTGCTCGGCATCAGGTCGAAGGTTTCCTTGACAGTAGGCATCGTCGCTCCTCCTCGTTGCGCGTGGTGAGCTAGAACGTGAACAGGTCCATCCCGCCCATGACCGTGAGCACGGCGCCGGTGATGTAGCGCGCCCGCTCGGAGCACAGGAATGCGATGGCGTTGGCGATATCCTCGGGCTGGCCCTCCTTCTGCATGGCCACCCGCTTGACCATCCGCTCGTACATCGGGGACATGTTGGCGTTGGGCCCGATGATGCCGGGCGCGATGACGTTCGACGTGATGTTGTAGCGCGCGCCCTCCAGCGCGACCGACTTGGCGAAGCCGATCACGCCCATCTTGCCGGTGGAGTAGGCGGTTTGGCCGAACCCGCCCATAAGCCCGGCGATGGAGGCCATGCAGATCACCCGCCCCCACTGCCGCTCCCGCATGCCGGCGAACACGGCCTTGGTGACGTTATAGGTGCCGGTGAGGTTGATCTGGAGGTTGAGGTCCCAGTCCTCGTCCTTCATGTCCTTGAGCTGGCCGAGCGTGTAGATCCAGCCCGCGTTGTTCACGCAGATGTCGACGGGCCCGACTTCGCTCTCCGCCTTCCGGATCGCGTCGGCCAGCGCCGCGCGGTCGGTGATGTCCGCGGCGTAGCCGCGCGCCGTGCCGCCGGCCTGGGCGATCTCCTGGGCCGTCTCGGCGGCGCCCTCGGCGTTCATGTCCAGCACGATGACCTTGCACCCTTCGGCGGCCAGGGTCAGGCAGTCCTGCTTGCCCAGGCTGCGCGCCCCGCCCGTGATCAGCGCGACCTTGCCCTTGATCCCCAGGTCCATTCCCGACTCCTTATCCGCTCGCCTCGCCTTGCGGCTGCGGCTCGCCCTACCGCCCCTTAAACTGTGCCGGGCGCTTCTGGAAGAACGCCTGGATGCCCTCGCCGGCGTCGTCGGTCCGGATCACCTTCTCGAAGGCGCGCGCCTCGATCTCGATGGCCTGGTCGATCGGCGCCTGGATCCCGTCGTCCACCGCCTCGATGATGCGCCGCGAGGCCAGCGGCGCCCGCTTGCCGAGCTCTCGCGCTATCGCCTTGGCGTCGTTCAGGGTCTCGCCTTCCTTGGACAGCCGGTTCGCCAGCCCGATGCGGTGGCATTCGTCGGACGGGATCTGGGTCCCGAGCAGGAGATACTCGAGCGCACGACCGCGGCCGATCAGCCGCGGGAAGCGCTGCGTGCCGCCATAACCCGGGATGATGCCCAGGTTGGACTCGGTCTGCCCCATGCGCGCCCCTTCCTTGAGGATGCGGATGTGGCAGCCCATGGCGATCTCGCAGCCGCCGCCGAGGGCGTGGCCGTTGATGGCGGCGATGACGGGCTTGGGGAAGCGCTCGATGCGCCGGACGACGGAGTTGCCGAACCGAATGAACGTCGCGATGTCCGGCCCCGAGAACGCCGAGCCCAGGTCGGCGCCCGCGCAGAAGATCTTGTCCCCCGCCCCGGTGATGATGACGCTCTTGACGGCGTCGTCGGTCTGCACGTCGGACAGGGCGGCGTTCAGCTCCGTCATGAGCTGGGCGCTGATGGCATTGGCGGGCGGGCGGTTCAGCGTGATGACCGCAAACGTCTCCTCGCGGGTCAGAATCAGGGTCTCGTACGGCATGGGGCGGCTCTCCTCTTATTTGGTGGCGGCGACGCCCTGCAGGAAGAGGTCGGCGACAGCGCCGGCGGTGTCCACGAGCCGGTACTCGCGCTTGCCCAGCACCCAGGACGTCGCCATCTGGTCCATGGCGCCGAAGAGCATCTTGGTCGCGACCTTGACGGGGAGATCGGCGCGGAAGCGGCCGGCGGCCACACCCTCGTCGAGCACCGAGGCGATCAGGGCGAAGTAGGAGCCGATCTCCTGGCTCGAGGCGCCGCGGAAGAACTTCTGGCCCTGGCGCAGCTCGACCTGGACCACTTCCGCCAGCTCGGGGTTGCGCTCGAGCAGATCGAAGTGCAGGTGGACCAGCCGGCGCACCTTGGCCTCGGCATCCGGCTGGTCGGCCATGGCCTTCCACAGCACCGAGACGAACTCCGCCATCTTCTCGCGGAACAGGGTGGTGAGGATGTCCTCCTTGGTCTTGAAGTAGAGGTAGATGGTGCCGGCGGCGATCCCCGCCTCGCGTGCCACGTCGGAGACGCGGGAGTTGAAATAGCCCTTCCGGGCGAAGACCCGGACGGCGGCTTCGATGATCTGGTGGGGCTTGTCGGGATCACGCATGGCAGGCCGATGAACCGCCGTTCATTCTAAGCGGGACCTGCGGACGTGTCAAACGGAAGTTGGCTGGGCGCCCTGCTCGCGGCAGTGCTGGACGTACTCGCGCAACCGGAGGAACTCGGCCTGGGCCAGGTTGGCGAAAACCAGCACCGCGCCGCCTACATAGGCCTCCCACACCACCGCGGGAAGCCGGAGCGGGGCGGCACCGCCCGAGTTGGGCAGCTCGAGGACGACCACGTCCCCCGGAATCAAGGTCTTGTCGGTGATCACCCGGCTGCCGGAGGCGCTGAGATCCACGGTGACGCCCTTCGCCGTTCCGGCCGAGCCGCCCTCGATGCGGATCGGCAAGGTCACCGGCACTCGCGGCGAGCGGCGCCGGATGTCGCCCGGCGAGACGAAGGGCGCCACGCGCTCGGCGTCCATCTCGGTGAGCTTGAGGAAGGCGACGGCGAGACCGTCGCGGTCACGACGGATGACTTTGGCGATGACCTCGATGCGGCCGGCCTCGGCGGGCAGGGTCACGCGGAGGGTGACCGGGGTGCCGACGGCGGCCTCGGAATCGGTCTTGACCTTCATCCCCGACAGGCTCACGTCCACGACCTCGGCGGACACGACCCGGCCGTCGGCTGACTCCACGATGGCCGGCCACGTGGCCCGGGCCCGGGGAAAGCGTCGGCGATCCTGACCGTTCACATGAGCCTCCTGATTCTCAAGCGTACCCTACCGCAACGGCTCCGCCGCTCGGCAATCCTCAGTACCCTGAAGCCTCCCACGCCGCGTGTCAAGCCCGCTCCACCCGCGCGGCGGGCCGCCCTGCCTTGACGCGCTCCGTCCCGCCGCGTACGATGCCGGGGCATGCCGACCAGAAGCGCGGCCCTCAAGTACCGCATCGGCATCATGCCGGGCCCGTGGCCGCCCGGACGGGACGGCAGCGCCTTCCTCTGGACGCTCTGCGACTTCCTCGAGCGGAGCGGCATCGATTCCCTCTGGCTCTCCGACCGGCTCTCTTCCCCCGCCCCGGTACCCGAAGTCATGACCACGCTCGCGGCGGTGGCGGCGCGCACCACCCGGCTCAAGTTCGGTCCGAGCGTCATCGTCCTGCCCTACCGGACGCCCGTGGTAGCGGCCAAAGAGCTGGCGACCATCGACTGGCTCTCCCGCGGCCGGCTCTTCCCGGCCGTCGGCGTGGGCGTTGAGCTGCCGCGCGAGTTCGAGGCCTCGGGCGTGCCGTTCAAGGAGCGCGGCCGGCGCACCGACGAAGCGATCCGCGTCATCCGTCTGCTCTGGACCCAGGACGAGGTGAGCTTCCAGGGCGAATTCTACCGCCTGGACCGCGTGACCATCTTTCCGAAACCCTGGCAGAACCCTCCGCCCATCTGGATCGGCGGCAAGAGCGAAGCGGCCATCAAGCGCACCGCACGCGTCGGCGATGGCTGGATTCCATCCTTCATCACCCCTGACGAGTTCCGGAACGGAGTCGAGAAGGTGCTGGACCTGGCGGCCGCCGAGGGCCGCACCGTGCCCGAGGATCACTTCGGCGCCCTGATCAGCTATGCCGTGGCGGACACCGCGCAGGCCGCGCGCGCCATGGCCCAGCCCTACATCCAACGGGGGCGTGTGGACGAGGCCACGCTCGAGCGGTGCACCGCCTTCGGCCCCGTGGACGTGCTCGTGGCCAGAATCGAAGAGTACGTCAAGGGTGGCGGCTCCAAGTTCATCCTGCGTCCGCTCTGCCCGCCCGAGCGCATGCTCGAGCAGCTCGCGATCGTCGCCGAACAGGTGGTGCCCGAGTATCACGGGCGCTAGCGCGTCAGCAGCCCCGCCAGCGTCCCCGGATCGACGTTCCCCCCGGAGAGCACGACCCCGACACGCGCGCCCTTGGGCAGCGGCAGCTTGCCCGCCAACAGGGCCGCCACC
>JBGPZD010000069.1:0-12562 GCA_041493605.1 Methylomirabilia bacterium
GCGGTCGTCGGCGATCCACTGGGCGAGCGCCCGGCCCGCGCCGCCCGCGGCGGCGATGCCGCCCGAGCAGAAACCGGCGCCGACGTAGTAGCGCCGCACCTCGGGGGCCTCGCCCAGGATGAAGTAGTTGTCCGGCGTGAAACTCTCCGGCCCGTTCATCAGCAGCCGCACGGGCGCCGTCTCGAGCGCGGGCACGCGCTGGATGGCGTTGGTCATCAGGACCTCGAACTTTCCCCAATCCTCGGGCAGGGTCGCGAAGCTGAACCCTTCGGGGATGCCGTCCATCCCCCAGGGCTTGGCCCACGGGTCGAAGCCGCCCATCAGGATGCCGCCGACCTCCTCCTTGAAGTAGATGTGGCCGTCGGCGTCGCGCATCACCGGGAGATCGGGACCCACCCCGCCGATCGGGTTGGTGACCATGTACATGTGCTCGCAGGCGTGCAGCGGCACCGTCACCCCGCTCATCCGGCCCAGCTCCCGCGCCCACATGCCGGCGCAGTTGACGAGGATCTCCGTGGCGATGGGGCCCTCGGACGTCTCCACTCCGGCCACGGCTCCGCGCTCGACGCGCACGCCGGTGACCGTGATCTTCTCGCGCAGCTCGGCCCCGCCGGCGCGGGCGCCTCGGGCCAGGGCCTGGGTCACGTCGGCCGGGTTGGCCTTGCCGTCGCCCGGAATCCACACGGCGCCCGCCAGGTCGTCCGTCCTCATCAGCGGATAGCGCTTCCCCGCCTCGGCCGGGCCGATCACCTCAGCCTCGACGCCGTAGGAGCGCGCGAGCGAAGCGTTGCGCTTGAGCTGGACCAGGCGCTCGGCGGTGCGGGCCACGCTGAGGCTGCCGCAGCGCTTCCAGCCCGTGGCCTGCCCCGTCTCGGCCTCGAGCCGGCTGTAGAGGTCGGCGCTGTAGCGGATGAGCTGGGTCAGGTTGCTCGAGGAGCGGAGCTGCCCCACGAGCCCGGCCGCGTGCCACGTGGTCCCGCCGGAGAGGCTGCCCTGCTCGAGCAAGATGACATCCCGCCAGCCCAGCTTGGTCAGATGGTAGGCGACGCTTGTGCCGACGATGCCGCCGCCAACGATGACAACCCGCGCTCGATCTCTCATCCGATCACTGCGCCTGGTTCAGCGCGACGTCGAAGATGTCGAAGTTCCTCAGCCGGGCCGCCGCCGAAAGCCCGGGCGTCGGACGGTTGAGGAACAGCGGCACGTGCTGCTCGGTCAGCCCGCCGTGGGACCGGAGCGGCGCGTCGAGCCCCGAGAGGTCGTGGCGCGCGGCACTGGTGCCGATGACCGTATGGCGCTCCGAGATGGCGACCACGTCGCCCATGCGGTCGGGCGGCAGCTCGAAGCGCCGGCAGGCTTCCTCGCGCTCCAGCACCAGCTCCATTCCCGTCAGCGCTCCCATGTGTGCCGTGACGGCTCGAGCGTCGATGGCCTCGGGCAGATACACGGTGGCGAAAGAGCCCAGCGCGCCGTGGTGGACCACGTAGGGATCGGTGATGGGCAGGATGACACGGGCGCGGCCGGCGCCGAGCCAGCCGTCCAGCAGATCTTGGAGATAGATGACGCTCGGCCGGCCGCCGGCGTCGGTCTTGGCGTTCATCCCGTGGTCGGCGGTGATGGCCAGCGTGGCGCCCAGCGCGTCCAACTTGGAAAAGTAGCCGTCCATCATCCGGTAGAAGGCATTGGCGGCGGGCGTGCCGGGCGCGTGCTTGTGCTGGACGTAGTCCGTGGTCGAGAGATACATGATATCGGGGCGCGCGGACTCCATGAGCTTGACGCCCGCGGCGAAGACGAACTCGGAGAGATCAGCGCTGTACACGGAGGGCGCCGGCAGCCCGACCAGCCCCAGGGCGTCGGCGATCCCGTGCTCGGCCGGGGTGGTCTCGCCCGCCTTCTCGGCCGAGAAGCAGATCCCCCGCATGTCGTGTCCCAGCAGTCGCCTGAGCTTGTCCTTGGCCGTGACCACGGCGACCCGGGCGCCGGCGCGCGCGAACACCGCCAGGATCGTCTCGCAGCGCAGGTACTTGGGGTCGTTCATCATGACCTCGGCGCCGGCCTCGCGGTCGTAAAAGTAGTTGCCGCAGATGCCGTGCACGGCCGGCGGCGTCCCGGTCACGATGGAGAGATTGTTGGGGTTGGTGAAGCTGGGGACGACCGAGTCGGCCGTCCGGTTGGTCCCGCCCGTCAGCGCCGCGGCCAGCCAGGGCATCGCGCCCGCGGCGGTGGCCCGGGCGAAGTACTCGGGCTCGCAGCCGTCGATGCAGACCACGACGAGGGGCTGCCGCGGCCAGGCGTAGCGGCGCCCGTTCACGGTGAGGGGAGCGCCGATCATCGCCCGAGGATGGCCCGAGGGCCCGGAGAAGTCACGTGAATGTCAGGGCCGACAGCGCGCGTGTTCGAGGTGCTGGAAGGCGGCGGGGCGCAGCTCCGAGTACAGCCGGCACACGGCCTCGGCGACGCAGGGCCAGCGGTGCTCGGCCGCCCAGCGGGTGGCCTGGCTGCCCAACCGGTCGCGCCGCGCCTCGTCGGCGAGCAGCGCCGTGAGCGCGGCGGCCAGCGCCGCCGGATCGCCCTCGGGCACGAGCTCGCCGGTCACGCCGTCCTGCACCGTCGTCGTGAGCCCGCCGACGCGCGAGGCGACCACGGGGCTGCCGCAGGCCATGGCCTCGAGCGCCACCATGCCGAAGGACTCGTAGTAGGACGGCATGACGGTGGCGTCGGCCGCCGCGTAGAAGAGCCGCAGCCGGCCCTGGGGCTGGGCGCCGAGGAAGCGCACGCGCCCGCTCACGCCCAGGGCGGCGACGCGCTCGCGCAGGTGGGCCCCGTGGCCGTTCTCCGGCTCGTCGGCGTCGCCCCCGATGATCAGCAGCCGCGCCGGCTCCGCCACCCGCGTCATCGCCTCGAGCAGGTTCTCGAGGCCCTTGATGGGCTCGAGCCGCCCCACGTAGAGCAGCAGCGGATCCGGCGGCAGCTCGAGCAGGTCCTTGGCCGCGGCGCGGCCCATGGGCTGGAACAGCTCGGTATCCACCCCGCACGGGATCACGGCGATGCGGTCGGCGCGGGCGCCGTAGTACCAGACGAGATGGGCGCGCTCCACATGATTGGCCGCGACGATGCGGTCGGCGCCCTCGACGATCCGCGTCTCCTCGGCGATCCGCAGCTCGGGCTCGACGTCGGCGGGCGACTGGGCGACGGAGTTCTTGAGCCGCCCCAGCGTGTGGAACATCTGGACCAGCGGCGCGCCCCAGGCCTCGCGCAGCGCGAGGCCCGCCGCGCCCGACAGCCAGTAGTGGGCGTGCAGGAGGTCGTACTCCAGTCCCTCCGCCTGGGCGAAGCCCTCCACGCCCTCGACGAACTGGCCCAGGTGGGCGTGAACAGCCTCGCGGGGCATGGGCGCCTCCGGGCCCGCCGGCAGATGGACGACGCGCGCGCCCTGCCCCAGGCTCACCACGCGCGGGATGCCCGGATTCTGGGACCGGGTGAAGACGTCCACGTGGACGCCCATCCGCGCCAGCTCGCGCGCGGTCTCCCGCACGTAGACATTCATCCCGCCCGTCTCCTTGCCGCCGAGAGCGGCGAGGGGGCAGGTGTGCACGGACAGCACGGCGATCCGGAGTGTCACCGTGTGATCCTCACGTTGAAGAGATCCTCGGGAGTCGAACCGAAGGCATACTTGTAGGGTTCTTCCCCCCTCAGGAAGTCGAACACCGGGATGCCGCGGCGGATCGCGTCCATGATCACGTGGGCCAGGAGCACGATGCCCGGGGCCAGGGCCGCGCGCGCGGGATCGAAGCCCGAATTATAGAGCGCCACGCTGCCCGGATACTCCAGGCAGAGGAAGCTCGCCACGGCATGCCTCTCCCACTCGAGGAACCAGAGCCGGGCCCAGCCCATCGCCGCGAGCGCCCGCGTCGCCCCGCGGAAGAAGTGCTCCATGCGCTCGTCCATGAAGCGCGCCTTGCCGGCCTTGGAGAGACGGTGGAGCACGAGGAAGCGGCCGAGGCCCTCATCCCAGCCCGCGGCGCCGCCGTGGGAGCGCACGATGACCCCGGGCAGCTCGCGCTCGAGCTTGCGCATCTTCCGCCGCAGCTCGTGGCGGTCCTTGCCCCCGAGCCGCGCCAGATAGTCGTCCCAGGTGGCCGGCAGCGCGAGCACCGGGCAGCGCTCCTCGCGCTCCACCGAGACGGTGAGCCCGTAGCCGGCGGCGATGGCGGGCACGACGGGAATTGTGAGCGACCCGGCGCGGACGGCGTGCAGGTCCCACTCGGCGGCCTGGGCCGCGCGGTGCTGAAGCAAGGCGTGCCAGACTTCCTCCTCGCGGCCGGAGGCGGCGATGACGTCGAGGTAGTCGGACACGTCCGTTCCACCCACGATCCTGAACCGATCCGGCCGGTCTTCATACAGCGGCAGCAGTCCCGCGGGCGCGCCCGCCTCATCGCTCACCGCGAGGATCTGGAGCGGCCGCCCGCCCGCGAAGGCCGCCGCCCAGGCCGTCTGCCACTGCCACGTGAGGAAGACCGACGGCATCCGCGAGCGCTCGAGCAGGCCGTTCCAGCGCTCCGCGTCCAGCGCCTCGAAGCCCGGCAGGACGTCAACCTTCATCGCCGGTCCCGCCGCCGCCCGCGTCCGCCAGGCTGTCTTCGGCGTCGGCGCCGCCGGGTTCGTCGCCTTCACCCTCCGACAGGGCCTCGTCCATGGCCGCGTCGAGATCCTCGCCGAGGTCCTCGCCCATCTCCCGCCCCATCTTCTTGACGAAGCGGGCGACGCTCTGCGGGTCGTTCTCGTCCAGATCTCCGCTCTGGGAGGGGTCACCGAGGGATTCGAGGCGGGCATCTTCGGATTTCGCCGTGGCGAAGCGGGACATCAGGCGGGCCAGGTCGGCGCTGTCGCAGCGCGGACATCGGGGCGCCGCCGTGCCCGCGAGCGACCGCACCAGCACGCTCACGCGGCGGTGACATCCCCGGCACTCATACTCGTAAATCGGCATGCGGCGCCCCTCCGGAACGGCTCGCCCTTTGGACGCCTTATCTTAGCATGGCGATTCCGGCGGGCCGGGCGCCGCGCCCGCTCAGTCCGGAACGGGCTGGGCCTCGGGCCGCTCGGTGGTGTCGACGATGCTGACTTCGAACAGCAGGCGGGAGCCCTCGTCCATGCGCCGGGCGTTCATGCGGACGCGGATCGGGGACCCGTCCTTGCGCTTGAAGGGCACCTCGAGGTTGCTGATGGTTTCGCCCGCCTCGAGCCGCTGGATGAGGGCCTCCCGGTCGGTGGGGTACCAGTAGAAGCTGGCCGCGTTCTGGTGGAGGACGTCGTGGCGGGAATCGTAGCCCAGGATCCGCACGCAGGCCTGGTTGCAGTCCGCCAGGTGCCCGTCCTGGAAGGTGCGGAACACGCCGGCCACCACGCCTTCGAAGAGCCCCCGGTAGCGCTCCTCGGCGGCCCGGCTCGCCTTCTCGGCCTGGCGGCTGGTCGTGAGCGAGGCGACCACGGTTTCCGCGGCCTCGCGCTCGCGGTGGGCCGCCTCGATGGCGATCCGGGCCGCCCGCTGCTTGAGGAGGCCGACCATCAGCGCCACGGCCGGCGCCGCGCACGCGAAAACCGCCGCCTGCCGGAAGGTCTCATACGTCGTCGGAAAGATCGTGCCCGGCGCCGAGACGAAGTAGGCGTAATACCAGACCGTGATGCCGGCGGCGATGAGTCCCTCGAACATGCCGCCCACGTAGGCCGCGCACACCACCGAGACCAGCAGGACGGGGGCGGGGTTGATGAACTTGGCCTGGGTCCAGGACAGGATCTCGAGCAGAAGAACGGCGGCTACTGCGAAGCCCGGGCTGCCCACGTGGCGCAGGTACTCGCGCCGCAGCCTCTGTCTCCTCGTTGGGGTCACCGTCGGCGGTCCTCTCGGCCAGACATCATACCCTTTGACGGCCGAGACCGCGCTCTCCATTCAACTTCGATCCGGGCGGCGCCCCGGGCGCCGGCCGGCGGGAGAACATGCCCAGCCCCTTCATGGTCAGCACGACTTCCCCGCGCTGGTTGCGCATCTCGGACAGCGACCGGACGATGCCCCGGTCGGGCTTGCTCCGCGAGGGGACGACGTCGGCCACGGTGTAGCGCAGGGTGAGCGTGTCGCCGGGGCGCACGGGCTTGAGCCAGCGCAACTCGTCGACGCCGGGCGAGCCCAGGCCGGCGCAGTCGTGGAGCAGGGTGTCCCAGCACAACCGCATCAGGATGGCGGCCGTCTGCCAGCCGCTGGCGATGAGCCCGCCGTAGATGGTGTGCCTGGCGGCCTCCTCGTCGGTATGGAAGGGCTGCGGGTCGTAGTCGCGGGCAAATGCCAGGATGCTCTCCCGGGTGATCGTGTATCCACCGCTCTCCATCACATCGCCGGGCTTGAAGTCCTCGAAGTAACGGGTCACGCGTTGGCCTCCGTACCTGTGAGAGAAGGAGAGATCGCGTCCATCCCGGGCAGTGTACCCCGACTGGCAAGCCCGGACTGAGGCTACCCGCGGTGAGGACGGCCCACCATGACCTTCCTCCAACGCGCGAGGAGGCGGCTACAAGAATTGATGAAAATCCGGGCGCCGGCCCTCGCCCAAATGCCCGGCAGGATTAGCCTTGGCGTCTTGGCATCGTCATTGCCATAATGGGTATCTGGAGCCCTGAGCCTGCCCGCCGCACGGCAGAACCGGGCGAGGACACCATGAGACCGGGACACCGACGCGCGAGGCAGTGGGGCTTCACCCTGATCGAGCTGGTCATCGTGGTGGCGCTCGTCGCCATCCTCACGGCCATCGCGGTGCCGCTCTACGCCGACTTCCTGGCCCGGGCGCGCATCGCCCAGGCCAAGGCCGATTCCCGCACGGTGGCCTCCGCCGTAAGCGCGTACCTGTCCCACATGGGCGCCACGCCTCCGTCGCTGGCCAGCCTCACGGCGGCGGCCACCAACGCCCAGGGCCAGAGCGCGGGCCCGTTCATGGCGGGGCTGCCCACGCCGCCCCAGGGCTGGGCGGCCTACACCTACACCTCGTCGACGGCGGGGACGTTCTCCATCTCGACCAGCGGCGACAGCACCACGGTCGCCGCCCCCTAGGAGAGCGGCGCCTCCTAGCGGAAGTCGTGGGAGGGAACGCCGGCCAGGCCGTGGCCGAGGGGCGCCAGCCGCTCGGCGCGGACCGAGATGACGCCGTCCTGATGCTGGAGCGTGCCGGCCACGCGAAGAAAGGGCTCGCCGACCAGCATGAGCCGGTAGCGCTGGAACAGGGCCGGGCGGACGATCACGTTGGCGAGCCCGGTCTCGTCCTCGAGGTTGAGGAAGACGAAGCCCTTGGCCGTGCCCGGACGCTGCCGCACCACCACCGCCCCCGCCACCTGCACCCACGCGCCGTTCTTTAAGCCGGCCAGGTCGGCGGCGCGCGCCACGCCCAGCCGCGCGAGCCGCGCCCGGTGGAACTCCATCGGGTGCGGCCCGAGGCTCAGCCCCGTTCCCTCGTAGTCGGCCGCCAGCGACTCCGCCGCGGTCATCGGCCTGAGCGGCGACGGCTCGGCCGCATCCGGGATCTCCTCGTAGAGCGGCCCCCGCGGGCGCGCCGCCCGCTCCGCTTCCCAGAGCGCCGCGCGCCGCTCGGGCTCGAGGCTGCCGAGCGCGCCCAGCCGGGCGAGCTGCGCCAGCTCGCCATGATGGAGCCCCGCGCGCTTCACCAGATCGTCCACCGAGGGGAACGGCCGGCGTGTCCGCTCCCTCTCGATGAGCCGGCCGGCCTCTTCCCTGAGCCCGCGCGCGTAGCGGAGCCCGAGCCTCACCGACCCGTCGGGCTCGATCGAACAGAGCCAGCCGGAGAAATTGACGTCCATGGGGCGGATCTCCTGCCCGTGCCGCGCGGCATCCCGCACGATGGTGGCCGGATGGTAGAAGCCCATGGGCTGGTTGTTGAGCAGCGCCGCGTAGAAGGCCGCCGGGTGATGGACCTTGAGCCAGGCGCTGGCGTAGGCGATGAGCGCGAAGCTGGCCGCGTGCGCCTCGGGAAATCCATACAGCGCGAAGGCCGTGATGGAGCGGACGATCGCCTCGGCCGTCTCGCCGGTGACGCCCTGGCGCGCCATGCCGGCGCGGAGCTTCGTGTCGATCTCCTCCATCGCCCGCCGGGCGCGCTTGAAGCCCAGGGCGCGCCGGAGCTCTTCGGCTTCGCCGCCGGTGAAGCCCGCCGTCGCCATCGCCATGCGCAGCAGCTGCTCCTGGAAGAGCGGAACGCCGAGCGTGCGGGCCAGGATGGGTTCGAGCGCCGGATGGGGCACGGTGACCGGCTCGCGTCCCGCGCGGCGGCGGAGATAGGGATGCACCATGTCGCCGACAATCGGCCCGGGCCGGATGATGGCCACCTGCACCACGAGGTCGTAGAAGCGCTCGGGCTTGAGACGCGGGAGCGTCGCCATCTGAGCGCGGCTCTCCACCTGGAAGACGCCGATGGTGTCGGCCTTCCGGAGCATGGCGTAGACCTGGGGGTCGTCGGGCGGCAGGTGGGCCAAGTCCACGTGGCCGCCGCGCTCCTCGATCATCCCGAGCGCGTCCTGGAGCAGCGCCATCATGCCGAGGCCCAAGAGATCCACCTTGACGATGCCGAGCGCGGCGCAGTCGTCCTTGTCCCACTGGATCACCGCGCGGCCGGGCATGGTCGTGGGCTCGAGCGGCACGACGCCGTCGAGCCGGCCCTGGCAGATCACCATGCCGCCCGAGTGCTGGCCCAGGTGGCGCGGCAGATCCTGGATGGCCGTCCACACCCGGGCGAAGTGCTGGATGCTGAGATCGCTGAGATCACAGCCCGCCTCAGCGAGATGGGCGGTCAGGACGTCGCCGGGCTCGCGGTACTCCCAGTCGCTCACGAGCCCGGCCAGCCGCTCGATGAGCGCGGCGGGCAACCCCAGCGCCTTGCCGACCTCGCGCGCCGCGAGGCGGCCGCGATAGGTGATCACGTTGGCCGTCATGGCCGCGCCCAACCGGCCGTAGCGCTCGTAGACGTACTGGATCACCTGCTCGCGCCGGTCGCCGCTGGGCAGGTCGAGATCGATGTCCGGCCACTCCCCGCGCTCCTCGGAGAGGAAGCGCTCGAAGAGCAGCTCCATGCCCACCGGGTCCACGGCGGTGATCCCCAGCGCGTAGCAGACCGCGCTGTTGGCCGCCGAGCCGCGGCCCTGCACCAGGATGTCGCTCCGCCGGCAGAACTCGACCAGGTCCCGGACGATGAGGAAGTAGCCTGCCAGGTCGAGGCGCCCGATGAGGTCCAACTCCCGCGCGATCTGCCGGCGCGCCTTGGCCGCCAGCGGCCCCGTGCCGTAGCGCTCGCGCGCGCCGCGCTTGCAGAGGGCGCGCAGGTGCCCGAGGGGCGCCTCGCCCGGCGGCAGCGGGTAGTCGGGGAACTGGTAGCCCAGGTCCTTGAGCGTGAAGCCGAGCCTCAGCGCCAGCTCGCCCGTGTTCGCGACGGCCTCCGGACAGTCCGAGAAGAGCCGGCCCATGGCCGCGCCGCTCTTGAGGTAGCGCTCGCTGTTCTTCGCCAGCCTCCGGCCCGCCTGCTCGAGCGTGGCGTGCTCGCGGATGCACGTCAGCACGTCGAGGAGCGGGCGGTCCTGCCGCCGCGTCAGTCGGGGCGAGTTGGCCGCGAGCAGCGGCAGCCGGAGGCTTCCGGCCTGGGCGCTCAGCCACTCGTTGCGCGCTTCCTGATCGCGCTGGAGATGCCGCTGAAGCTCCACATACACGTTGAAGCGGCCGAAGATGGAGACCAGCCGCTCGATGAAGCCGCGGGCCTCGGTCGCGCCGCCACGTGTGAGCCGGGCCGCGACGGGGCTCTCGTCGCCGCCGGTGAGGGCCACCAGCCCCCCGGCGTGCTCGGCCAGATCGTCAAGCGTGGCGGCGCCTTCCCCCTTGGGCGCGCGCATCTTGATTCGGGTGAGCAGCCGGCAGAGATTGCGGTAGCCCTCGCGGTCTTCGACCAGCAGCGGCAGCCTCCCGCCGTCGCTCAGCGTGACTTCGGCGCCAACGAGCGCGGCGATGCCCAGACGGGTGCAGGCGCGATAGAGCCGGGGCGCGCCATAGACACCGTCGCGGTCCAGCAGCGCCAGCGCCGGCTGGCCCAATCGCGCGGCCTCCTCGGCCAGCGCCTCGGGCAGGCTGGCGGCTTCGAGGAAGCTGAAGGCGCTCGTGGCGTGCAGCTCGACGTACATCGGGGAAGTGGGCTAGTCGTAGACGCCGTCGAGGAACCAAGCGGAGCCGTCATGAGCCAGCCGGCAGACCGTGCCGTCGGCCAACTCCACGTCCCATTCGTCGCGCGCCCACGGCCGCTCGGCCCACCACTCCCCTGAGGCCCGCCACGGCCCCGCGCCGGTGACGATCCGCCCGGCACACCGCTCGGAGCGCAGATAGACGGGGCGGCCCGAGGTGAGCGTCACGTGGGCGGGGCATGGCGGGCGCAGCCGGCGCAGCGCCAGCACCGCGGGCAGCCCCCTCACCATTGGCCCCCTCACCCTACCCTCTCCCCCAGAGGGGGAGAGGGATTCCGCTTCCCTCTCCCTTCCAGGGAGAGGGTCAGGGTGAGGGTGAAGAAACGGCTCGAGCCTCACCGCGTCGGGGCGATGGCTGTCGAGCAAGGCGGGGACGCCGAGCTGGCGCTCGCCGACGAGCGCGGCCAGGCGGGTCATGGCGGCCGTGACCAGGCGCGGGCTGGGGCGTGAGCGGTCGGTGAGCGATTCCTGGGCCGGCACCATCCGCTGCGGGCGGGCGCGGAGCGTGATCTCCACCACGGGGCCGCGGGGCGGCCGGGATTCGAGCGCGACCCGGAGCAGCGCCGCGATGGCTGCGGCCTCGCTCATGGGGGCGGCCAGCGAGAGCGATCCCTCGTGCACGCGCCGGTCGGCCAGGCGGCAGACCCATTCGAAGCCGTCGGCCGCGAGGCCGCGCCGCACGAGCCTGCCGCAGATCCTGCCGGCCAGGTCGGCCACCAAGGCGGCGACCGGCGCGAGGGTCTCCAATCCCCATTCGCATTCCGCCGATTCCTCGAAGACGGGCGGCGGCGCCCAGGCATCGAGGGGGCGGAGATCTTCGCCGCGAGCCAGGCGCTGAAGCCGGGGCCCTTCGCTCCCGAGCCGCTCGAAGAGCGCGGGCGCCGGCAGCGCGGCCAGCTCGCCCAGGGTCCGGATCCCCCAGCGATCGAGCCGCGCCGCTATGTCGCCGGCGAGATCGAGGAACGCGAGCGGCGCCGGGGCGAGACAGGCTTCATCGCCGCCCGGCGGAATCACCGTGACGCCGCTTCCGAGGCGGGCGGCGGCCAACGCGCAGGTCCGGCTGCCGGCGATTCCCACGCGCGCCTCCAGTCCCCGATCGGCCGCCGCGCGGCGCAGAAACTCGCCGAGCTGGCGCTCGCCGCCGAACAGCCCCTCGAGCCCCGCCGCGTCGAGATACACGCAGCCCGGCCGGACCTCCTCCACCCGTGGCGAATGGGCCAGCGCCACCTCGAGCAGGACCTGCTGCGCCCCCGGCTCCGGCGAAGGCGTGAAGAGGCAGCCGATGCGCCTCATGGCCGCCATTCGACAATCCAACACCCCTCACCCTGCCCCTCTCCCCAGAGGGGAGAGGGGCGAGCGCGGAGGATTCGAAGCTCCGAGCTCAAGCCCGCAAAGCGCGTCGGCAACGGAGCGCCCATCCACCGGGTCTGGAGCCGGCGAGCGGAGACCACCAGGGCGGCGGCGCTGCCCGCCAGCCGCTCGGGAGCGCGCAGCACCAGGATGGTCGGGCTGCCCTCCACGGCGCGCTGCAGTCTCAGCCAGAGCGAGAACGGCGCCGGCCGCCGGCGGCGGAGCGGCAGCTCGCCCAGGTCCACCGCCACCAGGGCGAAGCCCGGACAGCGGACGAGCAGATCCACCGCACGGCAGGCGGAATCGAGCCGGCCGCCGCACTTCACCCAGAGCAGGCCCGAGAGATCGGCGCCCGCGGCGGAGGCCGACGCCGGATCGAAGGCGTCCGTTCCGTCCACGACAGCGGCCCGGCCGCCCGAGGTCGTGACTCGGGCGATCAAGGCCAGGAGCAGGCTGCTGCCGCCTGAGGACCAAGGGCCGACGATCTCGCTGAGCTGTCCCGGCGGGAACGCGCCCAGCAGGCCGTCGATCCCTCGAAGACCCCACCCTGGCGGGGGCAAGGATTCGGACGGGATGGCCATACCGACGCTCCATATATAAGGAGCGTGCTTTATTACGCAACATCTGTTTAGTATTAGCAACAACAAAATATAGGGGTCCTGAGGTCGGAGGCCACAAGATAGCCGGCCCAGCCCCCCTCGAGGCCAGGCTGTGGTATCAAGGAAAGGCCGCCGCGCCCGTCCCCCGGCCGGCGGCGAAGACAATCCAGCCAAGGAGAGCCGAGTGAGAGAGAACACGTTGAAGAAGATCTGGGCCCGCGGTGAGGCGGTGGTGAACGGCTGGCTCAGCATCCCGTCGGGCTTCTCCGCCGAAGTCATGGCGCACCAGGGCTTCGATTCCCTCACCGTCGACATGCAGCACGGTGTGGTGGATTACCAGA
>JBGPZD010000030.1:0-24740 GCA_041493605.1 Methylomirabilia bacterium
CGCTTTTCTGGAAACTTCCGGCGGGTCCCTGGCGTCTAAAGGTTTGACAGAAATGCCCAAAGCGAGGGCCGGACTGCCCTCAAGGCTCGATCCGACCGGGAACGGATCTGACGAGGAAACGAGGCCGTAATGACTTTCAGGGAATCCGAGGCAGCCGCAGGCTCCGAATCCAGCCAATCCGGCGTGGTTTCAGCCGAGCCAAAGCGCAAGTCGCGCCAGGTCAAACCGGTGAAGGACGTGCTCCCCATCGTGGAGGACGAGTCGAACGACAAGGCGGCAGAGACCGTGGTCGAGCTCGAGCAAACCCCGGCCCTGTCCGAGGAGGCGCTCAAGCCCTCGGCTGCGTCGGGCGAGGACCCGGTGCGCCTGTACCTCAAGGAGATCGGCAAGGTCCCGCTGCTCAAGGCCGAGCAGGAGGTGACCATCGGCCGGCGCATCGAGGTCGGCCAAATCGCGCTCCGCCGCGCCCTGGGCGGCATCCCGCTTGCGGTCTCCCGGCTGCTGGCCCTGGTGGACGGCGTGCGCCACAACGAGGTGTCGCTGGACGAGGTCATCCTGCTCCCCGAGGGCGGCGAGCCCCTGCCCGACGAGATCAAGCCCATGCTGGCGGCGTTCGCCCGCATCCGCCGGCTGGAGCGGGAGATCGAGCGCCTCGAAGCGGCGCTCGCGGAGAAGCGCCGGCGCAGCAAGGCCACCCGCGCCAACTACCACAAGTGGATCGCTCAGAACCGGACCGCCATCCAGCGCGTGCTCGAAGGGCTGCCGCTCAAGCCCGCGCTCGTGGACCGGCTCGTCGCCGACTGCCGCGCCCTCGCCAAGCGCATGCGCGAGACCAAGTCGCGCACGGAGCTCGGCGATCTCGAGAAGCAGGCGGGGCTGGACCGCAAGGCCCTGCCCGCCGCCCTGCGCGAGATCGAGCGCCACGACCGCGTCGTGCGCCAGGCCAAGAAGGAGCTGATGGAGGCCAACCTCCGACTCGTGGTGTCGGTCGCCAAGCGCTACCTCGGCAGCGAGCTCACCCTGCTGGACCTGGTCCAGGAGGGCAACATCGGGCTCATGAAGGCCGTGGACCGCTTCCAGTACCGGCGCGGCTTCAAGTTCTCGACCTACGCGACCTGGTGGATCCGGCAGGCCATCACCCGCGCCATCGCGGACCATTCGCGGACCATCCGCATCCCGGTCCACATGGTGGAGACGCTCAACCGCATCTCGCGCGTCAACCGCGCCCTGGTCAACGAGATGGGGCGCGAGCCCACGCCCGAAGAGCTCGCCCAGAAGACGGGCGTGCCGGCGCGCAAGGTGCGCCTGATTCTAGAGTCCTCGCGCAAGCCGCTGTCGCTGGAGACGCCCATCGGCGAGGACTCGCAGCTGGGCGATTTCCTCGAGGACAAGCAGGCCGAGTCCCCCAACGACAACCTGATCACCCGGGACCTCACGACCCAGGTGGAGCGCGCGCTGAGCACGCTCTCCCCCAAGGAGAAGGAGATCCTCCGGCTGCGCTTCGGCATCGGCGATGAAGGCGAGCACACGCTCGAGGAGGTGGGCCAGCGCTTCTCGGTCACCCGCGAGCGCATCCGGCAGATCGAGACCAAGGCGCTCCGCAAGCTGCGCCACCCGCTCCGGGGCCGCGCGCTGAAGGCCTTCGTCGACAACTAATCCCGCCGCGCCTTCCGGCGCTGACGAAAGGACCGGGCGGTGGAGGGTCCCGGCCCCGGGCTCAATCGGCGCTGGACGCCGACCATCCACGCCGGTACCCACCAGTTCCATCGGCCCATGAGCCGCATCGTGGCCGGCACCAGCAGGGCCCGCACGATGGTGGCATCGACGACCACGGCGATGCCAATCCCGACGCCCACCGCCTTGATGATCACCGAGTCCGCCAGGGCGAAGGCAAAGAAGACTCCGGCCATGATGGCGGCGGCCCACGTGATCAGCCGCCCGGTGCGCTCGAGCCCCGCTCCCACCGCCGAGGTATTGTCGCCGCTCCGCTCATACTCCTCCCGCATCCGGCTGAGCAGCAGCACCTCGTAGTCCATGGACAGGCCGAAGACGAGACAAAACATGATGATGGGCGTTGCCGTCTGGATGGGCCCCGGCGTGAAGTGAAGCCACCGGGCCAAGTGCCCGTCCTGGAAGATCCACACCAGCGCGCCGTAGGAGGCGGTGATCGAGAGCAGGTTGATCACCACGGCCTTGATGGGCAGCAGCACCGAGCCCAGCAGCAGGAAGAGCACCGCATAGGTGGCCAGAACGACGAGCCCGATGGCCAGCGGCGCGTTTTCGGCAACCACGCCCGTGAAGTCCAGGTCGAAGGCCGTCTGGCCGGTCACCAGCAGCTCACCGTCCACGAGCGGGTGCGACTGTCTGATCGCCTGAACGAGGGCGCGCGCCGCGTCGCTACCGGCCGGCGAGGGTGTGTAGGCAATGAGAGTGAGGATGTGCTCCCCCACGGTCTGCTCCACGGCAGCCTGGACGCCCGGTGGGCGCTGGGACCGCGAGAGCGCAGCCAACTGCTTGTACCGCTCACGGGTGATGGCAGGGTGCAGGTCCACGACGCTGTCCACGCGGGTCACCCCGGACTGCCGGGCCAGCCAACGGCTCAGGTCATAGACCTCGCCGACACGCGCGGCGGTCAACGGGGACCCATCAGGGTAGCGCAGCACCACGACGATCCGGTTGACATCGCCGCCCAGGAACTCCAAACGCAGCAGGTCGTCCCCGCGCCGCGATTCAGCCGCGGGCGGCAGGGACGTGGCGTCGCCGGCCCCCACCCGGAGGTGGAGGAACGGGACCCCGAGCAGCAGCAGCAGAGCGGTCACCGGCAGAAAGAAGCGCCAGGGATGGGCCATGACCACCGCCGCCAACCCGTGCCAGAACCCGGTCCCCGCTTCCAATGGTGGGCGATTGAGGAGCGGCAGGCGCAGGGCATTCACTCGCGCCCCGAGGATGGCCAGGATCGCGGGCAGGAAGGTCAGGCTGTACAGAACCGCCAAGGTCACGACCAGGGTGCCGGCCAGCCCGAGCGTCCCCACATTGCCCAGGCCCAGGAGGAGCATGCCGAGCAGGCCAATGGCGACCGTGACCCCGGAGAAGAAGATCGCCCGCCCTGCCGTGGCCATGGTCCGTGCCAGGGCGTCCGGGACCGGGCGCTCGCGCACTTCCTCCCGGAAGCGGCTCACGATGAACAGGGAGTAGTCGATCGTCACGCCCAGCCCGATCATGGTCACGATATTCGGGGCGTACACCGACACCGAGGTGTAGCGCGCCAACAGGTCGGTGCCGGCGAGGCCGCCGACCATGGCCAGCAACCCCACGCCCAGCGGCAGGAGCGCCGCGACCACCGAGCCGAAGGCCACGAGCAGAAGCAGCGCCACGACAGGCAGGATGACCATCTCGGCTCGGGCCAGGTCGCGCCGCGACACCTCGTTGAAGTCGTGATTGAGGGGAATGCTGCCGGCCGCCACGACCTCGAGGGCGTCGGAGCGCACCTGACCGCGCAGGGACGGGTAGAGGTCGGCCGGCAAGGACGAGAACACCAGAGAGGCGAAGCCCGAGGAGTGCTCCCTGAGCTCGACCACGGCGAGCGTCCGACGCCCATCGCGCGAGATGGACAACGAATCTGGTGGATCGGTGTCGTAGGCCGTTCGGATGCGCGCCACCCGGCTGTCCGCCCGGAGCGGCGCGAGCGCGCGCTCGACCTCGGCCCGGAACGCCGAATCGGTCGCGCGCAGAGAAGCACTGCTCAGGATCAGGCTGAATGAGACGGGGCGGCCGGGCAACTCCTTCGCCATGAGGTCGGCTGCCCGACCGGACTCGGTGGTCGTCAGGATGGTTCCGGCGTCGAGCCGGCCGGCCTGGGTCATGAGGCCGAGCGTCGCCGCCAGCGAGACGGCGGACAGGCCCACGAGCCACCAGCGCAGGCGATGCGCCATTCGCCCCCAGGCCGCCCACATGCCGGTCACCTGATCCCTCGCATAGAGTGGACGGCCGGCCGCCGGCCGCCCGCTTCAGCCGATTTTATCAGGATCTGCGCGCGTGGGCCGATCCAAAACCGGCGCAAACGGCCGAGCTCGGTCAGCCACTCGCAGAACCCGCCCGCCCGGAGCCGCGTATCAGTCTCTGGACATTGTGCGGGTTGGCCGGCCGAGTCATCGTGAGTCCATCATGGTCAACCGCTGGATCCGAGGCTCCTGCCTGAGTGTCGCAGCGTGTCTGGCCTCCGTGGGCCCCGCGGAGGCGGAGCCCTGGAGCCGAGGGCGCATCGCCGCCCTCCCCGACTCAGCGTTCGCGGTGATCGAGACCGGCCCGGCCGGCCACACGCTCCACCACCTGCCCCACCACGACGAGACCGGCGCCGTCGATCCTGCTCACCTGCGGGCCGCCCTGGCCCGCCTCAGGCAGGTGAAGTGGCTCGATCCTGTCTCCGCCGAGATCGCCCGCCGCCACCTCACGGAGCACGCGAAGCAGATCCGATCGCGGTGACCTGACGCGATACAATGCGTCCCGGGCGCTCCGCGCCGACCCGCCGATGGGACAGACCGAATCCGCCCGCACGCTGACGGCCCCCGACGGCGCGGTGATCGCCTACCGCCTCTGGCGGCCGGGCCCGCCGCGCCGGGTCCTCGTCCTGCTCCACGGCGTCGGCAGCAACATGACGCGCTGGTCGGAGTTCGTGGCCCGGACCACGCTCAAGGACTCGTGGGATCTCCTGCGGCTCGATCTGCGCGGCCACGGCCGGTCGGTCCATCGCGGGCGCGCCGGCATGGCCGAATGGTGCGCCGACCTCGCGGCCATCCTCGCCGCCGAGGGCTACCCCCGCGCCGTGGTGGCGGGGCACTGCCTCGGCGCGAACATCGCCGTGGAGTTCGCCGCCCGTCACCCCGAGAAGGCCGAGGCGCTCATCCTCATCGAGCCCATGTTTCGCGCGGCTCTGACGGGCGGCATGCGCCGGATCGCCAGGCTCCGGCCGCTGTTCCTGCCGGCGACCCGGCTCATCCGGGCCCTGAACGCCCTCGGAATCCATCGCCGGCGCCTGGCGCCGCTCGACCTCGAGACGCTCGACCGCGAGACCCGGGCGGCCGTCGCCGCCGCGGGCACGCCCGATGCGCTGGTCAAGCGCTACGCCGCTCCCTCGCTCGACCTCCACACCACGCCGAGCGGGGCGTACCTCGAAACGCTCATCGCCGTGACCGGGCCGCTCCCCGACCTGTCGGCCATCAGGATTCCCGTCCTCGCGCTGCTGTCCACGGCGGGCACCTTTACCGACCCGGCGATCACCCGGCAGCTGCTGGCACGGCTCGAGCGGTGCCGCGTGGTCACGCTTCCCGCCCGGCACTGGATACCCACCGAGGAGCCCGAGGCGATGCGCCGGGCGATTGAGGAGTGGTGCGCCGAACTACCGCCTCACCGTGGTTGACCCGAGAAGCAGATCAGACGGGCATCACCCCGTGCTTCTTCCAGGGGCGCTCGACCTTCTTGGTGCGGGCCATCTCCAGCGCCCGGATGATCACGGGGCGCGTCTCGCGGGGATCGATGACGTCGTCGATGAAGGCGCCGCCCGCGGCGATGTAGGGGTTGATCAGCTTGCGGAACTCCTCCACGCGGCGCGCGCGCTCCTCGTCGGGATTGGCGGCCGCGGCGATCTCCTTGCGGAAGATGATGTTGGTGCCGCCCTCGGGCCCCATCACCGAGATCTCGGCCGTCGGCCAGGCCACGATGAGGTCGGGCTCGTAGGCCTTGCCGCACATGACGAAGTACCCGGCGCCGTACGCCTTGCGCACGACCACGGTGATCTTCGGCACCGTGGCCTCGCTCACGGCGTAGAGCATCTTGGCGCCGTGCCGGATGATGCCCTCCTTCTCCACCTTGGAGCCCACGAGGAACCCCGGCACGTCCTGCAGGAACACCAGCGGGATGTGGAAGGCGTCGCAGAGCATGATGAAGCGCGCCGCCTTGTCGGCCGAGTTCACGTCGAGCGCCCCGCCCAGGACCATCGGCTGGTTGGCCACGATGCCCACGGGCCGGCCGCCCATCCGCGCGAAGGCCGTGATGAGGTTCTTCGCCCACGCGGGCTTGATCTCGAAGAAGCGCCCGTGGTCGACCAGGTGCGCGATGACCTTTTTCATGTCGTAGGCGCGCCGCGCGCTGTCCGGCACCAGGGACAGCAGGGCCTCGTCCATCCGGTCCGCCGGGTCGTCACACGGCAGCACCGGCGGCTGCTCGAGGTTCGAGGTGGGGAAGAACGACAGGTATTCCTTGACGGCGGCGATGCAGGCGGCGTCGTCCGCCACCTCGAGGTCGGCCACGCCCGAGATCTCGGTGTGGATCTTGGAGCCCCCCAGCTCTTCCGGCGTGATGTCTTCCCCCACCACCGCCTTGACCAGCGGCGGGCCGCCCAGGGCCATGTGGCTCGTGCCCTTCACCATGGGAACGAAGTCGGCCAGCGCCGGGATATAGGCGGTGCCCGCGGCGCCCGGCCCCATCATGGCCGCCACCATCGGGACGACCCCCGACATGATGGACTCCTCCCTGAACAGGAACCCCGATTGGGCGAAGGTCGAGCCGATGGCCTCCTGGATGCGCGCGCCCGCCGAGTCGATGAGCCAGATCATCGGCATGCGCTTGCTCAGCGCGATCTCCCGGGCGCGGTTGCACTTGACCTCGGCCGTGCGTCCCATGGAGCCGGCCATCACGGTGAAGTCGTAGGCGATCAGCGATGCCGGCCGGCCGTTGATCTTGCCGAAGCCGGTGACGGCCCCGTCGGCCGGGGTCTCCTTGCCCTTCATCGCGGGCGAGATGTTGGCGTGGGTGGCCAGCAGGCCGATCTCGTGGAAGGAGTCGGGGTCGAAGAGCCGCTCGATGCGCTCCCGCACCGTGAGCTTGCCCTCGGCGTGCTGCTTGGCGATGGCCTCGGGACCGCCCATGGCGAGGGCCCGCTGCCGCCGCGCCCTCAGCTCGTCCACCAGCTCCTTCATTCCCATGGCGGGCTCCGCGGGTCAGGGCTTCTGGTGCCCCGCCACGCTCCGGTAGTAGAGGATCAGGTCGGTCGGCGGCGGCGAGCCGCTCACCATGGTGAGCATGGTCGCGATCTCACTGCGGTGATGGGTGGCGTGGTTGGGCACGTGCTGGAGCATCTGCCACATGGGCGACGTGTAGGCGTTGCCCCGCGTGTCCTTGTACGCCACGATCCGTGGAAGATCCGCCGGTGTGATTGCCTCGAGGAACCGGCGCTGCTCCTTCTCGAACGGGTCCCACCGCGCGCGCAGATCGGCCATCGCCTTGAGCTCGGCCTCACCGGGCAGCGCCGTGGGCGCATTGCCCTTCCAGCGCTCGAGCCACACCCAGTCGGCCCCGTAGATGTGGACGAACATCCCCTTGAGCGTCGGGACGCTGAACTCCTTGCCAATCTCGCGCTGGGTGGCCTCATCGCCGAGGGCGGCCGCCACGTCGAACAGCCGGCGGTTGGCCCACCAGTGGTAATCCCAGAGCCCCCGGACCAGCTCCATCTCCATGCCCGGCTCCTTACTCGAGGACGGCGACCGTGTCGCCCTCCTGGACCGTTTGTCCTTCGGCCACCTTGATCTCCTTGACCTTCCCGGCCCGCGGCGCCTCCACGGGGATCTCCATCTTCATGGACTCCAGCACGATCACCGGGTCGCCCGCGGCCACCGAGTCTCCCGGCTTGCTCGTGATCTGGAAGACCACCCCCGTGATGTGCGCCTTGACGTCCTCAGCCATTGAACACTCCTTGGTCGACCATTTGAGTGTGAACCGAACCCGCCCTGAACGCGGCGCTCGCGATGACGCGCTGATGGAACGGGATCACGGTCTTCACGCCTTCGACCGTGAAGCCGGCCAAGGCGCCGTTCATGCGGCCGATGGCCTCCTCCCGGGTTGAGCCCGTCGTCACCACCTTGGCGAGCAGTGGGTCGTAGTGTACCGAAACTTCCACCCCTTCCGCGACCCCGCATTCGACACGGATCCCGGGGCCCTGGGGCAGCGCCAGGCGCGCGATCCGGCCCGGCGAAGGCAGGAAGTTCTTGGCCGGGTCCTCGGCGTAGATGCGGCACTCGATGCTCGCCCCCCGCTGGATGATCTCCTCCTGCCGCCACGGGAGGGGCTCTCCCGCCGCGATCCTCAGCTGGCATTCGACGAGGTCGAGGCCCGTCACCTGCTCGGTCACGGGATGCTCCACTTGAAGGCGCGTGTTCATCTCAAGGAAGTAGAACTCTCCGCCCTGGACGATGAACTCCATGGTCCCGGCGTTCACGTATCCCACCGCCTTGGCGCCCGTCACCGCCGCCTGAGTCAGCCGGGCCTTGAGGCCCGCCGGCAGATTGGGCGCGGGGCTCTCTTCGATGAGCTTCTGATGGCGCCGCTGGATCGAGCATTCGCGCTCGTGGAGGTGGACGACATGCCCCTGCCCGTCGCCGAAGACCTGGACCTCGATGTGGCGCGGGGTCTCAAGGAAGCGCTCGACGAACAGTGCCCCCGAGCCGAAGGCCGACTGGGCCCGCCGCTCGGCCGAGGCGAAGGCGGCGGCGAGCCCACCTTCTTCGGCGACCTTGACCATGCCGATCCCGCCGCCGCCGGCCGCTGCCTTGAGGATGATGGGGTAGCCCACCCGTACCGCGACCCGGCCCGCCGCCTCGGCGGACTCCACCGGCCCGTCGCTGCCGGGCACCACGGGGACTCCGGCGCGGGCCATGAGCCGGCGGGCGCCGACCTTGTCGCCCATCTGCTGAAGGACGCGCCAGGGCGGGCCGACGAAGACGAAGCCGGCCTCCTCGCACGACTTGGCGAAGCGCCAGTTCTCGGACAGGAAGCCGTAGCCGGGATGGACGGCCTGGGCGCCGGCGGTGCGCGCGGCCCCGAGAATGCGCTCGATGTTGAGGTAGCTCTCACGCGCGGGCGCCGGACCGATGGGCAGGGCCTGGTCGGCCTCGCCCACGAAGGGCCAGCCGGCATCGGCTTCCGAATAGGCGGCGATCGAGCGGACGCCGAGCGCGCGGCAGGCGCGGATGATGCGGCGGGCGATCTCGCCCCGATTGGCGATCAGGACGCTGGAGAGCACCGCGGTCAGGCGGGCCGGGCGAGCTCCGCGGAGGCCAGCTCCACCGCCGCCGCGCGCCAGCCGCCCTCGCTGGGCACCCAGCGGGCGGTCAGGATCACCGCGCCTTGGGCGCCGTCCAATCGAAGCTTGACCGCGCGCTGATGGCCGATCTTGGCGAATGCGACGAGGGTGTGACCGCGGGGCGCCGCGCTCTTGAGACGCGCGTCGATCTCCGCGTTCCACGCGGCATCGGGCAGGAGCCAGCGGCGAACGGCCGTCGCGTCCGCCGCGACCAGGGCGTCGCCGAAAACCTTGAGCGCGGCGGCGAGATCCTCGGGCACGGCCCAGCCGCGGCCGGACTGCTCGAGCCGGACGAATTCGCGCGCGTCGTCGCTGAGGGCGGGCGCGACCACGCCCGGATCGACGGCGGCGGCGGGCGGCAGCCCCTGCCCCGTCACGCCGCCCGCGGCCGCCAGGAGATCCTCGAGCGCGCGCTGCCAGGCGGCCGCCCGCTGCTCGAGCGCCGGCGTGGCGAGGAGGTGGCGCAGCACAACCTCGCCGGCGGCGATATGCCGCCGCTCGTCCTCGATGCAGCGTCCGAGGATTCGTCGCGTGGGCGGCTCGTACACCGGATTGGCCGTGTCCAGATGGGCCTGATAGGCGGCCAGCAAATGCGGCTTGAGCACGCGGTAGACCCCGGTGATCCGCTCAACGGTCTGCTCCGGCCGCTCGAGCGTCTCCAGCGCGCCCATGAAGGCGACGAACGCCGCGTTGGGCGGCTCGGAGACCTGGGCGGGCGCGCGGAGCTCCGGCAAACGTTTGCCGAACGCGTCGCAGTGCTGGGCATTGTCCCAGACGTGACGGCCGAGGAGCAGCTTGGCCGACAGCTCCGGCGTGAGCGCGATCCAGCCGCCCAGGACGCGCATCAGGCGCTCGGCGGCGTAGCGGTAGTGGCGGACGAGGCGCGCGGAGTCCTCGGCGGAGAACTGGCCGGCCAGCGGATGGGTCACGAGGCTAGTAAACGGCGGAGCGCTGCGTCGTCTTGATGAGGCGCTCGATCTCGTCCTGGGTGAAGCCACCCAGCTCGCGCGCCTCCTTGGCGATGGAGATGGGCACCACCTCGTGGTCGCCGTCGCGCCGGATGCCGCCCAGGTTGAAGCGCTCGTCGATGGTCTCCTGGAACTCGATGGCCTTCCGGCGCCGCTCGGGGTCGCCCTCGGTGAGCTTGGTGAGCCACTTGGAGCCCATGCGCACGTGGGTGATCTCGTCGGCCAGGACGAAGTCCACGGCGCGCTCGAGGATGGGGTCGCCGATCTTGCGCGCGATGTGGACGAGCTGGTTGAAGACGTCGCACGCCAGCCCCTCGAGCCCGCGGTTCACCCCGGCGACCCGAGCGGCGGCGTCCTCGGCGCAGGCGCAGCGCCAGAGGATCGTCGTCTCGGGAAACTCGCCGAGGTAGCCGTCCAGATGCTCGAGCAGCCGGACGTAGATTTCGACATGGCGCGACTCGTCCCAGACCTGGCGCGCCATGTCCATGGCGAACTCCCACGGCGCGTCGGGGAAGTCGTAGACGGTGCGCCCGGCGCCCTCCATGGCCTGCAGCTCGCCCACCGTGATGCCGTGGACGCGCTCCTTGATGGACTCCCGGGTGAGGAGATCGGGGAACGGGGGCAGCCCCTGGTCGATCTTGAGCTGGGCAATCTCGCGGGCCCGCATCCGGATCATGCGGTCCTCCCGGGCCAGCTTGTCGTAGGCGATCTGACGTTCCATGACGCTCCCGAACCGGCTGAATGAACCGCTGTTCAGCGAGTGTAGCCGACCCAGCCGCCCAAGGCAAATCGTAGGCGGCCGAAGAGGGCTAGAGCCTGAAGAACCTCGGCAGCACCAGGGTCAACCAGGGGAACAGGATCACCAGGAGGAGCCCGATGCAAAGGAACGCGATATAGGGCAGCATGGGCCGCACGGCACGGTCGACGCTGATGTTGGCGATGCCGCACGCGATGAACAGCCCGACGCCGATGGGAGGCAGGAACAACCCGATACCCGTGGCCGCCACGACCACGATCGAATAGTGGACGAGGTCGATGTTGAATTGCTTGACCACAGGCAGGAAGGTCGGCAGCAGGATGACCACCGCCGGCAGGCCCTCGAGCACGGCGCCCAGCACGATGAAGAGCAGCGCCGTGAACACGAGGAACACGGTCGGCCCCGCCGACATCGCGGTCATCGCCCTCAACAGAACGATCGGCACCTGCTGGACGGCGAGAATCCATGCCACCACCGCGGCCGTCCCCAAGAGGAAGCAGACGGCCGCCGTGACGACCGCGCTCTGGATGAGGATCTCGGGGAGCTGGGTCCAGCGGATCTCCCGGTACACGAAGAGGCCCACGATCGCGGCGTAGAAGACCGCGACCGCGGCCGCCTCGGTCGGTGTCACGATGCCGCCCAGGATGCCGCCGAAGATGATCACGGGCAGGCCGAGCGGGATGAGGGCGTTCACGAAGCCGCGCCCCAGCTCGCGCAGGCTCGCCCGCTGCGACGGCGCCATCCCGCTCCGGCGCGCATCGACGTAGATGTAGACCATGATGGCGACGGCCAGGACGAAGGCGGGGATGAAGCCCCCGACGAAGAGCGCGGCGACCGAGACGTTCGCGATGGAGCCGATCACGATCATGAGGATGCACGGCGGCACGAGGATCCCCATCGCGGAGGCGGCGGCCACGACACTCACGGCCTGCTCGGGCTTGTACCCGGCCCGCGTCATGGGCGGGATCATCGTCGCGGCGATGGCTGAGACGTCCGCGATCGTGGAGCCCGAGATCCCGGAAAAGATGTATTCGGCGATGACCACCGCCATCGCGAGGCCTCCCCGGATCCAGCCGACCAGGGCCTGGGCGAGCCGGACGAGGCGCACGGCAATGCCGCCGGTCTCCATCAGCGCGCCGGCCAAAATGAAGAGCGGGATGGCCAGCAACACGAACGAATCCACGGAGAGGAACACCTGCTGGACGATGATCGGGAGCGGGTAGGCGCCGCTCCACCACAGGCCCACGAAGGCGGCCATGCCGACGGTGAAGGCCACCGGGACCGCGAGGAGGAGGAGAGCGAGGAACGTGACCGCCGTAAGCGCGATCACGCGACGAGCTCGCGAAGCCCGCGCCAGAGCGGGGCCAGGCTCTGGAGGATCATCAGGGCCCCGCCCGTCGGCATGGCGGCGTAAATCCAGGCCTTCGACACCCCCATCACCGGCGTCTGCTGAGTCCACCCCAGCTCGGCGAAGGTCCACCCCTGCCAGATGAGCGCGAGCGAGAATGCGATGACCATCAGGCAGCCGAAGACCCCGGCGGCCCGCTGGAGCCGCCGGGGCATCCGGTCGACGAGCAAGTGCAGGCGGAAGTGGGCGCCGCGCTTGACGCCCACCGCCGCTCCGAGGAACACCACCCAGACAAAGCACGCGCGCGCGATCTCGTCGTACCACGTAAACGTGCTGGCGAGCACGTACCGCGAGAAGACCCCGAGCATCAGGTCGATGGAGAGGGCCGCCATCAGGGCGAGACAGACCCACTCCACGCCGTGAGCCAGCAGGGCCTTCAGCACGCGGCTACTCGGCGGCCTTGACGGCCGCCTGGATGCGGCCCATCCACTCCTTGCCGACCTTGGTGGTCACGAGGTCGTAGGCGGGGCCCATGCGGGCCTGGAACGCCTTGAGGTCCTTGACCTCGTTCACCTGAACGCCATACTTCTTGATGAACTCCAGGTCGGTTTTCTCCTTCTCGACCTCCGTCTTCCGGTCCACGGCGCACGCAGCCTTGCCGGCCTCGTCCACCGCCTGCCGCAGATCGGCCGGCAGCGCCGTGTAGTTCTTGAGGTTGGTGAACCACGAGATCGGCGGGTAGGTGTGCTTGGTCAGCGAGTAATACTTGGTCACTTCGTAGAACTTGTCCGAGACCACCGTGAAGACCGGCGTCTCCATGGCGTCCACGGTCCCCTGCTTCATGGCCAGGTAGACCTCGCCCCAGGGCATGGGAACGGGGTTGGCGCCGAGCTGCTTCATCATGCTCACGTAGATCGGCGACTCCTGCACGCGGACCGTCTGCCCCTTCATGTCGTCCGGAGTGTAGATCGGCCGCTTGTTCGACTGCATGTTGCGGAAGCCCCAGCCGCCGCCGAAGCAGAGACCCTTGACGCCTTTGGCCTCCATCTTCTTGAACAGCTCCTGGCCGATCGGCCCGTCCATCACCTTCCACGCCTGCTCCCGGGTCGTCCAGAGGAACGGCAGATCGAGCGGCAGGTAGGCCGGCTCGAAGATGCCGCCGATGGGCGCGCTTCCCACGGGCGCCACGTCGATGGTCCCGAGCTGCACTCCCTCGAGGGTCGCCCCCTCGCCGCGCGCGAGCTGGTTGTTGATGTAGACCTCCGCCTTGATGCGCCCCTTGGACTTCTCACCCACGACCTTGGCGAACTCGTAGGCCGCGGAGTTCCGCGGACTCTCGCCCGCGTTGACGGTGGCGATCTTCATGATGATCGGGGCCTGGGCCTCGGCCGGCGCCCACCAGGCGCCGATCGTGAGCACTGCGCAGGCGAGCATGATGGCGAAGAGAGGCTGGCTACGGTGAGTTCGCATGGCTCTTGTCCTCCTCGATTGACAGGTTCCCGCAACGATCCGTTCTGCTGACGCGCGCTGCCCGAATACACCCGTAACGTGTCGGAGTCAATACGCCCCCTTTCCCACGGCGTGGCCGGCGAGCCAACCCCTCAAACGCGCTCCTTGAACTCCTTGCCCAGCAGGCCCTCGGGGCGGACCAGCAGGACCACGATGATGACGACGAAGGCCAGGGTGTTCTTGAACTGGATGCTGAGATAGGCGCCCGTCAGGCTCTCGGCCACTCCCAGGATGAGCGCGCCCACCACCGCGCCCGGCAGGCTGTTGAGCCCGCCCAGCACGGCGGCGGCGAAGCCCTTGAGAAACGGGTCGAGCATGAAGAATGGATCCAGCAGGAGGGCTGGCGCCAAGAAGACTCCGGCCACCACGCCCAGGGCCGAGGCCACGCCCCAGGACATGGAAAGAACCAGGCGGGTCGGGATGCCGAGCGTCTGGGCCGCCATGACGTTCTCGGAGGTCGCGCGCATGGCGAGCCCGAGGCGCGTGCGCTGGACGAGCAGGTACAGGAGGAGGCTCCCGCTGAAGCCCGCCGCCATGGTGGCGAGAGAGAGCTGGCTCACCACCACCAGGCCCACCTTGTAGGTCTTCGTGTCCGAGATGGGGAACGGCAGGGCCACGGGCTCGGCGCCCCAGACGTAGACGACCACGCCCTCGAGGATCAGGGCCAGCCCCAGGGTCAGGATGACCATGCTGAGCAGATTCGCCCCCTCGCGCTGGGCCTTGACCAGGACGACGAAGTAAAAGACCACGCCGATCGCGGCGCCCGTGAGCAGGCTCGCACCCAGCGCGACGGGAAAGGAGTACTTGTTCGAGAGCAACGAGAAGGAGACGAAGGTCCCGATGGTCGCGATATTGCCGTGGGCGAAATTGAGCACGCGTGTGGAGCGGTAGATGAGCACGATGCCGAGGGCGACGAGCGCGTAAAGGCTCCCCGCCGAGAGGCCCGTGAAGGCGTACTGGAGCACTTTCTCCATGGGTTACCTAAACGGCCACAGCTGAAAATACAAACGCGCCTTGAACCAGCGGCCGAACAGCCCCAGCGGCTCGAAGATGAGTACGAGCAGGATGGTGACGCCAAAGATGATCGGCACCATCTCGCGGAAGCTGGCGAAGACCTTGGGGACGAGCAACACGAAGGCCGCCCCCAAGATGGAGCCCTCGATGGAGGCCACCCCGCCGATGATCACCGCCACGAACAAGGTCAGCGACTCGCCGATGTTGAAGATCTGAGGCTCGATGTGCCCGAGCACCTGGGCGTAGAGCGCCCCGTGGACACCCGTGTAGAAGGACGAAATGGCGAAGGCCAGCAGCTTATAGCGCGTGAGGTTGACGCCGTTGACCTCGGCGGCGATGTCCGAATCGCGGATGGCGATGAAGGCGCGGCCCACGTAGGAGGAGATGAGGTTGTAGGTCGCCAGCGTGAACAGCGCCAGGAGCAGGACGTAGACGTAGTACTCGTAGCGGTTGCTCGAGAGCCCGAACATGGGCTTGAGCTTGGCGATGGCCAGCCCCGAGCGACCGCCCGAGAGCACCTCCCAGGCCACGAAGATCTGGTAGACGGCCACGCCGAAGCCGAGCGTCACGATGGCCAGGTACGGGCCCTTGAGGCGGAGCGAGGGGAATCCCACGACGACGCCCGCCAGCGCCGCCAGCACCCCGGCGCCACCGAGCGCCACGAGAAAGGGCGCGCCCCAGATTCGCATGTGGCCGAACGCGAAGGCCCCGATGGCGAGGAAGCCCGCCTGGCCGAAGGAGATCTGCCCGGTGTAGCCGATGAGGATGTTCTGGCCGATCACGCCGATGGCGTAGAGGGCCACCAGCGTGGCGAGGAAGACCATGTACTCCGGCGCCACCCAGGGGAAGACGGCGAGGGCGGCGAGCAGGAGGAAGAGCAGCGCGCGCGTGGAGATCTTCCGCGCGAAGCGCAGGTCCTGCCGGTACGATTCGATGAGATCCATTCAGTCCTTGTAGAGGCTCCTGATCAGGTCGGCGTAGCGCGTCTCGAGCGACCGGCGCTTGACCTTCTTCGTCGGCGTCACGTCACCCTCCTCCTCGTAGAAGCGCCGGGGCAGGAGCGCGATCTTCTTGACGCCCTCGACCTGGGAGAGGGTTTTGTTGACCTTGTCCACCTCGCCCTGGATGAGCCGCACCACCTCCGGGTTCTGGGTCAGGTCCTGGAAGGTGGTGAACGGGATGCGGTGGTCCTGGGCGAACTTGGTGACGTTGTCCTCGTCGATCAGGATCAGGGCTGAGAGGAACTTGCGCTTGTCGCCGACGACCACGGCGTCCTGGATGTAGGGGCTGAACTTGAGCTTGTTCTCGATGTAGGCCGGGGTGATGTTCTTGCCGCCGGCGGTGATGATGATGTCCTTCTTGCGGTCCATGATCTTGAGGTAGCCGTCGTCCCAGGCGCCGACGTCGCCCGTGTGCAGCCAGCCGTCCGCGTCGATCGTCTGGGAGGTCAGCTCGGGGTCCTTGAAGTAGCCCTTGAAGACGTGGGGGCCGCGCGTGAGGATTTCTCCGTCCTCGGCCAGATTCACCTCGACGCCCGGCAGCGGCGCCCCCACCGTACCCACCCGCGGGCGGGCCACGGGATTGAGCGAGATCACCCCCGTGGATTCGGTCAAGCCATAACCCTCAATGAGCGGGATGCCGAGGGCGTGGTAGTACTCGAACAGCTCCGGCGAGGCCGGCGCGGCACCGCAGACGGCGATGCGGATGCGGTCGAAGCCCAGCCGGCGCTTGAGCGGCAGCAGCACGGCCCAGTAGGCCAGGCGGTAGAGCAGCGCGAGCCCGAGCGGCGGGCCGCCGGGCGCGTACTTGACCCGCGCGTAGCGCCGGCCGATGGCAACCGCCGCCCGGTAGAGCCGGCGCTTGAGCCAGGTCGAATCGTCCATGCGCAGCTCCACCGTCGAGGCCAGCTTCTCCCAGATGCGCGGCACGCTGCCGAAGTAGGTGGGCGAGACTTCGCGGAGGTTCTGGAACAGCGTCTCCATGCTCTCGACGAAGTTGACGACGTAACCGGCCTGGACGGCGCCGAAGACCGTGATGAGGTTCTCGTAGATGTGGGCGAAGGGCAGGTAGGAGACGACCTCGTCCCGTTCGCTCACCGGGTTGACCATCTGCCCGGCGTTGGTGCCCCAGATGATGGAGGCGTGTGAGAGCATGGCGCCCTTGGGCGGCCCGGTGGTGCCCGAGGTGTAGATGATCATGGCCGTGTCCGCGGGTGTGATCGCGCGGCGCCGCTCCTCGACCGCGCCCGGGTGGGACTCGGTGTAGGCCAGCCCCTGCTTGAGGAAGTCGTCGAAGAAGACGACGCGCTCCTCCGCGAAGCCCCAGAGGCCCTTGGCGTCCCAGACCACGACGCGCTCCACCCGCGTGTCACCGAGGACCGTGAGCGTCTTGTCGAGCTGCTCCTCGTTCTCGACGAAGAGGAGGCGGGCTTCCGAGTGGTTGAGCAGGTACTGGATCTGCTCGGGCGCCGAGGTGGGATAGATGCCGCAGGTGGCGCCGCCGGCCGTCTGGATGCCCAGGTGGCAGTAGAGCCACTCGGGGCGGTTCTCGCCGAGCACGGCCACGTTCTCCTGGGGGCGCAGGCCGAAGGCCAGGAGCGCCGCGGCCACCGTGTCCACCTGCTCTCCATACTGGCGCCAGGAGACCCGGTGCCAGACTCCGTATTCCTTGAAGCGGATGGCGAGGCGGTCCCCCTGCCGCGCCACCTGCTGGGCGAACAGCGCCGGCAGCGTCCGGGCTCCGGTGTTCGTCATCACCATCTCCTCCTCTTGCGATAGAGCCGCCAGCCTTTGACCGAGGCCTCCGCCACACCCACCCCCAGATAGACTTCGCGCACGTCCTCGTTCTCCATCAACTCCCGCGAGGTCCCCTCCAGCACCACTCGGCCCGCCTCGAGGATGGCCCCCCGCTGGGCTGCGCCCAAGGCCAGCCGCGCGTTTTGCTCCACCAGCAGGATGGTGGTGCCCGTATGGCTGATGGTACCCAGGGCCTCGTAGACGGTCTTGGCCACGCGCGGCGCCAGCCCCAGCGAGGGCTCGTCGAGCATCAGCAGGCGCGGGCGGCGCAGCATGGCGCGGCCGAGCGCCAGCATCTGCTGCTCGCCGCCCGAGAGCGTCTCGGCCTCCTGCTCGGCCCGCTCCTTGAGGATGGGGAACATGCCGTGGACGAAGTCGAGGTCTTTCCTGACGCTGTCGTCATGGCGGCCCCAGAGGCCGAGCTCGAGGTTCTCCGCCACCGTGAGCTCGCGAAAGAGCCCGCGGTCCTCGGGCACGTAGACGATGCCGAGCCGCGCGACCGCCTCGGGCTGCCAGCCGTCGATGCGCCGGCCGCGGAAGAGAATCTCGCCCTTCTTCGGCTGGTCCTTGAGCAGCCCGGCGACGGTCTTGAGCAAGGTGGTCTTCCCCGCCCCGTTCGGGCCCAAGACCGTGTAGATCTCCCCTTCCTCGACCTCCAGCGAGACGCCGAACAGCGCGTAGATCCGGTCGAAGTAGAGCGTTTCAATGCTCGAGACCTTGAGCAAGGCAGTCACGCAATCACTCTCCCAGGTACGCTTTGATCACGTCGGGGTGACGCTGGACTTCGGCGGGCGTCCCCTCGGCGATCTTGACCCCGTGGTCCAGGGCGACCATCCGCCCCGCCAGCCGCGACGCGACGCGGAGGTCGTGCTCGACCAGCAGCACCGTGATGTGGAAGCGGCCGCGGATCTCGTGGATCCAGTAGGCGAACTCCTCCTTCTCCTCCTGGGTGAGCCCGGAGACCGGCTCGTCGAGCAGGAGGAGCGCGGGCTCGGTGGCCAGCGCCCGTCCCAGCTCCACGCGCTTCTGGATCCCGAAGGGACAGTCGGCCGCGCGCGTCTTGCGCACCGCCTCCAGATTGAGGAACTCGATGATCTCCTCGCAGCGCCGCCGGTGGCTGATCTCCTCCGCCCGGAGGCGGAGGAGGGCCGCCAGGAAGTTCTTCCTGAAATGCAGGTGCCGCCCCACCATGATGTTGTCGAGCACCGTCATGTTGTGGAAGAGCCGGAGGTTCTGGAAGGTGCGCGCGATGCCGAGCGCCGTCACCTCGTCGGGCGATTTCCCGAGCAGGCTCGCGCCGTGAAACGCGATGGCACCCGCGGTCGGGCGGTAGATGCCGGTGATGCAGTTGAAGAGCGAAGTCTTCCCGGAGCCGTTGGGGCCGATGACGGCGAGGGTCTCCCCTTCCGCGATGGCGACCCCGACCTCCTGGAGGGCCTTGATCCCGCCGAAGTTGAGCGAGACGTCCTTGACCTCGAGCAGCCCTCCCATGCTCAGACGAGGACGGCGTGCAGTCTCATGGGCGGTCTCCTCGGCACACAGCGGGGGAGAGCCGTATCCGGCTCTCCCCCGGGTTCCCAGCGGGCGCGGCCCGGGCCCGCGCCTAGAAGTGCGGCTTGAAGAGCTGGTACGGCGCGACTTCCGTGTAGGAGTTGTTCGCCGCCTTGTCCGCCCGGAGCAGGCGCACGGCGTTCAGTCCGTGGTGCTGGTTTGGCCCGAAGGTAATCGGTGCCGTCACGCCCATGCTGTCGAAGTTCTTGAGGCCCTCCATGCCCTCGACGAAACTCTCGCGGTTGAGATTTCGGCCGGCGCGCCGGATCCCCTCGAGCGCCAGCATCATAGCCGCCGACCCCGTGAGCGCCGTGTTCTCTTTGCCGATGAGCTTGGGCTCGAGCTTCAGAACGATCTCCAGAACCTTCTTGCCGGCGGGCTCATCCGCGGTGGCCTGAAGGCCCGCGAAGTGGGCGCCTTCCCACAGCTCGCCCACCAGCTTGTACATGATGAGGTAATCGCCGAGGGGGAAGGAGGCGACGATCTTGGGCCGGTAACCCACCTTCGCCATCTCCTTCACGATATTGGCGCCGTGGGTGATCGTGGAATACATGACGACGGCGTCGGCGCCGGACTCCTTGAGCTTGAGCGCGTGGGTGCCCAGCTCGCGGTCCGAGATCTCGTAGGACACGGCCGCGGCCAGGGCCGCCTTGCCGCCCGCGTTCTTGAGCCCGCGGTTCACGCCTTCCAGGCCGCCCTTGCCGTACTCGTCGTTCTGGTGGAAGACCGCTACCCTCTTCGCCCCGAGCTTGTTCACGGCGAACGTGGTGAGGAAGTCGCCCTCGTCCACGTAGTCGGGATAGTTCACGAAAACGTAGCGGATCTTGTCCTTGGGCTGGCGCGCCCAGATGGCGGGATTGCCGTAGGGATTGATGGTGAGGAGCTTGTACTCGGCCACGTCGTCCTTGGAGGCGTTGAGCACGGACGAGCCCAGCAGTCCCACGGTCAGGAAGGTCGAGTCCTTCATCTCCTTGAGGTTGGCCACCGCGCGGCCGGGATTGTAGCCGTCGTCCTTCATCACGATCTTGATCTTCCGCCCGTGGATGCCGCCCTGATCATTGACGTACCGGCTCCACGCCTCGGCGGCCACGCCCGTATTGCCCCAAGCCGCGGCGGGACCCGACAGCGGGGTGGTGATCCCGACGGTGATTTCCGTGTCGGTGACGCCCGGGGCCTTGGGCTGGGCCAGCGCCGGCGTGACGGCCACGCCCAGCGTGAGCAGCGCTGCTCCGAATACTCTGATCCTCATCGGTGAGCCTCCTTCATGGGGTTGTGGCGCCTGAGCCCTGCACCTCCGGTCCGCAGACGGGGGCGAGACTCTTCGGAAAAGTGAGCCGAGTATAGGAATCGCCTCCCGCAAAGTCAACGGCCTTGACCCGCAGGAGGTTCCTCGGGGGGTGGCGGCTCGCCACCGGGACGCGGGTGACGGCGCCCCTCGGACTCGCCGAGCAGGCTCGCCGGGCGGACCGAGTCCTCGCCGAAGCGCTCGGTCAGTCGGTCGAGCGCCCGGCCGAGCCGGTCCCGGCGCGACGCGTCCGGCCCGAGGAGCGGGAGCTGACCCGCGCCGGCCGGCCCCAGCTCGGCAACCGAGAGCCCGATGAGCCTCACCGGCTGCTTGAGGACCACGCGGTCGAGCAGCGCCCTGGCCTCCTGGTAGATCCTGAGCCCGTCCTGGGTGGGATCGCCCGTGTGGGCGCGCGTGATCGTGGAGAAGTCGGCGAAGCGGAGCTTGAGGGTCACCGAGCGCCCGGCATACCCCTCGGCGCGCAGCTCGCGCGCCACCCGCTCGGCTTGGCCGCGCAGCGTGGCCCGGAGTCGCTCGACGTCGCGGTGATCCCGCTCAAAGGTCTCCTCGGCCCCCATGGACTTGGGCGGCGCGAAGGGCTCGACGGGCCGGTCGTCCAGGCCGAGCGCCAGCGCGCGGAGGTCCGCTCCGCCCCGGCCGAAGCGGGCCCGGAGGTGGCTCTCCGGCACCGTCGCGAGTTGGCCGATGGTGCGAATGCCCATGGCGCCCAGATCCGACGCGGCAACCCGGCCCACACCCCAGAGGCGGGAGATCGGCAGCGGTGCGAGGAAGCCGGCCTCCTCGCCCGGCGGGACGACGACGAAGCCGTCGGGCTTTCGGAGGTCCGAGGCCACCTTGGCGACGAACTTGTTGGACGCGACGCCGACGGAGGCGATGAGCCCGACGGCCTCCCGGACGCGCTCCTTGATGGTCCCGGCGATGCGTAGGCCGTCGCCCAGCAGCTCGCGGCTGGCCGTCACGTCCAGAAAGGCTTCGTCGATGGAGACCGGCTCGAGCAGCGGGGTGAACTCGGCCAGGATGGCCATGATCTGCCGGGAGACCTGGGCGTACTTCGCCATGTCCACGGGGAGGAAGACGCCCTCGGGGCAGAGCCGGGCCGCGCGCCCGATCGGCATGGCCGAATGGACGCCGAATCCGCGCGCTTCATAGGACGCGGCCGACACCACGCCCCGGCCCCGCGGGTCGGCGCCGACGATCACCGGGAGGCGCCGCAGCTCGGGCCGGTCGCGCTGCTCCACGGACGCGTAGAAGGCGTCCATGTCCACGTGGATGATGGTTCGGGCGGGACCGAGCGCCGGAGTCATGCGCGCGCCACGCCCCGGCGGGGCGCGTCTAGCCGAGCCCGATCGTCGGGGCGACCGAGGTCAGGGCCTGGATGACGAAGCCGATGTGCTCGTCCAGGTCTACGCCGAGCTCCTCGGCTCCCTGGTAGACGTCCTCCCGGTTCACCGTGCGCGCGAAGGCCTTGTCCTTGAGCTTCTTCCTCACGGAGGCAACCTCGATCCCCGCGATGGCCCGACCCGGACGCACCAGGGCGCAGGCCGTGACGAAGCCCGAGAGCTCGTCGCAGGCGTACAGCCCGCGGTCGAGCAGGGAGAGGCGGGGGCAGCCCGAGTAGTTGGCGTGGGCGAGAATCGCATAAACGACTGGATCGGGGACGCCGCGGGCCAGCAAGATCTCGGCGCCCTTCATCGGATGGCGGGGCGCCGCCGGGTGCATCTCGTAGTCGAAGTCGTGGAGCATGCCGGCGATGCCCCAGGTGTCCAGGTCGGCACCGTACCGCCCGGCGTAGGCCCGCATGGCGGCCTCGACGGCGAGAGCGTGCTTGCGCAGGCTGTCGGACTTGGTGAACTCGGTGAGGACGGCCCAGGCGGCGTCCCGGTCGATCATGCCGTCAGTGAGGGTTCTGCCGAATCCGCCACTTGTCGATGGACTTCTTGGAGAACAGCCACTGGCCCTCGTGCTCGACCGCGGGGATCCGGCGCTCCGCCGCCATGCGCGCAACCGTCTGCTCGTCCATGGCGAGATAGCGCGAGGCTTCCTGTACGTTCATCGTGTCCTTCGGCAGCACGTCCGGTACCTCCGTCCGCGTCGAGTTAGGGCCGCTCGAGCCCGCCGGCGGCCTCGGTCGCCTTCTTCAAGCGCTCGATCTCGAGCTCGAGATGGTGGATCCGCTCCACCAGCTCCTCGAGCGTGCGCGCCAGAGGATCGGGCAGGTCGACCTGGTTGAGGTCAATCTGACCGGCCACCCGCTGACCGTCACGGAACGTTACCCGGCCGGGCACCCCGACGACAACGGAGTTCTCCGGCACCTCGCGGACAACCACCGAGCCGGCCCCGATCCGGCTGCCGGCGCCGATGGTGAAGGCGCCCAGGATCTTGGCGCCCGCGCCGACCACGACGTTGTCGGCCAGCGTAGGATGGCGCTTCTCCTTCTTGAGACTCGTGCCGCCGAGGGTCACGCCGTGGAGAATGGTCACGTTCTCGCCGACCTCGGCGGTCTCACCGATGACCACGCCCATGCCGTGGTCGATGAAGAGCCCCGGTCCGAGCCGCGCCGCGGGATGGATCTCGATGCCGGTGAGAAAACGGCCCGCGTGGGAGACGAAGCGCCCGGCAACGAACCAGCCGCGGCGCCACAGCCCGTGGGCGATCCGGTGAAACCAGATCGCGTGCACCCCTGGGTAGCACAGCACGACCTCGAGCGTCGAGCGCGCCGCCGGATCCCGCTCGAGCACCGTGCGCACGTCCCGCTTCATCTGCTCAAACATGGCCGTCGGTCACCCCCTCATTCGTCGGGCCAGCGCGTCGCGCGCCGCGGCCCGGATGGCCAGCGCCACCACTTGGGCGGCGTGGCGTCGCTCCTCGGGCAGCCCGCCGACGGCGTCGAGCACCCGCGCCTCAGGCAGGTCCGCCAGGTCTTCCAGGCTCCGTCCCGCCGCCAGCTCGGTGCCGGCGCTCGAGGCCGCGATGGTCGGGCCGCAGCCGTAGGTCTGGAACCGCGCCTCGAGCACCCGGCCGTCGCGCACGCGGAGGTAGAAGCGCGCCAGGTCCATGCACTCCTTGAACTCGCCCTCGCCCACCCCGTCGGGGTCGCGCATCATGCCGGCGTTCCGCGGATTCCTGAAGTGGTCGATGAGCGCCGCGCTGTAGATCACTTACGCCCGGACCGGCATCGCGCTGCGCAGTTTGCCGACGAGCGGCTCCACGCAGCCGATCACGTAGTCGACGTCCTCGGCCGTCGTGCTGCGCCCGAGCGAGCAGCGCACCGAGCCCATCGCCCAATCGAGCGGCACGCCCATGGCGACGAGCACGTAGGACGGCTCCACGTTCCCCGACGTGCAGGCCGAGCCCGCGGAGACTCCGATGCCCTGCAGATCCAGGCCCAGCACGATGGATTCCGACTCCACGTGGCGGAAGCACATGTTGCACGTGCCGGGCAGCCGCTTGACCGGATGGCCGTTGAGGCGCACCTCCGGCACGCGGGCGCTGATCCCCTCCCACAGCCGGTTCCTCAGCGCCGTGACGCGGACCGCCTCCTCCGCCATGTCCCGCGCCCGGATCTCCACCGCCTTGCCGAAACCCACGATGCCCGGCACATTCTCCGTCCCCGCCCGGCGCCGGCGCTCGTGCTCGCCCCCGTGCTGGACGGACACCATCTTGGTGCCCTTGCGGATGTAGAGCCCCGCCACGCCCTTCGGGCCGTAGATCTTGTGGCTCGAGAAGGACAGCAGGTCGATGCCCAAGGTCTCCAGGTCGACGGGCACCTTCCCGAAGGTCTGCACGCCGTCCACGTGGAAGGGGATCCCCCGCTCCCGCGCGAGGCGGCCGATCTCACCGACAGGCTGAATGGTCCCGACCTCGGAGTTGGCGTGCATGATGGAAATGAGGACCGTGTCGGCGCGCAGCGCGCGCCGGACGTCGTCCGGATCCACCATGCCGTGCGCGTCCACGGGGACGTAGGTCGCCTCGAAGCCGAGCGTCTCCAGATACTGGACCGCGCGCAGCACCGCGTGGTGCTCGATCTGCGAGGTGATGATGTGCCCCGTGCGGCGCGCCTGAGCCACGCCCTTGACGGCCATGTTGTCCGACTCCGTGCCGCCCGAGGTGAAGACGATCTCTTCCTTGCCCGTGCGGAGGAAGTGCGCGATCTGCTCCCGCGCGGTCTCCAGCCCCTCGCGGGCTTCGCGGCCGAAGGCGTGGACGCTGGAGGGATTGCCGAACCACTCCCCGAAGTACGGGAGCATAGCCTCCAGCACTTCCGGATGCACCGGAGTGGAGGCGTTGTGATCGAGATAGACTCGCCGGTTCATTGACGCTCCCCTCTCAAGATGTTACCCTGACGCCCGGATGGACCTC
>JBGPZD010000139.1:0-4294 GCA_041493605.1 Methylomirabilia bacterium
GGCAGCCCCATCCGGGCCGTCAGCTCCCGGATGAGCGGGATGCCCTTGGCCACGTGGCCGTGGCCCTTGCCCTTGCCGATGTCGTGCAGCAGCATGCCCAGCATCAGGAGATCCGGGCGCTCCACCTCGTTGAGCACCTGGGCGATGCCCTCGGACTCGGTCGACTGTCCCGGCGCCAGCGCCTCCAGGTTCTCGACGGCCAATAGCGAGTGCTGGTCGGCGGCGAACTTGTGGTAGACGTCGTACTGGACGAGGCAGGTGAGCGCGCCCCACTCGGGCAGGTAGCGGCCGAGCACGCCGAGCTCGTGCATCTCGCGGAGGGTCTGGGTCACCCGCCCCCACGTTCGACAAATGGACAGGAAGAGATCGCGCGCCTCGGGCGAGCGGCGGAACCCGTCGTCGATGAGATCCAGCGAATCCTCGATGGCCCGCTCCACGTCGATGCCCAGCTCGAAGCCCAGCCGGTGGCTGTGCCAGAAGACCTTGAGCAGTCGCGCGGGCGCCTCGCGGAAGGCGCGCCCGTCGGCATGCGCCAGGTGGATGCGGTTGTCGATGACGATGAGGCCGTCGGCCAGCGCCTCCTGGCGGAGCTTGCGCTGCACCGACCCGCGGCGGGCCAGGGTCTCCCGGCAGCGCGCGATGAGCCGGCGCGACACGCGGTGGATCACGCGGGCGTGGAGGTAATAGTCGCGCATGAACTTCTCGACGGCGAGCGAGATCTCGTCGCCCGCGTAGCCGAAGTTCTTGGCGATCTGGGGCTGGATGTCGCGCGAGAGCACGTCGTTCTTGTGGCCCGAGAGGAAGTGCAATTCGTTCCGCACCCGCCAGAGGAAGGTCAGCGCCTCGTCGGTGGCCTTCTGCTCCCGCTCGGTGATGAGCCCCTTGTCGGCCAGCTCGCGCAGCGTCCGCGTGCTGAACTTGGTCGAGGCCAGCCACATGGCCGTGTGGATGTCCCGCAGCCCGCCGGCCGACTCTTTGACGTTGGGCTCGCCCATGTAGGGCGAGCCGCCGAACTTGCGGTAGCGCTGGTCGCGCTCGGCCAGCGTGGTCTCGAGGAACTGGCCGAAGTCCTTCTGGTAGACGTTCTCCGCCAGCACCTTCCTGAAGCGGTTGAAGAGGCGCCGGTCCCCCACCAGAAAGCGCGCCTCCTGCATGGAGGTGCGGCTGGGGAAATCGGTGCGCGCCATGGCCACGCAGTCGGGCAGGCTGCGCACGGCGTGGCCCACCTGCAGCCCCAGGTCCCAGAGCGCGTAGAGCAGCCCCTGGGTCGCCCGCTGGACGAACGGCGTCATCTCGCCGTCGTAGATCACCATGAGGTCGAGATCCGAGAGCGGGTGCAGCTCGCCGCGGCCGTAGCCGCCCAGGGCGACGAGCACCATCGGCGCCGGCAGGGCGCCTTCCCGCTTGGCGTCCTCCACGGCCAGCCGGAAGATGGTGGCCAGGAAGCGGTCCATGAAGGCCGCGTAGGCCTGGACCGACTGCTGGCCCGAGGCGCCCCCCAGGTGGGCGGCGCGGAGGAAGTCGACGTTGGAGGTCAGGTGCTGGCGGAGCAGCTCGAGCCTCAGCCGGCGTCGGCGCTCCGCCCGTTCGGCGGGGCTGCCGTCGAAGCCTTTCTCAGCCTGGACCTCGACACGCCGGACCTGCCGGAGCAGCTCCGCAGACATGGCGCAACGGTAGCGTGGCGTCGCCAGAAAGTCAAACTTGGCGCGAACTTGTAGAGCGGGTACAATGTGCCTCCATGCGTCGACTCTGGCGGGACGTGCTCGACAAGGTGGCGCCCTATGACGCCGGCATGCCGCTCGAAGCCCTGGAGGAGCAGTTGGGCCTCGGGGGCGTGCTGCGGCTATCGGCCAACGAGAACCCGCTCGGCCCCTCGCACCGGGTGATCGAGGCGCTCCGGCGGGAGGCCGGCCGGGTCCACCTCTACCCCGACGGCGGCTCGACCGTGCTGAGGGCCCTGCTGGCGGAGCGGCTCGGGGTCGGCGCCGAGTGGCTCGTGGCAGGCAACGGAGCCGACGAGCTCCTGAGCCTCATCGCGCGCGCGGCCTTCGAGCCGGGCGACGAGGTCGTGATCCCGCATCCGGCCTTCGAGCCGTACGGCACCGAGGCGACGCTGGCCGGCGCCGCGGTGGTGCAGAGCCCGCTGGCGGGCTATGCGACCGACCTCGACGACATGCTCTGGCGCGTCACGCCGCGGACGAAGGCCGTCATCATCTGCACGCCTCACAATCCGACGGGAACCATGGTCGGGCGCGGCGCGCTCGAGCGCTTCGTCGACCTACTCGGGCCCGAGCCGCCGCTGGTGGTCCTCGACGAGGCCTACCGCGACTTCGCCGACGACCCGGACACCGCCGACGGCGTCGCGCTCGCGCGCCGGTATCCGACGGTGATCGCGCTGAGGACGTTCTCGAAGATCGCCGGGCTCGCCGGGCTGCGGGTGGGCTACGCCGTCGGGCGCCCCGAGTCCATCGAGCGGCTCAACCGGGTGCGCGCGCCTTTCAACGTCAACCGCCTGGCCCAGGTGGCGGCGGTGGCCGCCCTCGGCGATCCCGCCCATCTCGAGCGCACCCGTGACGTCGTGCTGACGGAACGGCCGCGGCTCGCCGCCGAGCTGGCCCGGCGCGGCGCGCCCTCGCCGCCGTCTCAGGCCAACTTCATCCTCGCGCGAGCGGGCGCCCAGGCGGGCACGATCCGCGCGGCGCTGCTCAAGGCGGGGATTCTCGTGCGTGACGGCGCGGGAGTGGGCTTCCCCGGCCACCTGCGGATTTCCATCGGCACCAAGGAGCAGAACGACCGGTTGCTCGAGGTGTGGAGGCGGGCGGTGAGCCCGGTCTAGGGCGACTGCGTGGGGCGTTTGCCGTTGGCGGGCTTTTGGTCTCTGGGAGCGGGCTTGCCGTGATCGCCCGAGAGCGCGCGGAGCTGCTGCTCGAGCTGGCCGATGCGCTGCTTGGCCAGCGCCGCCTCGGTGCGCAGCGACTCGGCCTCGGCGTAGACCTTCTTGATCTCGGCGTCGAGCTCGACGACCCGGTCGCGGCTGTTCCACCACTTGAACCACAGCACGGTTGAGAGCAGCACGAGCAGCCCGCAGGCGGCGATGAGCGCCCAGGGGCGCCGCGGGCGCGGCCGGCGGGCCCCGCGCCGCTCGATGGGCGACGGGCTTGACGTGTCCTGATTCTCGCCTCTCATGTCCTGAAGCCTAGCACCCGCCTCATCACCGGCCAAGGTTTCCGGGCGCTCGGGATTTGCTACAGTAGGAGCGTGAAACGGGGACTGCTCGGCCGCGCGCGGCGCGCCGACGTGAGCCGCGCGCCGGCGCGGAGAACGCAACCGTGATCCCCGGCGTCCGCGTGGGCCACGTCACCGACGCAACCGGGCTCACCGGCTGCACGGTGCTGCTCCCTGACCGGCCCGCCGTGGGCGGCGTCGAGATCCGGGGCTGGGCCGCGGGCGTCCACGGGCTCGAGTTTCTCGACCCGCGTCACCTGGTGCCGACCACCGACGGCGTGGTGCTGGCCGGCGGCAGCGCCTTCGGCCTCGAGGCCATCTGGGGCGTGATGCAGTACCTCGAGGAGCGGGGCGTCGGCTTCAAGACCGGCCACACGGTCGTGCCGCACGTGGCCGGCGCCATTCTCTACGACCTGGGCGCGGGCGATCACCGCGCGCGCCCCGACCGCGCCATGGGCTACCGCGCCGCGGCGGCCGCCGCGCCCGGTCCCGTGGCCGAGGGAAATGTGGGAGCCGGCGCCGGCGCCACGGTGGGCAAGATCTACGGCTCGGCGCGCGCCATGAAGGGCGGCCTGGGCGTCGCCGTGTCCCGAGCGGGCGATATCCAGGTGGGCGCCCTGGTCGCCGTCAACGCGGCGGGCGACGTGCGCGATCCGGCCACGGGCCGCCTCATCGCCGGCACTCGCGACTCGGCCGACGGCCGCACCCTCATCGACACCGCCGCGGCGCTCGCCTCGGGAGTGCCGCCGCCCGCCTTCCGGCCGGTCAACACGACCATCGGCGTCGTCGCGACCTCGGCGGCCCTCAGCAAGGCCGACTGCGCGCGCGTCGCCCAGCTCGCCATGGACGGCTTCGCGCGGGCGCTGTCGCCGCCCCACCTGCCCACCGACGGCGACACGCTCTTCTGCCTCTCCGTGGGCGAGGCGCGCGGCGACGTGATGGCCGTGGGCCTGGCCGCCGCCGAGGCCGTCGCCCAGGCCATCGTCAACGGTGTGCGCGCCGCGACGGGGCTGCCGGGGCTGCCGGCCGCGCGCGACCTCTAGCGCGCCATGCATCCCAACTGGGCCAC